>CACYWW010000014.1 GCA_902778145.1 uncultured Ruminococcus sp.
CTCAGGACTTTCTTCCTAAGATCCGGCCGCCCGCTTCTCCGTTGGCCCTTATTCAGGTCCCCCGTTTCCCGAGCGCCTGACTAATATATCACTTTTTTCCCGATTTGTCAACCCCTTTTTTCGCCTTTTTTTCAAATTCTTACACATTACCGTGTGTTTCCGATTTCGGCAAAAAAAAGCAGCGCAGGCTGCCCCGCGCCGCTCATATTCACGGTATTATCCTGACGCTCTTCCCGTGGTCCCTGTTCGCCGCCTCAAGCGAGCTGACCGGGACTCCGTATCTTTTCGCCGTATCCCAGACGCTTTCCCCATCCGGTCGGCAGATCAGGAGCGAAGCGTTCCTTTTTTTCAGCGGCGTTTCCGAGATATTGAAGATCTTCACCGTCTGCACCGGCGTTTCAGTTTCGCCGTATACCCCGACATACACCTCACAGTCGGAATACATTCTTCCGCCCTCCGTCCTCACCGACGGTATACCCGCTGCCACACAGATCCTGTTCTCTTTTCCCTGCATATCGTACGGGATCACGCTCCTGAACTCAGTTTGTACCGTGCCGCTCTCGTACTCGCCGTTCTTTTCTTCTATTATATACATATTTATTATTCCCTCGCATATGCTCTGACCGTTCCCGTGCGTGACGGTAACTTTCTCGACCTCCGCCGTTGCCGCGACCGCTCGCGATAACGGGTCCGACGCCTCTTCGTGCGAGACCGTGAAATGCGACGTGTACGGCAGCGACACATGGCGGAGCATGACGTCGGAATACACGGCGGACGACTCTTTTTCCGTTGAGTACATATCCCTTATATATTTCACGTTCTGCGGCGTGTCTATGAAATAATCCGCGGTGTAGGTAATATCGACCTCGACGGTACGCAGATCTCCCGATTTATCCGTTGTGAGCGAGCAGCGGCAGTCGGTCAGCGTTACGGACGCACGGCAAAGCGAATCCGCAAAGAACGCGTCATCCTGCGTGACGTGTACGATGTCGACGCCGGATCTGAACGAACTCGGGACTCCGTCCTCCGTCAGGTAGACGACGAGGACGTCGGCGCGGAAGCTGATCTCCGCGCTGCCGTCTGACGGTGTTACGGACGGGATACCGGCGACAACGTAATACGATATCATCCTGTCCGGTTCCGGAAGACTTTCCGGGATATGCAGATCCTCGGCGTACGGAATATCGGTCTCTCTCGCTTCTCCCGCGGTATACGCGAC
This sequence comes from uncultured Ruminococcus sp., assembly GCA_902778145.1. GTDB lineage: Bacteria > Bacillota > Clostridia > Oscillospirales > CAG-272 > UBA1248. The sequence continues at coordinate 1,220 of CACYWW010000014.1, forward strand.
AGCAGATACCTCGTCATACTGCAGCCCCTGATCCTGAACGCCTGTTATATAAGGCGCGATCTCCTCTCCGATATATGAGGTGTAATCAACCGGGATCCTGCATCTCACCGAGAATTTTCTCGGATTTGCAAGTCTTACCGACGTTTCCGATCTTCCGAAAACTATCTCGCATATGTCGGCCTTCTCGCCGTCTCTCAGTCTCGTCCTCGACGTCAGCTCCGACGTGTACGACGCTGAATGGAGCGCTCCGTCGTCACCCGAATACGTGATCGTAAACGACGCGACGCCCTCCGCCGACAGCGTCTGATCCTCTATATAGCTCCCCGTTTTTCTGAGCTCTGTCATAACGTGCACTATGCGTTTCACATCCGGGAGATCGTTCGGCAGTATGAAATCTCCGCCGGTCTCCGCCGACGAGGCGGTGCGCGCCGATACGCGCCAGTTTATAAATCCGCGATCCATTGTGATACCTCCGTTTTGTTTTATTTATATATATTCCTCTTTCGGTCGTATTATTCATACCCGAGCTTTTTCATATGCGCTCTCAGCTTATCGAGCGCGGATCTTTCAAGTCTTGAAACGTATGACCTTGAAATGCCGAGGACTGACGCCGTCTCAGCCTGAGTCATCGGCTCCGCGCCGTCAAGCCCGCAGCGGCATATGATTATTTTCTGTTCTCTTCCCGAAAGCCCGTTCATGACGTACCCCACGGCGCTCTCGGCGCGCGCCCGGAATTCCACCGTTTCGGTTATGTCGTCGTCATCTGAAATGATATCGCCGTACGTCAGCGGGTTCCCGTCCTTATCCGTGTCTATCGTATCATTGACGGAGACCTCGTTTTGGAACTTCTTTGACGTCCTGAACTGCATCAGTATCTCGTTCTGAAGACACCTGCAGGCGTACGTCGCAAATCTCGTGCCGTTTTCCGGGTCGAACGTGTCCACGGCTTTTATGAGTCCTACGGTACCCGTTGAGATAAGCTCCTCCTGATCCTTGCCGGAGTAGTATTTTTTCACGATGTGAGCGACAAGGCGCAGATTGTGGCGTATCAGCTTCTGACGCGCCTCCCTGCTTCCGTTTTTCATCTGTCTGAAGCATTCCGTCTCCTCGGAAGCAGACAGCGGTGGAGGGAACGAGTCCGACTCCGAGACCTTCAGGAACAGATACATTGACCGCAGCAGCGCCGCGGCGAGACTTTCTATCATTTTTCACCTCTTACCGGGAGTGTTTCATATTTTTTTACAGATTATTATTACGCAAAAAATACCGCCGTAGTAGTATATATATGACGAATAATAAGTGACGCGGGGGCAATGAGTTGAAATTTGCCGTTATTGATATAGGTTCAAATACCGCCAAGGCGGAAATATACGGATACAAGAACAAAAAACTGATCCTTCTCGAGAAATACGTCGAGCGCGATATGATAGCCGACCATAAGGATCTCGGTACGCTCGACGATGACGGCGTCTCGATCCTGATAAATATTATGAACAAGTTCCGCCGTATATGCGAGAGATCCGGCGTAAGGATGATATTCCCGTATGCGACGCAAAGTCTCCGCGGGATCGATAACGCGGACGACGTACGCGGCAGGATAAAGGACGCAACGGGTCTTCGTGTCACGATAATCTCCGGCGAGGACGAGGCGCGTCTCTGCTGCGAGGCGTTTTTATCCCTGTCAGGCGAGAATGACGGTTATCTGACCGATATGGGCGGAGGCTCCACGGAGATCAATCTGATAGATAACGGAAAGATACTGCGCTCGGTAAGTCTTCCGTTCGGCAGCAGATCCATCTGCCGCGAATTCGGCGTAGACATTGTGCCTGACCCGGATCAGGAAAGGCTCATCTGCGAAGCGGTCGACAGAAGGATAGAAGCCGCCGGATTCACACAGTCTGGCAAGGATATGTTCGCGTGCGGCGGCACTGTCTCCGGTATGTTCAAGTTGTACCGCGCGATCACCGGGAACAGCGTCGAATGCGCGGAGGTAAAAGAGCTTTCGGATTTTTACGCGACGCTCAAAAACGACCGTGACAGCGCGGAGGAGACGGCGCGGATCCACACACCCGACAGATATGACACCATATACGCGGGGATGCTTGCGCACCTCCGGCTCTGCACCGCGCTCGGCTGCAAGGTAATACATCACGCGAAGACGACGTGCAGGAGAGGATACGCTCAGCAACTGATAAACAACGGGATCATAAGATGAAAAAAATTATATTATATATTATAATTGCCGCGGAGCTTATTCTCTGCTCCTGCGGGAGGCTTTACAGCGCGCTCGGGATCGACAAAAAGGATTATTCAAAGGAAGCGGTGACGGCAACCATCATGGACGACGATCAGCTTATCGCCAGGCTTGCGCAGAGCGCCTGCATCGTCTGTTTCGGAGACAGCATAATAACGTTCGATTCATTCCGCGACCGCGCGGACGCATACGTGGACGTCGTTCTCAACTATCTTGCCGGAACGTTTTATTCGCGATACTCCGCTGACCGCGCCATGATGGATAAATTCAGCCGGGAGTATCCGGAGCTGCACGTAAACGCGCTTATACCGGTAAAGGATTACGAAAACACTGTTTACACGTATTTCGGCGGCACACGGAAGGCGACGGTCAGATCGACCGCGATGTACACGTATCTTGACAGAATAGACGCCTTCATACTTGTCGGACGCGCTCCGGATATAACGGCGGACTGCACCGTGCACGAAGCCGAGGAGACGGAAAACACGTACAGGCTGACTGTTACGTTTACAAAAAACAACGTATCGGCAGGCACGTATGACGTGATATTCCGTAAGCGGGAGGATGGAGACCCGTATATCTGGCGCCTTTCGGCTTCGTCCAAAAAGTACGGGACCGACGGCTGATACGGTCGGGCACAGAGTATATCGATAACTCCTTCGTCATGGCAGGATCCCCTCAAAGATCGAGGCAGACAAAGCCCCCCGAGGGAGCTGTCATACGGTTTTTCCGTATGACCGAGGGAGTTTTTCATACGACAGAGCCATCCGCGAAAAAAGCCGGATATAAAAAGCGGGCGCAGTTCGCCCGCTTTTGTGTAAGGAGAAAAAGTGAAGCATTTTGCCCGACGGCAAAATGTGAAATAACGGCTTCGGATCCCCCTGCCTGTCTTGCGTTACTTCGATCAGGGGGATTCGTCTCGGATTTTGCAAAGCAATTTGCAAAAATCTGTGCGTGCGTGCTTTGCAAAATCCTTCGGTCACCGCGGAAAACGGTCCACCGGACCGTTTTCTTTTTCGCGGCTTCGAATCCACCCGCCTGTCTTGCGTTACTTCGATCAGGGGGATTCGTCTCGGATTTTGCAAAGCAATTTGCGGTAATTTGTCCGTGCGTGCTTTGCAAAATCCTTCGGTCACCGCGGAAAACGGTCCACCGGACCGTTTTCTATTTCGCGGCTTCGAATCCCCCTGTATGAAGAAAAAAGCCAAATACAAAAGCGGGCGTTTTTACGCCCGCTTTTGTATTTGGCCTCCCGAAAAATCTATATCCGAACCCGTGAGGGTGTCGGGGATGGGGGCGGTTATTTCGTTGTTTTCGCCGGTAAAATTCAGCGATATGAGGATCCGGTCATCGTAGACGATCACGCGGTTAACGAACGTATCGATCAAGCGCGAGCGATATGCCGGATCGTTCGGGTCGCCTCCTCTGAACGACGTTATGAAAAACACGATCTGTTCTTTGTTAATTCCCGGCGACTTCACGCTTTCGGCGGTGAGATCTATCTTGATAGACTCGGCCTCCGCCTCCAGCTCGCGGAGCCTTGCCGCGGTCGTTTCGGTGAATACGCCCGCCTCGATCGCTTTCATGATATTTGAGATCGCCGTCTCCGTGCGCTTCAGGTTATCCCGGAGCGCCGCCTCGGTGCTGTTGTCCTTCTCTTCGAGCTGGACGTCGACGCAGCGCTGCGCAAGACGGTCGACCGCCCGGTCGTCCGATATAAAGGCGGTTATGTACTCGACGACGGTCTTTTCGAGCCATTCCTTCAGCACGCTTTTCTTATCACACGCGTGATCTCTTTTGCGCTTTTTGCACGAATAATAATAGTGGCGTTCCCCGCTCTTCCCGGTCCCGCTGTCGCCGAACATAGGCGAACCGCACCGGCCGCAGAACACTCTCCCGGTGAGCAGATATTTGATCCCTTTGCGCTTCGGCGCGACAGGGGTCTTTTTGTTTTTCTCGATCATATCCTGCACCTTTTCAAACTGGCGGTCTTCGATGATCCGCGGCACGCCTCCGGGCACGGTCACGTCCGCCCATGAGTATTCACCGATATAAAATCTGTTGCTTATAATCCGCTGAACGGACTGCACGGTAAAGCTGTTCCCGCGTGACGTTCTGAATCCCGCGGCGTTCAGATCACGCATTATATCCGCCGGAAGCTTCCCGCTCTCGTACAGGTCGAAGATCCTGCGTACGACCGGAGACGTCACCGGATCGATCACGAACCGCTTTTCCGCGTCAACCGAATACCCGAGAGGGACAGCCGAGCCGTTATATCTGCACTTATAAGCCGATTCGCGCATTCCGCGTATGACCTTGCCGTTCAGCTCCGCGCTGTAATACTCCGCGAGCCCTTCGAGCAGGCTTTCAAGGATGATCCCCTCCGGTCCCTCCGGGATCCGCTCTTTTGCCGACAGCAGCGTCACGCCGTTACGGCGCAAAATCGCCTTGTTAATCGCTATGTCTTCACGGTTGCGTCCGAAACGGTCGATCTTCCATACGATCACATAATCGAACGTACGCGCGGCGCTGTCCCGGAGCATCTTCTGAAAGTCCGCTCTGTTGTCGTTCGTGCCGGTCTTCGCACGGTCGATATACGTACCGACGACGCGCAGATTATTGTCGTCGGCATACGCCCGGCATTCCCGGAGCTGTCCCTCAATGGACTGCTCCGTCTGCCGTTCGGACGAATACCGGGCGTATATCACGGCGCGCACTTTTTCAGGCGCCTGTAAAACTTTTTTGCTCATTCTTCCAGCATCTCATAAAATGCGTTTTCCGTGATCACCTGAATATCGATCCCGGCAAGGACGTATTCCTCTGCTTTTTTCTGCTTCGTCGTTTTTCCGTTCTTCACGTTCACCGAATAGTCGGTATTTCCGAGTATCAGAAAATTCGTCTTTTTTGTGATGCCGTTGTCGCAGATCCCGCCGACGTTGACGACGAGCTGCGCGGCCTCGGCTCTCGTCATCTTGTCGAGCGCTCCGGTAAAAACACAGTGTTTTCCGTAAAGCGGGTGCGTTTCGTCAAATTCGGTCGTATCCGCAGTGATCGTCCGGAGATCAAGTCCCGGCAAATGCGGCTTTTTAAAACTCTTCACGAGATCCGCGACGGACCCGCTCGCGTTTATCCGCTTTTTCATCTCTTCGAAACAGCGGAACGTCGTCACACAATCGTCATACGCGCGGTGTTCTCTCGTCTGATCGACGCCGAGCGTGCCGGCGATATCCTTCAAGCGGTGATGTTTAAGATCCGGAAGCAGCTTTCGCGCGATCCTCATAGTATCGACAAAGTCGTTACCGAACGGCTTACCGTACGCCCGGACGCTGTTCTCATATATAAAATTTACGTCAAAATTCACGTTATGGCCGACGACAAGATCGCCGTCGATGAACGAGATGAACGGTGAGAGGGCATCTTTTACCGCCGGCGCGCCCTTCAGATCGTCGTTTGTGATACCCGTCAGATTCTGTACGAAATCGTCGATCTTATAACCGGGATTCACCAGCGTCGTGAAGCTGTCAACAACGGCGCCGCCTCTGATACGCAGCGCAGCGAGCTCGATTATATCGTCGTATTCCGGCGCGTAACCCGTTGCTTCAATGTCGATGACTGTATAATCGTCGCACAGATCAATAATATTGTTTCCTTTTCCCGGTCTTGTAATCGTTTTTGCCATTTTCTGCCTCCGTTAAAATTTTTGCCTGTTCTCGATCACTTTTCCAAGGATAGTGACCGGAAGCTGTTCGATCTGTTTGTTTGTGAAAAACATCGGGGCGTAATTTGAATTGAACGGGATCAGCATGATGCCGTCGTCGGTGCGCTGGATCTTTTTCAGCGTCGCCTCGTCACCGTTTACCATTACAACGCAGACGTCGCCGTTTTCGGCTGTCGGCTGACGCCTGACGATCACGACGTCGCCCGCGCAGATCCTCGGCTCCATACTGTCACCGGAGACGCGCAGCGCCATAAACTCACCGCTCGCGGCAAGCTCCGGCGTCAGCTCTTCGAAGTCGAGGATTTCCTCGACGGCCTCTACAGGAAGCCCGGCGTGTACGATACCGATAACGGGGATTTTTACTCCCTTGCCGGACACGTTAACCTCTCCGTTTTTCTCAGATATCAGAAAATCAACGGATACGCCCAAATAGTCGGCGAGCTTTTTAAGAGAATTATAGTTCGGCATTTTTCCGGATTTCCAGTTTGACGTCGATGAAGTGCTCAAGCCGAGTTCCGTGCACACCTTCGTTATGTTTGTGCCTTTGGCTTTGCATATTCGTTTCAAGCGTTCGTAAAACATAAAACACCCCTTTTTGTGCAAAACCGCCAAAAATCACTGTTGTTTTTTTACACTCTTTTTCGATGTTTTTTGTAAATCACGCTTGACAAACATCTTTTTGTAGTGTATAATATCGTCGAACATCGAAAAAACGGCAAAAATCGCCGAATAATCGAGTTCATACGGCAAAGGCGGTTTATATTCGTAATGTGTTCAGCAAGCTCATTATAGCATATAAATACGCCTTTGTCAACCAAAAACGCAAAAAACATCAAAAAAGAGAGGTAAAAGCATGGACAAAAGAACATTCTACAGCTGCAACGAAGCTGCCGTCATTCTCGGATGTCATCGTCAGACAGTAAAGGCGATGATCGAGCGCGGTGAGCTGAGAGGCCAGCGCATGCACCCGGGCATGAAGAAAAGCAAATACGTGATCCCCGTGTCCGAGGTGATGCGCAAAAAGGCCGAATGGGAAAACGGCGTCGCTTATGCAGAATGATACGACGATCCGTATCGAGACCGTCCCGCCGAATGCGCGCGTTGACTATGATCTTATGTCAGACAGAGTCTTCGACCAGTTCGCGCGGGACACCGTCGAGACCTGCCGCCGGTTCTTTGCCATTCCCGGCGTGCAGGAAAAATACGAAATATGGCTGAAAGAGTACAGAAAGAAGCAAAAGGAGAGACAAACACAATGAAAAAGAACCCCGGGAGAAAAGAACGCCGCCGGCTCGCGCGTCAAAACCGCAGATCCGACGGACGCGAGAGGGCGAAAAGAAACGAGCAGCTGCAGAAAGAAGCGGCCGCGGAAAGGAAACGGAAATGAAGATCAAGCAAACGAACATGTGCCCGTACTGCGGACGTGCGCTCAGGATCGACGTGAACGCGGAAAAGCAGCGTGATATCGTCCGCTGCGACTGCGGCGCCGATCTGCTGATACTGTCAGAGGTGCAGGTAAAAACGAAGATCTACCGCGTGACGATAGGCGAGGAGGAATGATGAACGATCATGGTTTCGATATTAACGGTCCGGCGCTGATCGATGCTTTTATCAAAGCTCATGCAAAGGCGACAGGAGACGAAAAAACGTTGAAGGTCGCTCGAATATTTGAAAAATACGGAGTATCTCTGATGGATGGTGTGGCAATGACATTAGAGCTCATTGCTGCAATACAGGAGGAGCAAAAATAACATGACGATGATATCAAAGGCGTGCAAGGTCACGGCGGGCATTTTCGCGGCCGCGGTGATCGTCCTTCTCATCGGGCTTGCGGGCCGCCTGGAAGGCGAAGACCGGCAGATCAAAGCCGGCGAAATGCTCCCGGAGCAGGCGATGACGCTTGACGAGATCGGGGAGGACGCGGGCAAGGCGGCGGCGACGCTGGTCTGCTGCATAGTGTTCGCGACGATATCTCTTCTCATCGACACGCACGAAGCGAAAACGCCGTGCTTCACGGACGACGAAGATATGCCGTCGGTCATCCCGGCGGCGGGAGGTAAAAACAATGATACATAACGTTAAGATCAGGTCACAGTATTACAACGCGCTGAAATCGGGGCTGAAAAAGTTCGAGATCAGAAAAAACGACCGCGGATACAAGGTCGGGGATCTGCTCGCGCTGAACGAGATCGACAACGGAGGCAACTACACCGACCGCGCGGCGGTCTGCAAGATCGTTTATATCCTTGACGGCTTTGAAGGGCTCTCCGCCGACTACGTCGCGCTCGGCGTCGAGCTGCTCCTCGCGGATTCGGGAGGTACGTATGACGGCTAAAGAGGCGTTATCGCTGATGAAGAACAAGTCGTACGTCAAGTGGTACGACTCGCGCTCCGACAGTTTCCATTACGGGCGGTACATTGAGCTTTTGCAGATCTACCACGGCAGGCACCCGCAGGACATAGGAGAGCCACCGAGGCTGATCACGAACGCGAGGATCCGCGTATCAGACATCTGCACCGTCTTCGTCGCTCTGAAAGACCTGTATCCGTATTCGGTCTCCGACGATATGATCCGGAACGATTACGACAAAAAGCTTGAGAAGATCGGCCGCGCCCAGCGCGCGCGTCTGTACAAGAGGTGTCCGCGGTGCGGCGGGAAGCTCGCCGACGAGCTTGTCGACAACACGGTATCGAAGCGTGACGGACGCGTCCTTGTGTGTCCCCGGTGCGGAAAGACGGAAGTCTTCTGCGACGAAAACGGTATAGCCGATCCGTTCACGGACTGGTGGTGTTTTCTTACGGAGGACGAGATATGAGAGGGCAAAAAAAGATCCCCGGAGGTCTCCGGAGATCGGTCTTGAGTGTGCGCGGCAGCGGTCGGCAAATCGGCGCCGCGCTTCACTTTCCCCTATTATATCACAAGGAGAGAGAAAATGCAAGATAAAAACGACAATATCCTGAAAGTTTTATATAAAGAGCCGTTTTGCCCGCCGGTCGTGGTCGACTGTACGCTCAAAAGACTTGAAAAAATGCTTACGGCGGACGGCGGAAAGATCGAAAAAATGCGCTTTGCGTCAGACGTCGAGATCATATACGCGAACAACGGCACTCTTAACTTCATGTGCGGGTTCGACTGGGTAAAGGGGCCCGCGGCGTTCGTGGGCAAAGGCAGGCACGAAGGCGTATTCATGCCGCTCACACAGGCGCGTATCAACGCGATCAGATATCTTTTCAAATGGGAGGACAAGGATAATGCAGAAAACACCAAGATACATTGATAGGACAATGATAATGCAGAAAACACGAATATACATTAAAGGCGAATGCGGTCACATTGACGTTTCCGAGCCGATCAACGAGGTGCTCAGGCAGTACGCCGACAAGACGAAATACCTTTTTGTAAACGAAAACCGCGTCGGCATCGTGAAAAGCGAGATCCGCGGTATCATGAGCATCGAAGAGGAGGCAGGAAAATGACCGAAGCACTCAAAACGAAACTGACCGCCGAGGCGGGCAAGGACGAGGCCCTGAAAATGTGGCTCGGATACCTCGAGCAGATCATGACGCCGGCGGCAGAGACCGCCTTCGTGACGAAAAATCTCACGTTAAATGGCTATTTTGAAAAAGTCCGCGACTACGCGAAAAAGAACGCGAAAAATTCGTCGTTCTGCGGCGACGATCAGCTTGCGGCGCGCCTGCTCAGCGAGTACACCGGAACGCAGCAGGAACAGCCGGCGCCGGCTCCGAAGCAGGATCAGGGCGTCACGCTCGACCTGCTCGATCTGATAGGATAGGGGGCGCTAAGCATGGCGATGCTCGACAAAATGACAATTCAAGTAAATATTGACGTGAGAAGGCTGAAAAAAGCGACTAAAGCGATTGAGCGGGCGACAAAGGCCATTGAAAAGGCGACGTCGGCAATAGTAGAATTCGTCGTATCTACGAGACAGCTCGAATTAAAAGAAGCCGTGAGGCAGAATCAGACGGGGGACAACCTATGACAGATGAACAGCTCCGAAAGATCAGGTATTATCTTCCGAGCCCGCGCGATCCGGAGCTTGAAGAAGACGAGTATTACGTCGAGGACACGGCGGGACGAATCAGAAAAGTATACATCACCGATATCTATCCTTACAAAGAAGAAACGACGTACGCCGTTCGGGAAGTCTCGACAGGCCGCCGTATTGACTCCGGTTGGGGATCTGAATACGTCGGATTTTATAAATATCAGCTTTACGACAACAAACCGGATTGCAAGAACCGGGAACACAGCATATATGACGGCTGGGAAGAGCTTCGGAGGCTCCAGCAGCGAGAGGGGGCGGGGATATATGATCCCGTTTAAGAAGTTGCTCGCGTTCGATCCGCCGGCGCCGTCCCGGTTCCCGGTCGTAAAAGAAGAGGCGGTCTGTGCCGCCGCGGTGCGCAATACCGGCGGCAAGATATACGCCGAATTTGCGTACTGGTATGACGCCGGGGCAAAGCCATATCCCGCGCTGCGGGCTTTCACGGACGGCGAAAACGTCCGGATATGGAACTCAAAGACCGACAAAGAGGCGACCGGTATTCTCGGATCGATATACTTTATCGGCAATATCTATTATAACGGAGGACAGAGCCTGAGATACGGCGGCTTTAAGTATTTAAAAGTATACGAAGACAAAACCGTGACCTCCGCCATGCTCCAGATCTTCGGCAAATATGAGGGCACTGCGCTGAACGCGATCGAAGGTATCCAGCACAAACGCCGCGCCGCGGCCGAAAACGCGCGCATATTGAAAGAGCGCGAATATCAGGACGACGTCTTCGGCGTTATACCGGATCACGATATCAACGAATTTCGGCAGTTTATAAAGGTCGTCGTAATGCCCGAGCATTATGTATTTCAGCAGTCCGGGAAATGCCGCGACCGCCGCGGATACTGCACGTACTGCGAGCAGTGGATCCCGCTCTACTGGTCATACCGACACAACGATCACGCGCGCTGTCCGCGATGCGGAAACTGGGTGACGGTGAAGGACGTCCGGAGAGGGCACAAGAACGTATATCACGTCGGCTTATTCGCCGTCGTCGACAGGCTCGGCGACGAGTCCGTCGTCCTGCGCACGTACGAGACGCGCGTCGATTACGGCGCCGTCAGCGAGGATATGACGGCCCCGCCGTTGATCGGGCTCTGCGAGGGCACGCGCCACGTGATCAATTATAAAGGCCGATCCGTGCGGTACGAGTATTTGCGAGAATACGACTACGCGGACGGTTACTGGGAATACGACTGGGAGCGCCGCAACGACTTCGACAATAACGCGACCGTGTACAAAAAGTATCAGAACGTATATAACGCGTACCTGGGCCGCAAGGTTGAACCGAACGGATTTTGGCTTTACCGGTCGCCATCCGACGCGTTCCGGAGCACGAAGCTGAAATACGTCGACCTGCTCGGCGTATGGCGTCAGAACGAGACCGGCGTCAACGATCTGCTCCCGTGGTCGTTTCATTCCGCGCTTCGCGCGTTCTTTGAAAGTCCGGTCGTCGAATACCTGTATAAATTCGGCGCGAAGGCTCTGATCAAAGATCCGAACCCGTCACGTTACGGTCTGAAATACAGCGGCAAAACTGTCCCGGAGATATTCGGAGGTCTGACCGTCGCGGAAGTGTCGGAGATCCTGAAAAAGGACCCGACGCCCGTTCAGCTGTACGCCGCGATACAGATGAAGCGGCACGGTATAAAACCGGATTTCGAAGACGTAAAAAAATACGACCGCCTCGCCGGCGGTACCGTCGGTTCGTCGATATTCAATATCAAACATCTTTCGGCTCTGCCGGAAGCGGCGAAAAAGTACAAGTATGAAATGACGCTGTACCGGGACTACTTGGAAATGTGCAAACAGCTGAATTATGATCTGACTGATAAGTACGTCGAATTTCCGAAGGATCTCCGCCGGGCACACAACGCGGCATGCTCGACGCTTGAGATCAACAAGAACCCGAAGCTGAACAAACAGATCATAAAACTTGAAGAAAAGACGAACAAAAAATATGCTTACGAAAACGACGTGTATCTGATCCGAGCGCCGCACGACGTCCCGGATTTCGTCGTAGAAGCAAAAACACAAAACAACTGCGTCGCCCGCGTCTATATGGAAAAGTACGCGCGCGGCGACTGTGTGATACTGTTCGTCCGGAAGAAGGCGGACGCCGAGGATTCATATATCACCGTCGAGATCCGCAAGAACGTTATAAAGCAGTATTACGCAAAAGGCAACAGAACGCCGGACGACTCCGGCCTGAACTTCAAAAACGAATACGACGCGGCGGTGTTGAAGCCGCTGCGGGAGAAGGAGAGACAAAGAGCATGAACGAAATGATCGAAACAACGGCAACGGAGCGCACGCCGGAGCTGATCGCGCACGAGATCAACGCCATAAAGCAGATCGCGCGGCGCTCGAACCTGCAGTACGCGATAGAGATCGGAGAACGCCTCACGGAGGCGAAGCAGATCGTGCCTTACGGATCGTGGGGCGAATGGCTTTCGTCAAACGTGGACTATTCCACGAGCACCGCGGCGAACCTCATGAAGCTTTACCGCGAATACGGGGACAAGCAGATAAGCATGACGACGGAAACGCTCACGCACGCGCTGGAGGGCGTCGATATGACGTCGGCGCTTCTCCTCACCGCTCTGCCGGCCGATGAGCGCGCCGAGTTCGCAGAGCAGAACGATATCGTAAACAAGAGCACCCGCGAGGTCGAGGCGCTTATAAAGGCGAAAAAAGAAGCCGACGAGAGGGCGGCGAAGGCGAACGAGCGGATCGAAGAGCTCCGGGACGAGCTCGACGCCAACCTGCACGAGCAGGGCGAGCTCGGCGTGAAGGTGCAGGAGCTTCAGAACAATCTCCGGGACAACGCCGAGACGATAAAGGATCTCGAGGATCAGCTTTCAAAGGCGAAAAAAGCGGCTCAGGCCGCCGAGACGGCAAAGGCAGCGGCGTCCGAAAAGGCGCTCGCCGCGGCAAAGAAAGAGGGCGCGGAGGATCAGAAGAAAAAGGGCGCCGCGGAGCTTGAGAAGCTTCAGAAGACCGCGGACGAGCTCAAAAAGAAGCTTGACGAGGCGGAATATCTGAGAAAGGCTGCCGCCGAGCAGTACGAGCAAAAGCTCGCGATCCTGCGCCGCGCCGAAGAGGAAGCGAAGGCGCAGGCGGACCCGGATATCGTAAAATTTCAGACTTTGCTCGGACAGCTGCAGAACGATTTCAACGCGCTGCTCACGGTCGCGGCGTGCGCGAGATCGGAGGAAACGAAGGACAAGCTTTCCCAGGCGCTTAAAAAAGTGCTTGAAAAGCTTTCGGCGGCGGTCTGATCCGCCGTTCGGGACACAGAAAAAAGCGGGCGGACGCGTCCGCTTAATGTCTCGAATATCAATCTTAAAAGCTCGACCGTCTCTTATAAAAAGAGGCGGGGCGACTTCTATCACGAAAAGAGGGGTGCGCGGTACGGCATGACAGCGCGGCCGTGCCGCCTCTGACCGTGCGGGCGTCAGCCCGTCACAAAGGAAGGGACAGGATGAGAAGGACACGGATTTACAGGAAGCGGACGACGAGCACGGCGATCACCGTCGAGGAAGAATACTATCCGGTATGGGAAGGGCCGAAGGGCAGGGGCAGAAAGCTCCGCCCGACGAGCGACGCCCAGCAGATCCTCAACGACAAAAAGAGTCTGAAGCACTTCACCGACCTGGTCAACAACAATTTCAGACAGTACGAAGACCTGAAGATCGAGCTCACATACTGCGACGCCCGCAAACCCGACGGCATCGATGACGCGCGCCGGCTTCACGCCGCTTTTGTCCGCCGCCTCCGCCGCTGGTACGAACGGCGCGGCAAAGAGCTCAAATACGTCGTCGTCGACGAGATCGGCAAAAACGGGACGATGCGTCCGCATCATCACATGCTGATCACCGGCGGGATCGATTACAAAACGCTCAAAACGCTGTGGGGCAACGGAAGCGTGAATATCTCGCCGATCGATTACGAGCAGTACGGCTCCGCGTCATGGTGCGAATACGTGTTCAAGGATCCGCGTTACTCGCGCAAATGGCGCGGGTCCCGCAACCTCACGCCGCCGGACGTAAAGGAACGCGACAGCGAGAACAACGGCAAGACCGCCGTCAAGCTCCTCAGATCGTTCGAATCCGGAAAGCCCTTCGCACCGGCGCGCCCGGGATATACGGCGGAGCGCGTCGAGATCAAACGAAATCCGTACAACAAGGACGTATACGTGCGTATACGGTGGGTAAAGGAGGACCTATATGAAGATCGTCGGAAATCTGCTGTGTGATCCGAATTACGACTACGTACATACCGAACCCGGGCGGGAAAACGACCCGGACGCGGCGGCTGAAATGTGGGCTATGTTCGCCATGATGGAGCACGTCGGCGGCGTATCGCGCAAATTCAGGATAAAAGCAAACGGCAGGGCTTGCCGGATGATGCACGTCGACAGACTGAAAAAGGGCGATTTCGTGCAGATCACGGGATACCCGAGAGTGCAGAACGACGGACGCCCGTACGTGCTCGTCACGGAATACAGGATGCTGAAAAAGGCGGTAAGCAAATGACGGAGCGGCTCGGATATTACGACCGTCAGATAGCTCTCTGGCACGTCCGCGCGTACGCGTCCCGGAAAAAGGCTTTCGAAACGCTGCGCCGCTCCGTCGCTTCGGCGATGCCTTCACCGTCTGCAGACAGGCCCGTACCGTCCGGCGGCTCCGTATCCGACTCCACGGCGGCGAAGGCGGAGAAAATAGAGCGCCTGTATGAAAGCCGCGAGTACGTGCAGATCAGAGCCGTGGAGGACGCGCTCGAGACGGCGGGCGCCGACATACGCGGCAGATCCGAGCGTCAGAAGCTCCGCCGCGCACTGATGCTCAACTGTGCCGACCGCAAAACGTATCCGTTTCACAGGCTTGGAATCGACTTTGTATCACAGCGTGATTTCTTCCGGAGGCGCGACCGCTTCCTCGCCGAAGTCCTGAGACGTCTGCAATATGGCACTGCGCCGCGCTGAAACGTGGTATAATGGTCACAATGGAAAGTGCGGACGCCGGGACGGTGACGCAAGTGGGTTTGAAGGGTGGGCTTTATGAAAGACTTCGCACGGGCGTTTTACAACTCCGCCGCGTGGGCGGCCTGCCGTGAGTCGTACATCGCCGAACGCCGGGAAACAGACGGCGGGTTGTGCGAGGTCTGCAGAGAGCGGCGCGGCGAGATCGTGCATCACGTGATCATGCTGACGCCGAACAACATCGGTGATCCGCTCGTCGCTCTGAATCACGACATCCTGCGGCTTGATTGTCTGCAGTGTCACAACGACGAGCCGGGTCATTACAACGACAGCCGGTACGGGAGAAAAAGCGCGTGCGGCTTTGACGAGAACGGCGAGCCGTTCAAAAGATAACGCGCCCCGGGCGGTCTTTTCTTCTCCGCGGTACTCCCCCCCGTTTCAGGCTCCGGGATACCCCCCGCGGAGACCGTCGCGGGTGGGTTAATTTTTGCTGCGGCTTATGTGCAGGGAAGGGCTCACACGCGCAAAACAGCAAAACAGCATAAAAACAGACAAATGCGGACAAGTCCCCCGCATGTCGGGAAAGGACGGTCAAAATGCCGAAAAAAAGCGCTGAAGTCACAAAAGACGACCGCATAAAAGCGTATGCGAAGAAGCTTCGCCGGCTTATCCGCGACGTTCCCGCCGAGAGGGCGAGCCTCGCCGGCAAGATAATCGAGGAGATCGCTTTTCAGACCGCAACGCTCGAAGATCTCCGCGACGTTATAAACCGCGAGGGCGTGATCACGGAGGTCACGAACGGCAACGGCATAACGTTCATGGGCGAATCGCCGGAATCGAAGGCTTACAACGTTCTGATAAAGAATTACAACGCCACGGTCACGGCACTTTCAAAGATCGTGCAGATAGACGCGGCGTCCGGCGCCGAGCCGGAGATCATGAAGTATCTGCAGAATACACGCGTTCGGAGATGAGCGCGTTTTTTGATTATTTCACGGCGGTCTATGACGGGCGCATAGTCGCCTGTCAGAAAATGAAAAAGCAGGCCGAGCGGCTGCTCGAGGCGGCCGCAAAGCCCGGCAAATACCATTACGACGAGAGGATCGCGAACAAGCACGTCGATTTTATTGAGAAGTTCTGCCGCCTCCCGTCCGGACGGATCGGTCAGCCGTTCGTCCTGGAGCCGTTTCAGAAGGCGAGACTGCAGGCGACGTTCGGCTTTGTCGACGACAAGAACCTCCGGCAGTACCGCGAGGTCAACACGATCGAAGGACGTAAGAACGGCAAAACGTCGGAGGCCGCCGCCGTAGAGCTCGATCTTTTGCTCAACGACGAGGAAGGCGCGCCGCAGGTGTACAACGTAGCGACGAAACACACTCAGGCGATGCTTGGCTTCAACGCCTGTTACCGCATGGTCAGGCAGTCTCCGGAGCTGCGCTCCGTTGTCCGGAAACGGCAGTCGGATCTTTACTGTCCGTTCAACATGGGTTATATTATGGCGCTCGCGTCGAACACAAAGAGCCTTGACGGGCTTGACGTCTCGTGCGCCGTCATCGACGAGCTCGCCGCGATCCGCAACCGCGATCTTTACGACCTTATAAAACAGGCCGGCTCCGCGCGTGAGCAGTCGCTCATTTACGTGATAAGCACGAACGGATTCGTGCGTGAATCGATCTTCGACGCGCAGTATGAATACGCTGCCGCCGTGATCGACGGAAGCAAGGAAGACGAGCGTTTTCTGCCGTTCATCTACGAGCTCGATTCTCCGGACGAATGGCTTGACGAAACGTGCTGGATCAAAGCGAATCCCGGGCTCGGAACGGTAAAGAAATACGACGAGCTCAAAGCGAACGTGAACAAAGCCGTGCAGGATCCGAAATTTAAGCCGACCGTTCTCGTAAAGGATTTCAACATACCGCAGACGGCGTCCTCCGCCTGGCTCACAGCGGAGCAGGCGAACAACACCGCCGTCGAGTGGCCCGGCTTCGATTACTGCATAGGCGGCTTCGACGCCGCCGACAGCGTCGACCTCAACGCCGCGACGTGTTACTGCGCGCGCCCGGACGACCCGAATATATACACGCGTCAGATGTACTGGATCCCGCAGCGCGTTATCGACGACGCGGAAAAAGCCGGCGACCGCAAGGAGCGCGACGCCGTCCCCTATTCTCTGTGGGTACAGCAGGGATATATGAGAACGTACCCGGGTACGAAGGTCGACAAGCGTGTTTTCCTTGACTGGTTCTGCGAGTTGCGCGACACGGAGAACCTTTACCCGGTTTATATCTTTTACGACCCGTGGCACATAGACGACTCGCTCCTCCGCGAATTCAAGGCGAATTTCGGGGAGAATTCGATGAAGCCGGTGCGGCAGGGTGTTATATCGCTCTCGGAACCGATGAAGGATCTCGGAGTCGAATTCGCCGAGCACCGGGTGATCTATCAGAACAACCCGGTCACAAAATGGTGCTTGTACAACACCATGAAAAAGCAGGATATAAACGGCAATATCCAGCCCGTCAAGACTACGGATCCGCGCAACCGTATCGACGGCGCCGTATCCCTTATAATCGCGCACAAAGGATTTCTCGACGTGCGGGATCAATACGTAAATTTAAACGAGGGTGTACATGGCTAACATATTCAACCGCAAAAAACTGAGAGAAAAGGACGCGATCGAAAAAGCCGTCGGTCAGTATTTCGGGCTTTTGACGGCATACTCGCCCGTATTCACGACCTTTGAAGGCTCGGTATACGAGGCGGAGCTCTGCCGCGCCGCGATCCACTCTTTCGCCCAGCACGCGAGCATGCTCGAGCCGCGCGTTTACGGCTCGGCGGACCCGGCCTTCGCCAACCGTATGAGGCAGCCGAACGAGCTGATGAACGTCAAGCAGTATCTTTACAGGCTCGCGACGGTCTACAAGGCGACGAACAACGCTTTTATCGCTCCGGTCTGCGACGACGCGCAGGGCGAGCATCTGATCGGCTTTTACCCGCTCGTGCCGTCCAAATGCGAGCTCGTCACCGTCAACAACACCGTGTATCTGCGTTATAATTTCGCCGGCTCCGTTTACGGCGCGATAGAATTCGACCGCGTCGGCAGGATGATGCAGTATTATTTCCGCGACGAGATACGCGGAGAGGGCAACGAATCGCTCCGGCCTACGATGGACATGATCCACGCGCAGAACGAGGGCATCGTCGAGGGCGTGAAAAGCTCCGCGTTCATCCGCTTCCTCGCGCGCGCCGGCAACGTCCTGAAGGACGACACGATCAAAGCCGAGCAGAAGCGTTTCCGGGAAAACGCCCTCAATCCGGAGAACAACGGCGGCGTAATGATCTTCGACAGCAAGTACGCCGAGGTGAAGCAGGTAAACAGTACGCCGTTCGTCGTCGACGACAAACAGATGCAGATAATACGCGACAACGTATACATGCACTTCGGGACGAACGAAAAAATCATCAAAAACGAATACAGCCCGGAGCAGTGGTCCGCGTACTGCAAGGGCGAGGTCGAGCCGTTCGCGCTCGAGGCGTCGCTCGTGCACACGCGTATGAAATACACAGAGCGCGAGATCAGCTCCGGGAACAAAATATATTTCTCGTCCGGACGGCTCGATTTCATAAGCACGCAGGACAAGATCAAGCTTATTACGGATCTGCGCGACCGCGGTATGATCTCCGCCAACGAGGGGCGCGAGCTTCTCGGGATGACGCCGATCGGAGAGGACGGAGACGTCTTCTATATCCGCCGCGATTACGCCACGGTCAAGGAATTACAGGCGCCTGCGGAACCGGCGCCGGAAAGTGAGACGAACAATGCCGTTTAAACCCGACGAAAGACAGTACAGAGCCCTCACGGTGCTGCAGACGGCGCAGCGCGCCGACAGATATTTCGATACGGATTACTACGTTGAAGGCTACGCCGCAAAATACGCGCCGTATCTGTTATACGAGGACGAAGACGGCCCCGTATACGAGGAATTCGTCCCGGACGCGTTTCGGGAAGCCGACATATCCGACGTTATAATGCAGTACGACCACGAGGGTCGCGTGTTCGCGCGCACGCCCGACAGTCTGCGCATCATATTCGACAACGTCGGTATGTTCATCGCCGCCGATCTCGGAAAAAGCACCGGGGCGAAGCAGCTGTATGAGGAGATCAGCGCCGGGCTGATCCGAAAAATGTCGTGGTGCTTCCGCGTCGGCGAGTGCCATTACGACGAACAGCGCCGCACGATAGTGCACACGGCTGTGAAAAAGATATACGACGTATCCGCCGTATCGATCCCGGCAAACGATAACACGGTCATCAACGCGCGAAAGTGGGGAGAGGGAGTCATCTTGCCCGCGCTTCAGGAGCTGAGGGAAAAGCGCGAGCGTGAAATAAAGCTTTTACAGCTCAAAATCAAACTGAAAGGATCTTAAACCATGAGAATTGACGAAATCAACACCCGCCTCGCCGCCATATCCGCGGAGGCAGAAAACGAAGGCGCCGACATAAACGCCCTCACCGCAGAAGCCGACGCTCTGATCGCAGAGCGCAAAGCAATACAGGAAGCCGGCGAAAAGCGCGCTTCCCTGCTCTCGAAGATCGCCGCGGGCGAAGTCGGCAAGAGGACCGAAGCGGTCAAGGAAAAGACCGCCCGCAAAGCCATGACGCGCGAGGAAGCGCTCGCAAGCGAGGAATACCGCAACTTCTTCGCAAAAACGCTCATGAGAATGCCCGTAAACGAAGACGAGCAGACCGCAGCGAGAGCCGCGGGCGTAGCTCTTACCACCACCGCGACGACCTTCGTCGAGGCGGGCGTGGCAGCCGACGGCGTGAACAACGGCGGTCTTTTCATCCCGACCGAAATGAGCCTCGCCCTGGTCAAAGAGGCGGAGCTCGTCTCCCCGATCTTCCGCGACATCGCAAAGGACAACCTCCCCGGCGTCCTCAAATTCCCGTACAAGGTATCCGGCACCGGCGCGGACATACGCACCGAGGGCACTCCTAACCCCGACGGTCAGATCGAATGGGCGGAGCTCGAGCTTACGCCGTACGAGATATCCGAGACGATCCGCGTGACCTGGAAGCTGGAGCGTATGGCTGTCCCGGCGTTCCTCTCCTACCTGCAGACCGAGCTCATCGCCGCAGTCAAGGACGCGATGATCGATCAGACCATATACGGCACCGGCACCGATGAAGTGACCGGCGTCACCGCCTCCGCCGGCTCGGACAATGAAAAGACCTACGACGGCACCGATCCGCTCGCCGCGATAAAGGAAGGTCTCGCCCTTCTCTCCGGCAAGCAGAAGGCGGGCGCGAAGATCTACATAAGCAACTCCGTCGCCGAGGAGATCATGTTCCATCAGGACGCGAACAGCTTCTACAACTTCGCCGTCGTCAACGGCGCCGGCATAAGCACGATCGGCGGCTATCCCGCGGAAAAGGATCCGTACCTGCATGACGGCGATATCGTCATCGGCAACATGAAGAAGTTCAGACTCAACGAGATCGAACCCATCTCCGTAAGCCGCGACAGCTCCGGCAAGCAGCGCGTTTCCGACTACACGGCGTACGGCATAGTCGCCGGCGCGGGTCAGCCCGGAGAATTCGTCTACATCAGCAAAGAATGATAAAAGCCCTCCGCCCGGCGGAGGCCGTGACAAGGGAGGACCCCGTCTCTCCGGTCCTCCCTCACGATAGAAACGAAAGGAGCGGTATATGACCGTCGAATATGCAAAAAACGCCCTCCGCATCTCTCACGATCAGGAAGACGCGGAGATCGGCAGCGTTATAGAGTCCGCCGCAGCGGATCTGATGACCGCCGGCGTCACCGTGACGGAAGACGAAGAGCCGCTCATAACGACCGCGATCGTGTTCTATCTGCGCGCGTACTTCAATTTCGAGGAGCGCGGAGAGAGATACGAGAGGGATTACGAGAAGCTTAAAGCGCTGCTCTCGCACAACTACGACGAAAGCGGGGACGCGTAAATGTACGATACCCCGCTCACACTCGAAAGACCGGTGTACGGAAAAAACGGTAACGGCGACATGATAAACACGGCAACGGTACGCAAAAACGTCATGTGCGCCGTCAGATCCGTACGTCAGAGCGAATTTTACCAGTCCGCCGCCGCGGGCTTCAAGCCCGAGCTGATGGTACAGATCGCGGATTATCGCGACTACCAGGGCGAAAAGACCGCCGTCGTCGACGGCGTGCGTTATAAGATCCTGCGGACGTACAAGAAAAACACGGTCCTTGAGATCGTGCTGTACGGGGGTGTTATAATTGCCGACGCCTAAATCAGTATCAAAGATCACGAAGGATCACGGCAAAGTCGTCGTATCGTACGAGTCCGCCGTCGATAAATGCAGTTATTACCTGTTCGAGCTGACGCGCGCCGCGCTGCGCGACGTCGGAAAGTTCGTCGCGAAGACCTTCAAAGCGAAGTATTACGCGGCGTTCAGAAGGCAGAGCGGCAACGTCGGCAGAAACACGAAATACAAAGTGTATTCGGGCAAGGATACGCAGTATCCGCGCGTCGAGCTGTCGACGGTCGACGACGGCTTTTACGGCCTGTTCCAGGAGATAGGCACGAAGCATCAGCCGCGGATGGGCTTTCTGCGCGATTCGGTCGAAAACAACGTCGACACGATCAGGGAGATACAGTCAAAGTATCTGTCCGCGATCGACGACGGCGACGCCTCCGTTGAAAACCTGATCAACGAAAGCGAATACGAGGGGGCTGCGGAATGACATACGGCAATCTGAAGGAAGCCGTCGAAGAAATACTCTTTTCATCGACGGGGATACAGGTATATTACGAAAACGCGCCGGATTCGGCGGAATATCCGTACGTCGTGTACTCATTCAAGCGCGACGACACGACCGATCTTTACCGCGACGACGTCCGGCTTGAGGTCGACGTATGGAACCGGAGCGTTAATTTTATAAGCGTCGAGCATATCGGAGACGTCATCGACGAGTTTCTGAACGGCTTGAACTGGCCGACGGATAAGGTGCTCCCCACGTTCTTCCGTGAAGTCCGCTACAGTCTCGACGATCCGGACAAGTCTCTGAAGCGTCATCACATGGAATACACCGTACAGACCTACGAGAGAAAAGAGCGCGTGACGCTCTTCGAAGGTATTATGACGATCCGGGACGAAGAAGATCCGCAGGGGGCGGTCTACGCATTCGCGCCGGGCGACGATCTTTCCGGATACGGCAAAAGCTGGGACGTCCGCGTGCTCGATAAGGGCTCGCAGAACGCCGAATGGATCAGTTTAACGTGGCACGAAGATATGTCGGCATACGGAGAAGAGGGCGCCGATCTCACGTACACGGTAAAGCTCAACAGCGGCAGATATCTCATACTCGAGGCGGTGCACGTCCGGATGGAGCCGGGCAGCTACCGCGTCGCGGTATACGATTACTGTTGACACAACAATTATAAACACAGAGAGGGATAAAAAATGGCTGCAACTACCACGACCCTGACGGGTTCAAACGTTCTCGCCGCGACCGATTTTCATACCGTCGTATGGACCGGCAAGACAAAAGCAGGCGACAGCATAAGCATCACTCTGAGGAACGCTTATTCAAAGGACCCGATGGCGCTCACGTTCTCGGAAAAGAACGATATCGTGCCGAAGATCACTTTTGAAGTAACGTACGAGCAGAGCAATCTTGACAGCGAGGATTTCACGGAACCGTGGACTATCTCGTCAACGCTCAATTCCGCGGACAAGTGCGACAATATCGTGCTCGGCGCCGGCAGGATCACGATCGACAGTACGACGATCGGTCTTACCCGCGGCGGCGGCACGTTCACCCGCACGCCCGATATACGCGAGATCAACGCGGACGACGACCCCGGCCCCGTAAAAGAGCGTATCGTCCAGCAGGGCGCGCGCGCCACGCTCGAGCTCAACGCGCTCACGTGGCTGACGAAAGAGACGATGCTGTGGCCCGGTCTCAAGACCGCCACATAACGAGGTGACGACGTGAGCAAATTACGCACAGCCGACGTGTTCATCGGGATCCGCCTGCTGAAGAAGCTCGGCGCGATCGATCTTATAAACAGGATCTATGAGCAGAGCGCCGGCAAGCCCGCCGACGAATTCGGCAGAGATCTGATCTTCGCGCTGCTCGACGCGGCGACGGAGGCGAACGGTGAGAAAGAGCTTTACGGTTTTCTTTCGCGCCCGTTCGGCGTCCCCGCCGAGCAGATCCCGGAAATGGACGCGGACGTCTTTCTTGAAAAAGTCAAGGAGACGGCGAACCTGCGCGAGTGGGTCGATTTTTTTACACGTGTCGTCGGTATGCTGAAGGGGACCTGAACGAATTCATCCTGCGCCGGTACGGCGCCGCGTATGACACGGTCATGCGCATGCCACTCGAGGAATTCGTACAATTCATGGATTCCGCGCGCAAGGCGCAGGAAGACGAACGTTTATATCTGCTGTTCTGCGCCAATTTCACGAGGTGGAAGCCGGAATATCAGAATTTCCGCGCGTTCCGTGACGTGATGACGGGCGCGAACATAGACCGGCGCTCCGACGAGGATATCCTCGCGGAGGTCGCCCGGATTGAAAAGGAGCTGAAGCTTACTGATGGCGACGTCACTGTTTAAGCTCGTCGGATCGATCTTCGTCGACTCCGATGAAGCCAACAAATCAATATCAAAGACCGATAAGAACGCATCCGGTCTCGGCGCTACGTTCGGCAAGGTCGCGAAAGGCGTCGGATCGGCGGCGACCGCGATCGTAGGCGGCGCCGCCGCGATAGGCGGCTCCGTTCTCGGCATAGCGCAGTCGCAGGCGGCCGCGGCGGACGAGATCGACAAGCTCTCGGAACGCACCGGGATCAACCGCGAGGAGCTTCAGAGATGGATGCACGCGGCGGATCAGAGCGGCGTATCCTCCTCGTCGTTCACCGCCTCCGTGAAGAAAATGGGCGAAACGCTCGTTTCCGCGAAAGGCGGCTCCGAGGGAGCGTTAAAATCGTTTGAAAAGCTCGGAATAAATCTCGAGGAATTCGACGGGCTTTCCGTCGAGGAGCAGTTTTCCGCCGTCGTTGACGTCCTCGCCGAAATGGAGGACGGAGCCGACAGGAACGCCCTCGGCGCCGAGATCTTCGGAAAAGCGTACACGGACATGCTCCCGATGCTCAACGCCGGCAAAGACGGCATCGCAGATCTGAAAGATGAGGCCGACAAGCTCGGCATCGTCATGAGCGAGGACTCCGTCAAAGCCGGCGTCAAGCTCGGCGACACGATCGCAAACGTAAAAGCGGCGTTCGACGGGCTGAAAAACGAGCTCGGCTCGGCGCTTCTTCCGCTCGTTCAGACGCTTGCGGATCTTATAGTCGAGAAAATGCCCGTCATTCAGTCAATGTTTTCGACGCTCATACCGATCATCGTCAAGCTTGCGGACTCCGTACTTCCTCCGCTGCTTGATCTTGTCGATAACCTGCTCCCGGTACTTGCCGGGCTCTTCGAAGCGCTGCTCCCCGTGATCTCGGAGCTGATGGAGACGCTTTTGCCGGTGATCATAACGCTGTTCACGGATATCGTGACCGCAATACTGCCGCCGCTCATGGAGCTTATAAAGATGCTCATGCCGTACGTGGTACAGATCATCGAAGAGCTTCTCCCGCTGCTTGTGTCCGTTCTCGACGTCATCCTGCCGCTGCTCACGACGGTGCTCGACCTGCTGGGTCCGATCATAGAACCTATCATGAAGCTCGTCACGGCGCTGCTCCCGCCTTTGGTGAAGGTCATCACCTTCCTGCTCGAGCCGCTCAAAGGCATCATGGCGCTGATCGGCCCGCTGCTGAAGCCGCTTCTCACGCTCGTCGACGTCGTGCTGACACCGATAACGAAAGCGCTCGAGTACCTGACGGAGAAGGTCTTCCCGAAGCTCAAGGAGGCTTTCAAGGGTCCTTTGAACTTCATAATCGAGGGTCTGAACGTGCTCGTCCGCGGGCTGAACAAGCTCAGTTTCGACGTTCCGGACTGGGTCCCGTTCATAGGCGGCAAGACGTTCGGATTCAACATACCCGAGATCCCGAAGCTGAAAAAAGGTATCAACTACGTGCCGTATGACGAGTATCCCGCCGTTCTGCACGAGGGCGAGAGGGTTCTCACCGCCGAAGGAAACAGATCGTACAACGGAACGCTCGAGCAGAAGCTCGACACCGTGATCGCTCTTCTCAACGCTCTGCTCGACAAGGACAGCAGCGTGTATATGGACGGCGAAAAGGTCGCCGCCGTCGTCAATGAAAGACTCGGAGAGGTATTCGCATGATCATATCGCTTTACAGGACGATGCAGTCGTTTATCAGACTGCACACGCTGAACGACGGTTTTGTAACGTCACGCTCGGGCGAGGGCTTCGGATATGAGAGCTCTTACGTCCCGTCGGTGAACGGTACGTACTTCACCGACGAGCGAAGGATCGCGCAGAACAGGATCGCGCTCGTGTGCGAGTTTTCAGACCGGAGCGGATACGCCGAAGCCGTGAAATACGCGGACGGCGACGGAACGATGCTCGAATACGACACGGGAACGGAAAAATACTACCGCAAGGTGCGTTTTCTTTCCGCACAGCCGAAGGTGATGAAGCTCGGGAGGATCCGGGCGACTCTCACCTTCGACGCGCTCACGCCCTATTTTCAGGCCGTAGAACGGTACGTATACGGCGCGACGGATCCGCAGGAGAGCTTCGACGTGCACCCCGATCTTCCGATGAGGCTTTACGCGTTCGTTCAGCCGTTTGACGACGTTCAGTCCGTCACGATCGCGGCGACGGGAGCGGGCGGAAGCATTCCGATCGGATCGATCACCGTACCCGGCCCGTTCGAGGTCGCCGATCAGATCGAATACTCGAGCGAGCCGACGGACTGCCGTCTTCTTATAAACGGCGAATCAGCCGCCGGTAGGCTCGATATGAGCCGCGACAACTTCTTCGACATAAGCAACACCGCAGACCTCACCGTCAGCGTGACGTCCGGGGCGGTTTGTTACGTTCATCTGATCCTGTATACGTATTTCAAGGAGATCTCATGACCGGATATATCATATCATCCGCCGATTTTTCGGTCAAAGACGCGCTGACGCTCGGCTCGTACGCGTTCACGTGGCGCGCCGATCTTTCCGGTAAATCGACCGTGACCGTCCCGAGAGCGCCCGTCGCCGCGGAAAACGACTTTTTCTTCTGCGAAGCATTCTTCGGTGTGATCGAAACGGTCAAATCCGCGCGCGGCGCCGCGGCTTACACGATAAGTCTGCTCCAGCCGGAATATATGTTCTCCGACGACGCGATACTCAGCTCCGTCGCGGAAACACTGTTCACCGAAACGGGCAGCACAACGATGGGCGTGAAGCAGATACTCGACGAGAATTACGCAAACACGACGGATCCGTATCTTCATATGCCGTATCTGAGCGTCACGGCGCCGGATCCGAACACGCCGTACAATCTGTGCCCCGAATACGACGACAACCGGAAATTCAACGTCATCGAATATCTGTCGTGGATCAGATCCGCGTCGTATCAGTGGCCGCAGCACACCGTATATCTGAAATTTGCCCCGTCCCGCGGCGCTCTTTCCGTGGAGGTGATACACCGCGCGGGGCTCGCGTATACGCCGGAATATCCGGCGCTTTCGAGCATCGCCCCGGTCGATCTGTCATTCCCCGCGTTTGCCATGCGCAGCGAAAACTACAGCATGAACCGCGCGGCGGAGGCGGAGATCATATACACGAACACGGAAACGGAGGTCAGTACATGCCTGCGTTATTATCTGCTGCCCGACGGCACGGTGACGCAGACGCCGTCCGCGAACCGCCTGCGCGGCAAAAGAGTGATAGACACGGCGGAGGGCACGTCGCAGTCCGCGGCTTCTCTGCGCGCGAGAGAGATCCTGTCGGAGAGCATCGGACAGCACAGCGTCAGCGTCCGCTACGACGGCAATAATCCGACGTACGCGTTCGACAGATACGACGTCGGCAGAAGGTACGTTCTGAAGACCGCGCTCGGCGTCAAATACTCAACGCTCGACGAGCTGACGATCCGCTCGGACAGCGCCTTGATCGATCTCACGTTCGGCGTCATGCCGACGAAGCTCACCGACATGCTCGCCGCAAACGAAAAACGCCTTGACAAGGCTTCGCAGGAATCCGGAGGCGGCGGAGGCGGCTCCGCTCAGCAGGTTCAATCCGACTGGGACGAAGACGACACCACGGCGCCGGCGTACATAAAAAACAAGCCGGCAGCCTCAAACGCCGGCGTGTTCTACGTTGAAGGCGTGAACAGCGTCGCCGCGGTCACGACTTCACCGTATTACGCCGCGCGCTGGAAGGGCTCGTACAATGACATCACGGAGCTTTACACGGGCCTGACGATCATTTATAAGATCGACGTCGCGGGGCACGCCACGTACGGCACCGTGCTCGACATAAACGGGCTCGGAGAGCATCCCGTCACGCGCAACGTCGACACCGCCGTCGGTACCGCGTTCCCTGTCGGCTCCTCCGTCGTTCTCACGTATGACGCGGACGTCTCGGCGAGCGTGTACCGGAATTCCGCCGCGGGCGAAGCCGTCGCCGGCTGCTGGAAGGTCGCCGACTACGCAAGCACGGCGAATTATCAGATGCGCAAGAACAGCGGCGCGATGGCTGTCGCGTCAAACGCCGGCACGCTTTACAGGTACGAGCTGTGTATGACGGACAAAAACGGCGAGCTCGTCCCGTTCAACAACGTATCAAACGCGAGAACGACGTACACGAAGGCGATGAACGCGGCGCCGTTCGATCCGTTCGGACGGATATACTGGTATTATACGACCGGCACGGTCACGGCGGGCGCGAACGCCTCCGCCCCGTATCTGTACAATCAGGTCGCATACGACGTCCGGTATTCGCTGAACATAAACAGCTCGGGCACGACGACGGGCGCGGCGCCCACGGCTCTGACGGCTCAAAAGCCTGTATATCTGCGCGTCCTGTACGATCCCGCCGTCGGCACGGCGACGTTTACGCAGGACGTGTCAAGCGGATCGTATCTCGAGCGCAGCTCGATCGTCCAGGCGCTTCCCGCGTCGGACCCCGACGCCGCGCGCACGGACGGCAAAAAGACGCTTTATATTTACCTCGGACAGGCTTATTCAAAGTATCAGGCGGAGCTTTCGCTCTATCATCCCGTATACGCTTATTCAAAAGAATACGGCGATTTCCGGCACTATACGCAGGACACGGAGGCGGCGTCCTCCGCGATGCGCGTACACACCGGCGTGTACGCGTCCGTGAACGGCGTGATCACGCTTCCGATCGATACGACAAAGTTCCGGATCGTGCAGCTCACGCTCGCGAGTCAGGACTTTTCCGTCGTGCTCGGAGCCCCGGAAAGCTACGTCAGGTCGAGCGACACGGTGCTTTATAAGGTCGGTACGCTGTCGACCTTCGCGATGCTCACGGAAGGCGCACAGACGGCCGTAGACGTCGTGAACGGCGACACGTCATCAACATATTACAATAACGGCGCGGTGAGCGTGACGGCATTCTGCACGCTCAGATAACGCAGAAAAGGAGTAAACATGGCAAAGAACATCACAGCTCTTAAAAACCTTTACAAGCAGCTCGGAGGCGACGAAAATGACGTCGCGTCCCTGACGAAGACCGTCGAGGTGCTGAACGCGATCACCGTACTGCTCGGCGGAGAGGGCAAGGATACGAAGATCAGCGACGCGATCGAAAGCATCGCCGAAGTCGCCCCGGAAATAAACGACGGAGGTAAATAAAAATGGTCAAAAACAACATCGACGCCCTGAGATCCGTATATCTCAGCCTCGGCGGAAGCCTCGACGACACATACGAGGATATAAACGGCGGATCTCCCGTCTCGGCGTACAGATCCGTCAAGGATCATATCGCCGCGATCTCAAAGCTCGACGTCGGCTCGGGCTCGTACACCGAGACCACCACGTTTTATTCCGGCAACGCGACCGTTGTTGATCTCGGTTGATGAAAGGGGGATTTGATTATGTATGGATTTAAAATAAACAATGCGTCTATAGCCGATTATGGAAGCATTCCATCTATAGACTTAACCATCGCGCGTGATGAAACGGTCATAAAGAAACACCTTGTACAGATCGACGACTGGTATGCCGATCTGTCTAATAAGGATTGGGGTCTATATCAGGGCTATAATGCAACATATTTTGACGGTAACGTAACAACGGAAGCACCAAAAACACCTGTTCGGGTTGAACTTGCAGCAGCCGCAGCAGAGGCAAACTGGATCAATTTCATTGTAACCGTAAACGATGACATCGTGCTTGAATATAGCGACGAGGATAATATCTTTTATTACGGTAAAGGCACATATTTACTTGGATATGCAAATGGAAATTGGCAATTTGTTTCGTCTGAAGCCGGAACATATTCTCTTAAAGTAATCGATCCCTACGGTGCAAGCGGAACGCCTTACCTCTCAATTGATACAGAGTTTGAATCAACTGATGTCGGTGATGAATATGTCGTATCCATCAGCACGACAGATTTGACAGAGGCATTCGCGTCTGCAAGCGAGCAGATTATTAAAAAAATCATTTTCACTTATTCTTATTCTGATGGTACAATATCTTGTGACACAGAATATAACGAGGTGTTGTCACGTTTATTGGAGAATTTGCCGACAATGGCGATAATTAGAAATCTCCCCGGTATTGATCCTTTATCACAGACTTGGATGAGTTTATATTATCCTGTGGGCGCAGAGGAGGCAAAGCCGTATGCGATGATAACAAGCGCAGCAAGTAATACTACTGTTCTTCACGATTGGCTTTATCTTAACTCCGATAATACCGTTTCAATCGGTAGCGACCACGGTGCGGCGTAAAGCCGTTACCTAACCAAAAACGCATTTTATACATAGAAAGGACGTTGAAATGGACGTGATAAAAAAAGTCGGAGCGGCGCTCCGTACGTTTTTTCTGGACTCGAACGGTAAGAATGTGATCAACGTGATCGAACGCGCTCTGTGGACGTTCGTCGAATCGTTCCTGCTTTCCATGCCGTGCGTGGAGTCGCTCGGCATTGACGGTTACAAATGGAAGTGCGCGCTCTTCGGAGCCGCCTGCGCCGCCTTTTCGGCGGTAAAGACCGTTATCATCGAGATCGTTCGGTCGAGACTCGACAGTCTGAAGGAGGCGGCGGACGATGGCAAAGACGATTAAAATAGTGCTCGACCCCGGCCACGGAAAAAACAGCGGCGCCGGGATCATAAAAGGCTTCTACGAAGGCAGCAACAATTTCGAAGCCGTGCAATACCTGAAGGAAGAGCTCGAAAAGTACAAGGACGTGCAGATCGTCGTCACGCGCACGGCGATCACGGACGACCCGTCGCTTGCCGAGCGCGGCGAAATGGGGCGTGACGCTGACCTGTTCTTTTCCTGGCACTCAAACGCATGGAAAAAAGAGATAGCGCACGGCGTTTCATCCTTCAGCTCCGTGCGCCGCGACGGTCGGGCGCTTTGCGACGCGATATCCGCCGCCGTCGTCGCGGCGTTCAAGGAGTGCGGCGTCGGATCATGCTATTACCGCGGGTACTCTCAAAAGAAATGGGACGATTCACTCCCGACGGTGGACTATTACGGCGTGCTCCGCAGCTCCACGCTGCTGAACCCGACAAAAGCCGTGCAGGGCAAAACGCCGGAAGACTCCGCGTGTAAGCAGTCGATCATCATCGAGCACGGTTTTCACTCGAATCTCGAGGAGTGCAAGGCTTTAAACGATCCGGAAAAGCTGAAAAAGATCGTGCAGGCGGAAGCGGCGGTGATCGCAAAATACTACGGCCTGAAAGAAAAGGATCCCGAACCGGGACCGGCTCCGGATAACTATTATTATTTCGCTGTCTTATCCGCAAACAAAAACAAACTGTACGCGGAGGAAGACGTCGCAAAAGCGAAAAAGCTCGGATTTGAGGACGCTTACGTAAAATACGCAAAGAGGGACGGCGCGCTGTAATGGATGAAACGAAAGTATCGATCCTGTGCACGGTGCTGTCGCTTACCTTCGCAGTTCTCGGCTATCTTGTTGCATACCTGACGTTTCAGCGCAATAAGAAAAAAGACGACACGGCCGAAGGTCAGAACAAGGGCGAGATGATGTCGGATATCAGATACATAAAAGCCGGCGTCGACGATCTCAAACGCGAGACCGCCGACCAGCGCAAAACCGTGAACGAACTCGGCGAACGCGTCACCCGCGTCGAAGAATCCGTAAAGCAGGCGCTCAAAAGGATCGACGGCATCGAAAACAAAACACATTGAAAAACAACGGGCAGGAATCACCTGCCCGTCGTTTTTATTACCATCCAAACCGCCCCGGAAAAAGCAAATACCCAGCCTTCCCCGCCCCGTGTTCGGACAGCTATACAATGGCCTACCCAGGGGGATTCGAACCCCCAACCGTCAGAATCGGAATCTGATACTCTATCCAATTGCGCTATGGGTAGTTATGAAGGGCGTGAGCCCTTGTTTATACGTTGAATCTGATGACTACGACGTCGC
This sequence comes from uncultured Ruminococcus sp., assembly GCA_902778145.1. Taxonomy (GTDB): domain Bacteria; phylum Bacillota; class Clostridia; order Oscillospirales; family CAG-272; genus UBA1248. Next base: position 32,820 of record CACYWW010000014.1, read on the forward strand.
CGTCGCGGAAGACGTATTCCTTCCCTTCACTGCGGATGAGGCCTTTTTCTTTAGCGACCGTCAGGCTTCCGCCGACAGCCATGAGGTCCTCATACGCTATGACCTCGGCGCGGATGAAGCCGCGCTCCATATCGGAATGTATCTTTCCGGCGGCCTGCGGCGCCTTAGTGCCGTTCTTTATCGTCCACGCGCGGACCTCCTTCGGTCCGGCTGTGAGGAAGCTGATGAGTCCGAGGATCCTGTAGCTCGCTTTTATCAGTTTATCAAGCCCGCTTTCGGATACGCCCATCTCTTCAAGGAACATCTGCTTTTCCTCGCCTTCGAGCTCGGACAGCTCCGCCTCCATCTCGGCGCAGATCGGTATGACCTCCGACCCCTCGGAATCCGCGTATTTTTTCAGCGCCTGATATTCCGTGTTGTCGGAAAGATCGGTCCCGACATCGGACTCGGGGATATTCGCGACGTATATAATCGGTTTTGCGGAAAGCAGCGGGACAGTTGAGAGAAGCTCCGCCTCTTCTTCCGTGCATTTCATCGCGCGGGCGGAAACGCCGTCGTTCAGCTGCGCAGTCACGCGGTCGAAGAAATCCGCCTCGGCGCCGAACTTTTTATCCGCCTTCATCATCTTACGGGCTTTGTCGGCTCTGCGTTCGGCAAGCTCTATATCCGAAAGGATGAGCTCGGTGTTGATCGTATCGACGTCGCGCAGAGCGTTAATATCGCCGTCCACATGGGTGACGTTTTCATCCCTGAAGCAGCGGACGACGTGTATGACCGCGTCCACCTCGCGTATATGAGACAGAAATTTGTTGCCAAGTCCCTCGCCCTTCGACGCGCCGCGCACAAGGCCCGCGATATCGACGAACTCCACGGTCGCCGGTGTGTACTTCTCCGGATGGTAGATCTCCGCAAGTCTGTCAAGCCTCTCATCGGGGACAGTTACGACGCCGACGTTCGGCTCGATGGTGCAGAACGGGTAGTTCGCCATCTCAGCCCCCGCGTTCGTTATCGCGTTGAAAAGTGTGCTCTTGCCGACGTTCGGCAGACCGATTATACCAAGCTTCATATTACATCTCCAGATACGTTTACAACGGCTGTATTTTACCACAGATCGTCCGTTTTGTCAATGATAAAATCCGATTTTTTCAAAGAAACGGAGCGTGATCGACCCCGATCGGACGGAACGAATTAAATTTTTATTTAAAAATTCTCAATATTTACCACAAGTTCACAAATATGTTACACGGAATTCACCACTATCCGACGGCGGGTGTTATAATGAATTTAGTGAAAAAAATCACAAACTTAACAAGTTTGAACACGGAGGTACAAAACAATGATGGGAACCAAGATACTCGTTATTGACGACGACGTCAATATCTGTGAAACACTTCGCGTATATTTCGAACATGAGGGATACGAGGTCAAGACCGCCAATGACGGCGCTCAGGGCGTTGAATTCTTCAAAATGTATGAGCCGGACATCGTTCTGCTCGACATAATGCTCCCGAGAAAAGACGGCTGGGCGGTATGCCGCGAGATCAGAGAAGTCTCTTCCAAGCCGATAATCATGATCACCGCAAAGGGCGAGGTCTTCGACAAGGTGCTCGGTCTTGAGATGGGCGCGGACGATTTCGTCGTCAAGCCCTTCGATCTCAAGGAGCTCGCAGTCCGCATCAAGGCTGTTCTCCGCCGCTGCAACTCTCACGAGAACCCCTCCAACGAGGAAGTCATCAAGTTCGAGAACATCGAGATAAGCCTGCAGAAATACGAGCTGAAGCTCAAGGGCAAGAGCGTCGACATCCCCCCGAAGGAGCTGGAGCTGCTCTATTTCCTCGCTTCCAACTACAACAGAGTCTTCACCCGCGATCAGCTGCTTGACAAGGTCTGGGGCTTCGATTACCTCGGTGACAGCCGCACGGTCGACGTACACGTAAAGCGTCTGCGTGAAAAGCTCGAGGGCGTTTCCGACAAGTGGATACTCAAAACGGTCTGGGGCGTAGGCTACAAGTTCGAAATACTTCAGTAAAGAAGGACCCGGGGGAGCTCAGCGTGCTAAGCTCCCCCGCTGATATTTAACACGGAGGCGGCAGTGTTCAAAAGCGTATTCACGAGATATTTCACCATCTTCATGGTGATCATACTCGTCAGCTTCACGATACTGGGGCTGATATATTCATCTTCATCAGCCACATATTCTCAGAATATCAAAAAAGACAGCATGCGCGCGGCGAGGGATTCGCTCGTTTCATATATATCATCCGAATACAGGATGTCCGACACGAGCGATTTCGGAAGGTATATATACTTTTCAAAATCCGATATCTCGCCGATCGTGACTTATATGATCAACGCGGCAAATCAGGATATTTTCGTCATAGTCGTCAACGACGACGGCAAGGTCCTGATGCCCGTTTCCGCTCCCGACAGTCTGAACGAGGGCGACGTTATGAAGGATCCGGCGCTCTACAACGTCAGGAGCACAGACGATTATTATGCCTTTACCGATCTTGACGGGCTTCTCCCGTCAAAGATGCTCGTATACGGCGGCAGTGTCAGGGACAAGAACGAGAATCCCGTCGGGACCGTGCTCGTCTGCTCCGCAAGCTCATCCGTGCCGGGTCTCGCCGGCAACGCCGTGAAGACTACGGTGATCGCGATACTCTGGGTCACCGCGGCGGCGCTTATAACGGTCTTCTTCGTCACGGATAAGATCGTATCTCCTCTGAAAAAGATGAGCGAGGCGGCGAGAGCCTTTTCTCAGGGCAAATTTGACGTAAGGGTCCCCGTGACCGGCAACGACGAGGTCGCAGAGCTTGCAGAAGCGTTCAACAGCATGGCGTCATCTCTTGAAAAGAACGAGGATCTGCGGAAGACGTTCCTTGCAAACGTCAGCCACGATCTCCGGACGCCGATGACCACGATCGCCGGCTTTATCGACAACATCCTCTCGGGAGCCATACCGCCGGAAAAGCAGAATTACTATCTTGAGATCGTATCGAGCGAGGTAAAGCGGCTCGCGAGACTCGTCAATTCCCTGCTCGACATATCGAGGATTCAGGCGGGCGACAGAAAGTTCGTGATGGCGCCGTTCGACATCTGTGAGATGTCGCGGCAGATCATAATCTCGCTTGAGCAGAGGCTCGAGAAGAAAAATCTCGACGTCAGGTTCGAGCCGGAGCATGACAATATGTACGTCAACGCCGACAGGGACGCCATATATCAGGTGCTTTACAACCTCTGCGACAACGCGGTCAAATTCGCGCGCGAAGGCGGCGTATACAAGATATCGCACATCGAGCGCAGCGGAAAGATATACACCGCTGTTTACAACGAGGGTCAGGGCATCGCGAAGGAAGAGCTTCCGATGGTCTTTGACCGCTTCTACAAGAGCGACAAGAGCCGCGGGCTCGACAGGACCGGCGTCGGTCTCGGGCTGTATATAGTGAAAACGATCATAGATTCGCACGGCGAGGAGATCTGGGTAAACAGCACCTACGGCGAATACTGTGAGTTCGTGTTCACGCTTCCGCAGACGGATCCGCCTAAAAAGCAACGTACCGATTGACTTTTTGTAAAGATTTCGTTTAAAATCAGAATGATCACGTTGAAAGCTATTTTTCGTAACAAATCCGGGTTAAAATGGAGTCAAACGAATTTGATTCTCCGGACGGGGGCGTCGGAATGCAGGACAATACAACGTTAAAAGACAACACAGAAATGAACAGAGAAGGATCATACGGCGGTTTCCAGTACAGGCACGATTATGACGAATACAAAAAAGAGCTTGCTCTGAAGCAGCAGCGCAAGCGCAACCGCGTCATAATCATATCCCTGATAGTTGCCGCTTTCCTGATACTCCTCGGCTTTGTCACGGTCTTCGTAGCGGACACGATAATGCGGACGAAGGGCTATACCTTCTACGATTATCTGCACGGCAACAAGCCCGCGTCTCTCGTGCCCCACAAGACCGATCTTGACGCGGAAGCCGCGTCGGCGCTCTTCTCCGAAAGCACCGTGACCGTCAGATGCGGCGGCGCCGCCTCATGCGGGGTGATCCTCACGGAAGACGGTTATATCCTGACGGCGTCATCAGCCGTGCCGGACCGTCAGGCGCTTTCCGTAACAGCCGCGGACGGCCGCGAGATCGGCGCGAAATTCATAGGTGAAGACGCTGAAAACGGCATCTGCCTGATCAAAGTGGACAAAACGGATATGAAAGCCGCGGAGATCGGCGACTCACGCGCTCTGACGGAGGGACAGCAAGTCTATTCGGTATCACCCGCAGCCGGCGTCACGACGTGTTCTGTGATATCGTCGTCAGACATGACGAAGATAAGCGTCAGCGGAGGTGAGATGATCGCCGGAACCGCTCTGATCAACACGTACGGTCAGCTCGTCGGCATCGTTACCGGCAGCGATGGCGGTACGGTGACCGCAAGCCATATGGCGGCTGTTCTGGGTCCGATAAAGAAGCTCATAACCTCACCGTCGAACGGCGGCATCAGGGTCTCCGTCACGCCCGTATCGGTCGCGGCGCTCGGCATAAGAGTCGAGGCGGTCACGGAAAAGCAGGCGAAAACGTACGGCATCCCGATCGGCTGCTTCATCGTATCCGCGGACGACGGCTCAGCCTTCCGCCGGGACGACATAATCGTCTCTGTGAACGGCGTTGCGGTGACGGACGCCGCTTCACTTGAGAGCGCGATCTCCTCCGGCACCGATACGGTCAGGATATACCGCTCCGGCTCTTACACGGAAATAACGGTAAAATAATAAAAAGCAGGCTCGCGGTGTACTTCGTAAGGAAGTACACCGCAGCTAAATTCGCCTTGTGGCGAGCTAAATTGGGCTTCGCATAGCTAAATTCGCTCCGCGAGCTGAATTCGGCTTCGCCGAGCTTGCAGGCGAATTTAATTTAGCTGAAGCCGTGAGGCTTCAATTTAGCTA
>CACYWW010000015.1 GCA_902778145.1 uncultured Ruminococcus sp.
AAAAAGCAGACTGATTTTGTTCTCAGTCTGCTTTTGTTAAGTGCGCACTTACTCACCACTCGAACGTGAGGTGAAAAAACTTCCTTATGACGGTCGGGTATTAGCCCCCGTGTTGTCAGCCTTTATTTTCCCGGACGTACGCCGCGACCGTGAGCGCGGCGGAGATCAGTACCATCGGCGCGAGCGCGGCGAAGGCTCTGTATCCCTCCGCCTGAAGAGCCGGGTTCCCTGCCATGAACGCCGATACGTCGGCGTACAGCGGAAAGCCGCCGGTACGTCTCAGCGCGTACGGTACGAGTCCCGCGGCAAACGAGAAGGCGAGCGTGAAAAGCGTTTTTCCGGAGAGCGCGGAGACCGAGGCGACCGCGTACGGTCTTACACGCCTTAGCATCAGAACGTCCCTGTCCCCGTCCTTCATAAGAGAATAAGTGTCGGCAAGAGACGACATGCCGGCGGCGAAGCAGGCGGGGGAGAGAGGCTGCAGGAGCAAAGCGGCCGCCGAGACAAGTGCCGCGAGAACGGCAGCCCTTCCGTTTTTCATCATCTTACCTCCGTTTCATTGAATGCGTTCGATCTTATAATCATTATACAACGTTTTTGCCTGAATGTCAATATGTTAGGAAAAATAAATAAACAAAAAAACGACGGGACCGTGATCCCGTCGTTTCCGTACATATCAATCAGTTGTCCGCGGACGTGTCGATCGAAAGACCGCTCGACGTATCGGGCGTCTTGCTGTTGTCTTCGGCAGTCCCGGCTTCTTTTTCAAGCTTTGACTCGCAGTATTTGCACATTCTCGTTTTGCCCTCTTTGATGGCTTCCGCGGACGACGTGGTATTGTGCTCCTTGCCCGCTATGTGATAGCATTCGTCATAGAACGCGTGGTATACCGTGCCGCTGTTTGTCCAGTATACCGTGTCGATATGAGCGTTTTCAAGCATCTCCTCCTGTGAAAGGGGATTCCAGTCTATGCCGAACAGTACGCCGATGAGCAGCGCGACGACCGCGGCGATGGTGGCGAGAAGCTTCGATTTCTTTGTTGCGTTCTTGTCGGTCAGCGCGAATATGATGAAGGGTATGAACGCGATGGCGGCAATGATCACGCCGAGGTTGTTCTGTATCCAGAATCTTGCGGGCTGTGATTTTTTGGCGGGATCGAGATGGTTGCCCCTCTTCCAGAGCAGGGAACCGACGATGACGAGTATGAGGTCGACGACGAGGGCGACTATCCACGCGATCGTGTGGCCGGGCTCTTCATAGAGGAAGCCCCAGTCGAGCTTGATCGTGAAGAAGAGGATCGCGAAGACCTCGCAGACTATCGCGAGGATCCAGCAGACGATCGCGCCTATCCTGAACGGAACGGCGTTCTTTCTCGTTGCGGCGAGAAGCTCCGCCTCGGTTATCCCGTTGTATTCGTTTCCCGCGGATCTTTTAGCCTCCTCTTTCGCGGCGGTCTTCTTAGCCCGTGCGGCGGCGAGCGCCTTTTCCGCCGCGGCTTTCGCAGCGTCGTTGTTCTTATTTTCAGCCATGATATTTCTCCTCTTTTAACAGATTTGAAAATATTATATCATACACTTTCCGGAAAGTCAAGAGTTTTCACTTTGATGCCCCGTTTTTCGACACGGTTTGCGTGCGGCGCGGCCTTTTCCGTTTCTTTTTTATTGACATCACGGGCGTTTTATGGTATAACAGTAACAAGAGACCGCTTTTGGCGGTATGGAGGGGATAAAATGAAAAAACTGAAAGTCGCCGCGCTGCTTCTCGCAATTCTGACGCTGCTTGTCTCATGCACGGTCAGATACCCGTCGAAGCTCGGTGAAGGCAAGTGGGTAAGCGAGGACGGGAGCTTTGAATGGACGGTCTCAAGAAAAACACCGAATGAAGCGGTGTGTACGGTAAGATCCGACGAAGGCGATCAGACATACAGGATCGAGATGAGACGCGCGTTCTTCCGCTGCTCTTATGAGGATACAGACGAATTCGCGTTCGGAGGCAAGTACCACACATACCAGCAGGAGGAAGGCACGTTCGGGATAGAGATCCTTTCCGTCGCCGAAGGCGTCCCGCTCAAGCCCGGAGAATATAAACTTCATCACACCAAATAAAGAAACGTCGGGAGGAAAGAAATATGAAATATAGCGCCGAGGCCGCGGCTTGCCCGGTATGGGAGGGCGAAGTCGCTTATAATGAGACCGTATGGCCGGTCGATCTTGACGGCGGGGAGCTGCTGATACCGCTTCTGTATCACGCGGACAGGGTTATCTCCGTCACCGATACCTCGCTTCAGACCGTGTACAGGGAAGGCGGGGATTACGCGCTTTGCGACGGGAAGATACTTATAAAACGCGGCGGCGGGATACCGGTCACCCCGCGCGACGGATTTTTCCTCGACCGGATCCAGGAGGACAGCCCGTTCAAAATAGGTGCAGAGGGCGGCGGATGGCTGTTTTTCGGAGAGGGAGACCGGATAACGAAACAGCAGATATGCGTCACGTATCTGCATCATGACAAATGGAGCGGCCCCGTTCCGTCAAAAACCGAAAAGCTGCCGCGCACACACAGGCTCATCGCCGATAAAGCGCCGATGACCGTCGCGTTTTTCGGTGACAGTATAGCCTACGGCTGCAATTCCTCCGGAATGAAGGATATAATGAAGCCGCCGTACGCGCCGACGTGGCCGCTTGCGGTCGTGGATCATCTGAACGATCACGGATGCCACGCGGGATATCTGAACCGTGCCGTCGGCGGCATGGACAGCAGATGGGGCGCGGAGAACATGACCGCGCTGTTTTCGCGCGACAAATTCGATCTGATGGTCATCGCGTTCGGAATGAACGACGCCGTGATCGACGGATTTGAGGATAATACGGTAAAAATGATCGATGACGCGCTGAAAATAAACGAAAACGCGGAATTCCTCCTCGTCTCGACGATGCTTCCGCACAAGCTCGCCGCCGGGTTTTACCGTCAGCAGTATATGCAGCAGGCGGTGCTTGAGAGGATCTGCGAGAGATACGGAGACAAGACAGCGCTCGTCCCGATGACCGAAGTGCATTCCGCACTGCTTGAAAAGAAACGATATTTCGATATGACGGGAAATAACGTAAACCACCCGAACGACTACCTCGCGTCGGTATACGCGCAGACGATCCTGCGCGTGCTCGGCGTCAGATGAACGGAGAACGTATGAGAGCATACGAAAGACTTATAAAATACGCGAAGATACATACGGCAAGCTCGGAGGATGCGTCGAAAACGCCGTCTTCCGCGCGTCAGTTCGATCTGGCGAACATACTTGCTGACGAAATGAGAGAAATGGGCGTGAGCGACGTCAGAGTCGACGAGCATTGCTACGTATACGGAAAGATCCCGGCGACAAAGGGATTCGAGTCCGTCACGCCGATCGGATTTCTCGCGCATCTTGACACGGTGCCGGATTTTCCGGGCGAGAACGTCAAACCGCGCGTGATCGAAAATTATGACGGCGGCGCGATCGCGCTCGGAGAAAGCGGCAGGACGCTCGACCCGGCTGATTTCCCGCACCTGAAAACGCTCGCCGGAAAGACGCTCATCGTCACCGACGGCACGACCGTGCTCGGCGCGGACGATAAAGCCGGAGTCGCGGAGATCATGACCGCGGCGGAGCTGCTGCTCGGCGCGGATATGCCTCACGGCCCCGTCAGCATCGGCTTCTGTCCGGACGAGGAGATCGGACACGGCGCGTCGCTGCTCGATCTTGACCTGTTCGGCGCGGAGCTCGGATATACCGTTGACGGCGGCTCGGTCTGCGATATCGAATATGAGAATTTCAACGCCGCCGGCGCCGAGGTCACCTTCAGAGGCTTCAACGTGCACCCGGGTTCGGCGAAAAATGTCATGGTGAACGCCGCAAAGCTCGCGATGGAGTTTGATTCCATGCTGCCGCAGGCGGACGTCCCGTCCATGACAGAAGGCTATGAGGGCTTCTTCCATCTGCTTTCGATGAACGGGAACGTAGAGTCGGCGAAGCTCACGTATATAATCCGCGACCACAGCGCCGAAACGTTCTCGGCGCGGAAAAAATGCATGGAGCATATAGCGAAAACGATGAACGAACGGTACGGAGAAGGCACGGTCACACTGACAATGACCGATCAGTACCGGAATATGATCGAAATGGTAAAACCGAGATTCGAGGTGGTCGAAAAAGCGTTCTCAGCCGCAAAAGCCTGCGGCATGACGCCGACAGCCTCACCCATACGCGGCGGCACCGACGGCGCGCAGCTGTCGTTCCGCGGACTGCCGTGCCCCAACCTCCCGACCGGAAGCTACGGACACCACGGCCCATACGAGCACGCCGTCGTCGAGCAGATGGATCAGTGCACCGTCCTGATACTTCAGATAATAAAGGAATTCGCCGCGGGATGACCCACGTCATCCCGTACGCGCCGAAGGATCTCATTAAAGGCTCCATCCCCGAGGGAGCTGTCTCGCGAATGCGAGACTGAGGGAGTTATTCTTCGAAATGAGCCTCTTCCGTTCGCTCAACTCCCTCTGTCAGCTCACGCTGACACCTCCCCCGGAGGAGGAGGCGGACGAAAAAGGCCCCCTCCCGCCCCCCTGTCATCCCGTGCGCGGCGAAGGATCTCTCCGCCCCCGACGGATCATACCGCAAAGCACAAACCGAAAGAACATGAGCTATATATTAATATTATTCCTTTATTTCACACTGATCACTTAATACTGCCCGCTTATTCTCCATTCCTGCCCCGAAAAACCTCTCTGCTTATGCAAAAATTATAAATTTTTCTTTACTTTATGCGCCGTACTTATTGACAATGGCGCTTTTTTGTATTATACTGTACTCAGTATAACTGTATTTGTGCGCAGAATTACAAAATGAGGATAATATGCAATTTCTGATCGACCATGCACTTTATTTCCTTTTAGGAATAGCCGCGGTCTTCACGTTCTTCTGGCTTTACGCCTTCCGGAAACGGCTGAGGCGGTACATAACCGAAGTTTAATATATGAGGAAATAGAATAGTAAGGATGGAATATATAAATTCATTTCTTATGAAAATGTCTCCCGGCGCACATAAAGTTGCTTATTTCTCTTTTCACGTCATCGCTTTTGTAATGGCGATCTTGTACATTATTCTTCACGGCAAGCGATATAAGTTGAAAAGAGATTTAAAGATTCTCCTGATTGTTATAGTCGGCATAATGGGCGCGTCAGTACAGATTCTGTATATGATATACGAAGGGCTGTTTGGGGTTCATTTCAGAAATTTGGCGCATACTTTTTTGTTGCTTGGACCGTTAACATGGTGGTTCTCGTTCACTTCGGAAACTCCTGCAAGACGAAATTTAGATATTATGGGCCCGATGTTTTTGATAGCTAAGGGCGTCAGTGGGTTAGGCTGCCTTTTTTGGGGATGCTGTTGCGGTGTGCCGGTTGATTGGGGGATTTACAGTTATCAAAGGGATACGTTGGTTGTTCCCATGCAGGCGTTTGAATTTGCAGCTGTGCTCATTCTTGTGTTGTTACTGAATTTATATGAGAAAAACCATAATTACGATGGACGAGGCATGGTTTACGGTTATTCAATGTTCGGTTATGGAATCATCCGATTCCTGACAGATATATTGAAAGACAACAGCAAACTTGTTTGGAATATTTCAGTAGACGGCATATTTGCCACTTTGTTTATTATAGCCGGCTTGGTTGATTTGATCATATGCTCCGGCAAACCACATATAAAAGAAAGAAAACATAAGTTCGAAAGGAAACATCGAAATGCTTAAAAAAGTAGTGAGAAAAAATATCGCCTTTTTATTGGTATTGTTCATCTTGCTCGGCAATCTACCGACCGTATATTTTGAAAACGGAGGATTCAAGCTTGGTTTTCTTAACGGTCTCTTGTCTGTAAACGCTCAAGCGGCAAACATCAATACCGACGTCGAAGGTCTTTCCGCAGTTTCAAGCGGAGATGCAATATGGACACCCAGTGGCGGCAAAATCACCGGTTCTGTCAAAGCGTCTTCATCCACTTCTTGTGGATCAACTACTTACACCGCTAAAAGTGGTACTTTAGATTTTACTAACAATTCAGGCTCCGATGCATTATTTGGATTCAGTTATAATGTTCAATTGAATGGAGGAGATGTTTCAATTGATGGAGCAAATACACCAAGCACCGGATTGTTTTCGAAAAGGCTAAATAACGGGGAAACTGTTAGAATAATTATAACATCAAACAGTTCTAGTGCGGATGAAACGAAAATAACGATTAGCAGTATTACGCTCTCAGCGCAAAAGAACGTTACTGTTACATTTAATTCTCCTTCGAATGGTTCGTATACTGTAGACGGAAATTCAATTACCGGTCAAACTTCCATCACAAAACTTAACACAGAAGAATTTATTCTTGTTGCAACTCCATCAAGTGGTTATAGATTTTTCGGTTGGCTAAATGTTACAGACAATAGTTATTTTTCACATACCGCATCGTTAACTGTTAGCTTTATCGAAAATCAAACAATTTGCCCTGTTTTTATCAGTTCTTCACTTCCTATTTTTGAGGTTGGCGGAAAACTGTTTAGCAACCTTGCAGAAGCTAATACGGAGGCAAGCACTGGTGATAATAAAGTAATAATACTTGTTGAAAACGGAACCCTTCCAGCTGGTAATTACACAATTTCAAGCGGCGTAACCTTGTTAATACCATATACATCTGATCATATTGTCATCACGAATAGCAATATTGGAAATTTTTATTATGAGTATAACACAACCATTCCTTCTGCGGTTGCTTTCAAAACACTGACTTTTGCAAGTGGAGCAAATCTGACCGTAAATGGGAATGTCAGTGTTGCATCTGGCGTTCATATTATGAGTCAAGGACAAGCTGGTCCTTATGGTTTAATACAATTAAATTCAAATTCAAAGATTACTTTTAATAGCGGATCAAACTTTTATGCATTCGGATATGTAAAAGGAACGGGCGAAATTGAAGTCAAGAGTGGGGCAAAAGTATACGAGAATTTGTTTGTAGCTGATTACCCGGGCAGTGCATCCAATTTGAAAAAGATTACCGATGCAGGCGCATTTCCTTTCAGCAAGTTTACCGTCAGAAATGTTGAAGCGCCAATGACCCTGTGTTCCGGCTCAACCGAGTCTGTTTATTTCAATTTATATGGTACGAGTGTCGGATATAATGCTGGCTGGGTTGATTTTATTGGAATCAATTCTGGCTTATTCCGTACAAATGGCACAATTACAAAATCCTATGTTAACGGTCGTCAAAAAATAACCGTTAATGGCGATTCTTCAATTAATTCCTTATCGCTCAAAATATACATAACTCTAAGTACAGCTGACTTGTCCGGTCTTCTTATTCCATATAATTATGATTTAACGCTTGCAAGTGGTACCGTAACTATGAATGAGAATGTCATACTCTCGAAACATTCGGTTACCACGATTAATGAAGGAGCAAAAATTGTTATTGCGAATAACAAAAAGCTTTATGTACTTGATAGCAGCGACGAGACTCAAAACCTCGGAAATAATTTGAATGATGCCAAACTTGATATCAACGGTACCATTGAAGTTAATGGCTCAATACATACATCTGTAAATAAAGCGAATATCACGTCAAGCGGAAAGACAGGAAAGATTATTTATAATAATGGTGTCGAAAATAGCACCTCGACGTCAACTATAAGTATTAAAACCGCCTCTAATGGCACTGGAACAATAACGATGTATCCAAGTGAACTTCATAACGGCAGCGGTCATCCTACTTCCGGTGAGTATGCGGTTGAAGATTATACCGCGACAGCAGGTTCGTCTGCAAATACGACGTTCTACTATTGCTCAACTTGCGATGCATGGTACAACACACAGCACGATCATCCGACGCACACGCATACATACGGCGAACCGACGTGGACGTGGACCGGTGATGACGAAACCGGTTACACGGCTGCGACAGCAACGTTCACCTGTTCCTGCGGTGATATTCAGACTGTCACAGCAGTAATAGCCGATGATGTATCTGCTGCCGATAAGATAGTATATACGGCCGCGGTTACATTCAACGGGGTCGATTACAGTGATACAAAGACTGTAACAAGAAAATACTGTATATACTTTGTTGACGAAGACGGCAGCGATTTGTTCTACGACAAGTTCGAGTACGGTACAATGCCGGTATACGGAGGCGAAACCCCGACTAAAGAGGGTGACGCTCAGTACGGATACACGTTCACGGGATGGTATCCGACGGTCAGCGTTGTAAGAGGACCGGCTACGTATAAAGCTCAATATCAGCAGTACACAAAAGAATATAAAATAGAATTTGTCGATGAAGACGGAACCGTACTTCAGAGCAGTCAAGTCAAATACAACGTAATGCCTTCCTATCAGGGAGAAACTCCTACAAAAGAAGGCAACGCTCAGTACACGTATGCTTTCGCGGGCTGGACGCCCGAATTGAAGAAGGTTACGGGTGACGCGACGTATACTGCCAAGTACAGTGCAACGGTCAACAAGTATGCGGTAATATTCGAGAACTATAACGGCAATGTGCTTCAGTCCGGACTTATCGCATACGGCGAGCTGCCGATTTATACTGGAGCGACCCCCGCCAAACCCGGTGATGCTCAGCATAACTACACGTTCGCCGGATGGGATCCGGAAATCACGACCGTTACCGGTCCCGCTACGTACACGGCGCAGTTCACCGAAGCAACCAACACATACACGATCAAATTCATAAACTATGACGGCACAGTGCTTCAGAATAGCGAAGTTGCATACGGAGAAACGCCCGTATTTGCGGGAGAGACTCCTGTAAAGACTGCTGATGATCAGTGCTGCTCTTACGAGTTTACCGGCTGGTCGAAGACTCAGAACGGCACGGTTCTTGCAACCCTGCCGACGGTAACAGGTAATGCAAGTTATTACGCAGTATTCACCGCGATAGATCACGATTACGAGCTGACCGGCTGGACGTGGACGGGATACACGGCGGCGACCGCGACGTTCACTTGCAAGAACGATAACACGCATGTTGAGACGGTCAACGCGGCGATAACGAGCGTGACGACCGATGCGACGTGCGAGACCGCCGGAAAGACGGTCTACACCGCGACGGTAGAATTCAAAGGCGAGACCTACACCGACACGAAGGAAGAACCGATCCCGGCGACAGGCCACGATTACAAGCTGACCGGCTGGACGTGGGCTGAGGATTACAGCACGGCGACCGCGAAGTTCACGTGCGAGAACGACAGTACGCATGTTGAGACGGTCAACGCGACGATAACGAGCGAGACGACCGATGCGACGTGTGAGACCGCCGGAAAGACAGTCTATACCGCGACAGTAGAATTCGAAGGCAAGACCTACACCGACACGAAGGAAAAAACGATCCCGGCGACAGGCCACGATTACGAGCTGACCGGCTGGACTTGGACTGGATACACGGCGGCGACCGCGACGTTCACTTGCAAGAACGATAACACGCATGTTAAGACGGTCAACGCGACGATAACGAGAGAGACGACCGATGCGACGTGTGAGGCCGCCGGAAAGAAGGTCTACACCGCAACGGTGACATTCGAAGGCAAGACCTACACCGACAAGAAGGAAGAAACGATCCCGGCGACAGGCCACGACTGGGGCACTCCGACATACACATGGGCTGATGATTACAGCACGGTAACGGCGACGATGGTCTGCGCACACGACGCAAGCCACGTCGAGACCGAGACGGTTAACACGACCTCCGAGGTAACCAAGGCGGCTACCTGCGAGGCGAAGGGCGAAACGACCTACACGGCGACGTTCGAAAACGAAGCGTTTGAGACTCAGACCAAGACGGTCGAGAACGTCCCCGCGACCGGACATACTCCCGGCGAGGCAGTTCGTGAAAACGAAGTTGCGGCGACCTGCACAGAAGCGGGCAGCTACGACGAAGTAGTCTACTGCACGGTATGCCATAAAGAACTCAGCCGCACTGCGAAAACCACACCCGCCCTCGGTCACGACTGGAGCGAATGGACTGTAACGACCGCTCCGACATGCACCGAGTCCGGTGTTGAGACAAGAACCTGCTCACGCTGCGACGAGACAGAGACGAGGCCTGTTGAAGCGCTCGGACATGATTACGAGGAAGGCGAATGGAACTGGAGCGAGGATCTCAGAAGCGCGACGCTGACGCTTGTATGTAAGAACGATCCCGCGCATACGGAGACGGTCACGGCGACCGTGACTTCGAGCGAAGGAACCGGAGGGAATATCGGTCACACCGTTTACACCGCGACAGCGGAGTATGACGGAAAGACATATACTAATGAAAAAATAATAATAAACAAGTACACTGTCACGTTCGTCAACTATGACGGCACAGAGCTTCAGAGCGGCAAGGTCGCTTACGGCGAGATCCCAACCTACAACGGCGCGACCCCGACAAAAGCGGGCGACGCTCAGTACAGCTACACGTTCGCCGGCTGGTCTCCCGCAATCGCGGCAGTCACCGCCGACGCGACGTACACCGCGGTGTTCGAGGCCAAGGTGATCGAGTGGACGGGTCCCGTATGGAGCTGGGCTGATTTCGCGGAGAATGGATTCGATGCGACGGCGAAGGCTACCGCGACGTTCACATCCGGCGAGATGACGACGACGAAGACCGTTGTCGTGACGGGCGAGCTCGTCAAGATCGACGGCAAGGATACGACTTACGCTTACAAGTACACGGCGACGGTCGAATTCAACGGACAGACATACATCGACACATACAGCCACGAATTCGAGGCTGTGACGCTGATAGGTTATGCGCCGACGCTCGCCGGAGTACTCAGCCTCAATTTCAAATTCCAGGCGCCTGAAAACGCGGCGACGATCAAGTTTGTTTACGAGTTCAACGGATCTGTTGTTGAAATCGGACTTTCAAAGAACGGCCCGTACTTTGTAATCGATGGCACCAGCAAATTCTACAAAGTGCCGTTTACCAACATCCAGTCCGCATGTATCACGAAGAATGTTACCATGAAGGTCTATGACGCCGACGGCAACGAGATGAAGATCATACGTCTCGACAAGAAATTCTATGGTACTGAATTCAGTTGCTGCATGGCAGACTGGGCAAAGACAATGCTCGATGATCCCGTGAGACCCGAAAAGACGAAGCAGCTTGCCCACGCGTTACTCAACTACGGTTACTACGCAAGCAAGTACTTTGGCTTGAAGAACGACAACCCCGAAAAGTATTCGTTCAACTACGAGAAATACGGCAAATATCTTGACCTTTCCATGGTAGAAAACGTCACGGCTGATCCGGCAAACAACGCGGAAGGCGCCGATGAAGCAAAAGAGAATACGAGCTATAAAGGCGCGCTCGTCACGCTTGAAGGCTCGACGACGTTAAAACTTTACTTTGACAGCATACCGGTCGTAAAGAATGCGGCAGGAAAGGCTTACACGGTTTATCAGAATGACATAGGTTACTACGTAGAGGTGTCCGGTATTGCTTCCGGTCATCTCAACGTGAAGTATACGTTTGTCATTACGGGTGAGGACGGAGTTGACTACACGGTCAAATATTCCGTACTCAGCTGGGCGAACTCCATGATAAACCGCGGTAAGGGCGAAAACAATGAATTCGAAAACGCATTCAACCTTGCGAAAGCCCTGTATCAGTACTGTACGGCAGCGCGTGTTTATTTCGGAATTAATTGAAACGTCTATCCTATAAAGGAGATATAATATGAAAGAGTACAAGACACCGGAGATCGAAGTGATCGAGATTGAGTCTGAAGTGGTGACAGGCTCATGGGACGTTGGTGATTGGGCCTGATCCAAACTTAACGACCGCAGCCGGAGACGTAACGTCTCCGGTTGTTCGGTTTTCTTGAGTATGACGGCAAAAAAAGCGCGGCGTTCAATTGTTAACAAACAAAAGGCGGGCGTCTACTATGCTGACAGCATACAAGTTGTTTTAAATCTACCATAAATGGGGAAAAAACTACAATTATGTCAACGCGTTCATAAAACGTACTTAAAAACTTTTTGTTATTGCAATTGAAACCAAGAACACTGTAGTGTATAATACCCGTGAGTATAGGATAAAAAGGGTGATTACTGCCTGTTTTCAGAAAAAAAACAGGGTATCTCCCGTTTTTCAGCGTCCAACCATACCACATTTGCCGTTAGATCAACGTGAAAGGAACACTTGATGAAAGAAAAACAGCAGACCGACAACGTGAATAAAGAGCCCGCATCGACCGGGCATAAGGTATTGACTGTTGTCGGTATCGTGCTCTGTGTTATCCTGGTCCCGATACTTATAGTCAACGTGATAATGATAATAAAAGGGCTCGTCAATAAAGACGAAGTACCTACGATAGGCGGATATGCCCCGCTCATAGTGCTTACGGATTCAATGAACCCGCCGACGGAGGCTGAGTTCTCGCCGATGTACCCGATAGACATGACGTTCACCGATAAGACGAAGGACGGCATACGCGCCGAGACGACGAATATCACGATCAACAGGACCGACAAGCTGAGGATACTCGAGGTAACGATCGGCTCGGAAACGAACAAAACAAAGAAGATACAGAGCGGCGACCTGATCATTATCAAGTCCGCGAAGCCCGCCGATATAAAGGTCGGCGACGTCATATCGTTCTTCGATCCGGAATCCGGCGGAACTGCGGTCGTAACGCACAGAGTCATAGCGCTTGAATATAACGAAAAGACGGGAGAGCTCGTTTCCTTCCGCACACGAGGCGACGCGAACAACACGGCGGACCTCACAAGCGTCCCGGTCGACAAGCTCGTCGGCAGATGGACCGGCAAAACGCTCGACGGCATCGGCAGCGTCGCGATGTTCCTTCAGTCGACGCCCGGTCTGATACTCTGTATCGCGGTACCGATAGTCCTTCTCGTCGGATATGAGATTCTGAGACGCAGAAAGTACGACAGCACAAAGAAGAAGGATACCGACGCGCTGCTCAAAGAGCTTGAAGAGCTGAGAAAGCTCAAGGAGCAGAAGGAAGCTCTTGAACAGCAGAGCGCGGATGAAGACAAAACCGAATGATGATCCCGCACGCTGTGAAAGATAAGCGGTCGCATCGGTTTCAATTGTGTTCTGTATAACAAAAATCGTTATTCTTTCCCGGAAGCCACACCGGGGATGAATATAAAATGCCGCGGCATTCTCCGCGAATGGGCAAAAACGCTTCGCGCGAATGCCCGGTAATGTCATTCCCCGGAATGGGGGAGAATAAAAATCATGCCGCATTGACGGCAAATAACTGAAAGGGGTTTTTCTGAAATGAAGAAAAACAAAATGATGAGAATTGCTTCCATTCTTATGGTTGCGACTCTTATAACCACCTGTGCCATATCCGGCACGTTCGCAAAGTACGTAACCAAGGCTGAGGGCGAAGGCCAGGCCCGCGTTGCGAAATGGGGTATCGTCCTTACCATGGAAGGCGACAAACTGTTTGATTCTAAGTATGTTGCTCACGATAAAGACTATCTCAAAGCTGAAGGCGAATATTCTGTTATAGCCGAAGCTAATGAGGATGAAACCCAGGATAAAGTTGTTGCTCCCGGCACGCATTCCTCCGATATCGAAAATGGCGGCTTCAAAGCGACCGTTAAGGGTACTCCCGAAGTTGCTACCCGCTACACCCTTTCCATCCCCGCTGGCTGGACTGACATCGTTCTTCCCGCCGGAACCTACACCGACTACACCCAGCTTGTCGCTGACGAAAACGGTAAACTCGGATACAACGGAACGTTCACTCTTGCAAAAGACTACGCTCCTGTAAAGTGGGATATAAAGGTTTCCAAAGGCGATACCACGATGTCCCTGACTCAGGTTGCTCAGTCCAAACCTGAACTTGCTGCTGCTATGGGTGGTGACAAATATGGATTCTCCGCTACTGATGCCAAGACGATAGTCAAAACTTATGCCGACGCTCTTGAGGAACTCATCCTTACGATGGTTACCGGTGCAAGAAATCCGCAGTTCGTTGTCAATGAGGATGGTTCGATAGAGCTTTCTATGGACTTTGATCCTAACAAAGATATGGACTTTACGTTCGAACTCGCTTGGGCTTGGGCATACGATACAGAGGAAGCTGGCGTAGAAATAGCCGGTACTTCCAGTGTTGATGCAGAACTCACCGATGTTCGTGACATGGCTGATACCTACCTCGGCAACGCTATAGCTGGTGTTATAGCGGAACTTCCCGATGGTGTATCTACTGAACTCAGCTTCAGCTTCGTCGCCACCGCGACCCAGATCGACTAATTCGTACTTAACGGTATAAATTATAAAATCTGAAAGACCCGGAGTCCCCGCCCTTAGTGGCGGGGCGGGGATCCGCCGGTCAATATATGAGAGCTTCAGCTCTCACATCCGCACGCACGGTCCGTGCATGCGGATGCAAGAGCTGAAACAAACATCAACTTGTATTAAAATCACATAAAGGAGAGCACGGGCATGAACGAATATGCTTCGCTTAAAAATAATAAAAAATCAGGATCGGTACTGTGGGTGACGATCGCGATTCTCATAGTACTTGAATTCTGCGCATTGGCAATGCTCGGTGCTCAGATCATGTCATATACCTCGATACCAAAGAGGAACTATATTTCGCTGACGGAGGCGTCGGATATAACAAAGCTTGAGATATCCGAAAAGACCGCAGCGATAGGCCGTGCGCTCTCGCCCACGGCGGCGGTCGTCCGCAGCGTGCCGAACGCGGCGGCGGTGGCCCCGGTCACGGGTCTTGTCACGGCAGGAGCGATCACCGGTACCGGATTTTCGGTATACGACAAGGATAAGGTCTGGTCGACTCACACTGACGTCGAGATCTTCAAGATCTCGTATGACAATAACGGTGACGCGGTATTCACCGTCAACAGCTTCAACAACAAGGACAAAGTCATCGCCCCCGGTACGGAGAACACGTACTGGTTCACGCTGAAGAACAGCGGCAGCGAGACGCTTGATTATACGCTTTACGTAGACGCGTACTTTGCCAACACCGACGAGATAATCCCCGTCGAGGCGAAGATGTTCGACTACACCGGAAAATATCTCTGCGGTTCCGCCGACGAATGGCGCCCCGTGCTCGAGCTCGATCCGATCGAGGAGCACAACAATCTCGGCGCCGGCAAGATCGCGGACTACACGCTTCAGTGGCAGTGGCCGTTCGAAAGATTCGACGGTGACGGCCTTGACGCGAACGACCAGTTTGATACGATGCTCGGAAACCTCGCCGCGAAGGGCGAGAGCCTTGAGCTTCATATAATAATCCGCACGGTCGCCGAAATAGACGAGAAGCCGGGCGGAGGAGACAACCCGCCGACGCAGGACGTTGGTTATATCCCCGTGCTCGTGGTCGTGGCGGTCCTTGCGCTCGTGATGATCATCATACTTGCCGCGGGCAGAAGAAAGGCGAAATGGGCTTGATCTTAAAATGAAAGCGGGAAGAATAGTCCTCAGAGCCGTTTTGATACTCGTCATAAGCCTGACGCTCGGCTTGACCGTGTACACCTGGAACGCAAAGCGGATGATGCACAACGAGCTCCCGATGCCGTTCGGCGTCGGCGCCTCGGTGGTGCTGACCGGCAGCATGGAGCCTACGCTCAGGGTGAACGATCTTGTCGTTGTTAGGCGCGCGGATGAGTACAACGTCGGAGATATCGTGGTGTTCCAGCAGGGAAACCAGCTGATAATACACAGGATAATCGAGAAAAACGACGAGGAAGCGAAGATCACGACAAAAGGCGACGCAAACAATATCGACGACGGACAGATACCTGTCAGCGCCGTCAAGGGCAAATACAGCTTCAGAGTGCCGTTTGTCGGGCTTATCGTGAAAGGGCTCAAGACTGTTCCCGGTATCATCATCGTGCTCGGTCTCTCCGCGTTTCTGATGATCAAATCATGGAGAAACGAACGCATGGAATCGGATAAGGATCTTGACGATCTCCGTAAACAGATCGCGGAGCTGAAGGGTGAAGGCGATACAAGCTCGCCCGAGTCGATCGAGGAGCAGATAAAACGTCTTAAGGAAGAACTCGGCGAAAACAATGCGAAAAACAGCGAAAAAAGCGAATAAACAGAAAGATGAGAGGCATAAAGACTATGAAAAATAAAAAAGTGAATATACCGATAAGGATAGCAAGCGTGATGCTATGCCTCGTACTCTTTTCATTGTATATGACGTCGGGAATGTTCGCGAAGTATACGACCGGCGGCAACGGCAAGGGCAACGGGCGCGTCGCGAAATTCAGCGTGACGGCGACCGACGCGGGAGAGAGCGAATACGTTTTCGATCAGGCGAAACAGCAGCCCGACGGAAGCTATGCGGTCACCGTGAAGAACGATTCCGAGGTCGCCGTGAGATATACGATAATCCTGAAGTTTGATCGTGCAATACCGAATTATCTCACGATCACGCCCGACGAAAACGTGACGGTATCGTATGATGAAAATGATAAAAAGGTCGTCATGCTCACGGGCGGAGACCTCATACCGAAAAGCTCGGCGGTTACGAAGACGATCAAGTTCGGCGTCGATTATGATGAGTTCGTTGACGGCGTGACGCTCGGTCAGCAGACTGAAACGATCAGCTTTGATACGATCGTCAGACTCACTCAGATAGATTAAGGAGGACAGCATGGAAAAAACAAGAAAAACCCGGATCTCGGTATTGTCGCTGATACTCCTTGCTATCGCGGCGGCGGCGCTCATAATCGGGCTCGCGGCGGCAAAATACGTGAAGGAAGTCAGAATGACGCACACGATCAAGGTCTCAGCCGATCTTGCGAAGAGCATCGAGATATTCGAACACAAAGCAAACAGGACCGAACACGGCGACTACGAAACGGAGAAGACCGAGGTCACGAAGAACGATTACGTTCTCATGCCCGGCGTCGACGTTCCGAAGGACCCGACAGTCAGGATCAAGGAATATACCGGACTTGCAGCGTGGCTCTACGTCGAAATAGTGGAAACAACCGTCCCCGACACCGTCACCTATGCGACAGCAAGCGGATGGACGCAGCTCACCGGACTTACCGGACCCAACGGCGGCAAGATATATTACAGAGAGCTTACGAACGCGCAGACCGGAGATCTTGAATTCCCGGTACTCGCAAACAACACTGTGACGGTTTCCGAAAGCATCCCGAGAGACACGACCCTCAAGCTTGACTTTTACGCATATATAACACAGCAAAAAGGCACGGCGGCAGACGATTTCGCGAGCTTCACCGCCAATACAACAAATCCCTGAAGGAGGACAGTTAAATGAAAATCACTAAATTCAAACGGGCGCTTTCCGTCCTCCTCGTCGCCGTCATGATCATATCCACCCTCCCGCTCAACGCCATGGGCCTTGACGAGATGGAGAGATCGACGCGCCCCGCCGATTCCACGAACAATATTTTTGAAGATCTGTTCTGGGAACTTATAAAACCGTTCATCAAACCGAAGGTGACCGTCAAGGGTCTGCCGGAGAACGCGGAAGGCGGTATCAAAATAGTTACCGACCCGTTCAGCTCAAAGGCTAAATCATCTCTCGGCACTTTCCTTGATTTCTATGACATCAAGGCGAAAGACAAGACCACCGGAGAGATAGTACATCCCGAAGGTGAAGTCGAAGTCACGATCAAGGACGCGAGGATCAAACAGAATCAGTCGGTATTTTTGATCCACGTGCTCGATGATGAGAACGTAATAAAGAACGCGGACAACGTGACGCTCATCACGGAGGCAGCGTTTGTTTCTGCGTTTAAAAATGCCGCAAAAGCCGCCGAAAACGCCCTCGGCGTATCCGGCGCCGTCGCTGTCGAGTACATCAACGATCTGCAGATCAGCGGCAGAGATATCACGTTCAAGACCTCCTCGTTCTCGATCTACGTTGTAACCGAAGATCCCAGACTTAAGGTCAACTTCTACAACGGAGATAAGAACGAAAGCAACCTCATAGTTTCTATACTTGTAACAAAATCAAACACTCTGAGCAGCAGTTATGAAACTGTTCTGTATGATCCCGGCGTTGAACTTGAAAATAGCACGGACAGAATTTTCCGCGGCTGGATCGGCGCCGATCCCGGTAACGCTTATACGGCGGAAGATGCTGACAACGCCCTGACGATTGCTGATGTCAGAGATTTGGTTGCCCAAAAACTCGCAGGTAATATCACGGATTTGGAAGAAATAGATTTCTTCGCTATGATGTTCCGCAGATTTATGGTCACGTATCTTGACAAAGCCGGTGTCGTAGCATTGGGCAGAGACTTTGTTCTTACGCGTGAATCCGATAACGCAACGGTTAACGGTGTTGATTATCAGATTAATATGAACTACGTCCCGGATACCCAGGACGAAGATTTTAAGGGCTGGTATCCTATCAGCGACGAGTCCGGTTATCCCGATAACATTGCCCATATTATGGGTAACTATGATCCCGAATATCAGGAAGATGAAAAGCCGGACAGCACCGTTTCATATACCGAAGGATATTCGAATCAGATCTACGTCAACCCGTCGTGGATCAAGATTAAAGGCGACCTTTACCTGAAAGCGTATTCTCCTTCCGGTTACTGGCTCAGCTTTGAAGAAAACGGTAAGGGCGCGTCATATACTCCGCCTCAGTTTATTGAGAGCGCCGAATCTGTTCCTACCGTTACGGTAAGACCGACCGACCCCACCCGTCTCGGCTGGGATTTCGTGAACTGGTACGAACCCGAATATGAAACCGTCATTATCGACGGCAATGAAGTCACACAGCCGAAGAAAGATGATAACGGCAACGTTATCCTTTCAAACACGCCGTTCACTTTCGGCACGAAATTAACAAAGAGAACTACCGTTTACGCAAAGTGGACTCCTCATACAACGGCGAACTATACCGTTATCGTCTGGAAAGAGCGTATGACCGATACTTACGCCCAGAACGGCGGTACCGGAGAAGGTAAAGAAAAGAATTACGACTTTGCGGAGTCTTTCACGCTCAACGGGAATACCGGAGATATCATATCGACGGTCGTAAGAAGCACGAACTCTTACGTAACGGACGGCGATCAGGACGGTACGAGATATTATAACGCCGTAGTTGACGGAACGACTATCAGCGGCAAAAGGGCGAAAGCCGACTACACCGGTTTCCATTGCGCGAGCATTGAAGAAAACGTAGTTATAGTTCCTGAAGGCACGTCCGTCGTCAACGTCTATTACGACAGAAATACCGTTACGTATACGTTCTATACATACACAGACAATGGCGGTTACGTTGTTGCAACCGATGAAAACGGCACTCAGTACGGTCTCGTTAACGGAGAATACGTTGAGCTGACAAAAGAGAATCGACCCGTTACCGTCTGGACGCCGGTGTATACCTATACGCGTGTGCCTGCCACAAACAATGACGGTACTCAGTACGCGCTTATTGACGGTGAATATGTCGAACTTAGAAAAGAGACCGAGCAGACAACGACATATAGGTGGAGATTCAGCCGTTCTACAATATTTGGAACTAATACTTACTGGATGGATGAATCTTCAGAGGATGGAATCTTCTATATAAGAAATGGTAACAACAATTATACTGCGTCAGGATACACTAATGATAATCCGCCCCCTGTCAATAATGGTGTAACGTATTACGCTTATTATAGTTCATATTGGGATAGTGATTATTATCAACTCACTCCAATTTCGACGACTGTTACTACTTATACATGGTATAATGGTGATGAAATATTCGACGGCAACCGTTATACGCGCACTACCGGCGGTTCCGAATACTCAGGCAAACGTTATCTGCTTGAAGACGGAACATATACCGAAACGACAGGCGAAGACGGTACTCAGTACTACGTTGATCCGTACGGCGGACACGTTCAGCTGAACAAAGGCACTGCAACGCGTACGGTATGGGTCATACCGCAATATGAAGCGAATTACGTGGTTGACAACACGAACGGCGAATATGCCCTTGTTGATGGTGAGTACGTAAAACTTGACCCTGTATACGAATACACTTATTTGCCGACAGGGTATACATATACCCAGAATAACAGTTCGACAACTGGCGAACTTTACGGAGTCGTTAACGGTTCTATTCAGAGAGTTTATAGAGCTAATAATGGTAACTGGTATACTTCTCAAAACTATAATACGCGTTATAGAGGTAGTCGATACACAAGATCATCTACGACAAATAACACCGCATATACTGGAGACTTGTATACATTAATAGATGGAACAGCCGGAACTGGAAATAGCGGCTTTACTACAGGCGGATCCGAAAACCTTTACGGCAAAGGCAACGGCGACGTATATTTCCAGCTTGAAACGACCGCAACGGTAGTCGGCTATACGCTGAACGGCGAGACTTACACCGGCACCGGCGACAGGTATACCGTCACTTATGAAGAAACCGGTGAGACGGAAATATACTACGGTCCCAGATATAAGAAAACGACCGGTTCGGGCTGGCATATATATCAGGCTAACATAGGTCTTTACGGCGAAACGCTTCCGTGGCCTGAAGATTCAAGCATCTGGTGGTATGAGGGACAGAACAGCAATACGCGAATGACGTATAAAGCAAACTTTCTGCCGCTTACAGATGATATGACGGTAGAGTATTGGGGTAGAGCCGGAAACGGAACTTCACAGATAATTTTCTACACTCAAGACCTCAACAACACACAGTCATACACCGCTCAGGTGACAGTAAGTTCGAGCAACGGTTCTTTCAGTATAAACGATAAGTTTACAGGTTTCTACGCATATCAGTACAGAGTTGATAATGGTAGCTGGCAGAATGTAGGAACCTTGAACAGTGGTACCGGTATATACGGTAGTGCAATTGATTACAATAGTAAACTCGAAATACGCTATAACCGTATAACGGGTACGATCACGTTCATGGACGGTAAGTACTTCAACGGCAACGGCGTTGGAACAGACGAGGTGCCTAAAGGCGACCCGTTCAAAACGAGTCAGACGTATTACTACGAAGCGGACGTTTCCACGTATAACAAGGAAGGCGCCGATTATTATACGCCGCCCGTGTATCACGAAGGTTACGTTTTCGCGGGCTGGTACGCGGACGACGCCTGCACTCACGAGTACGATTTCACTACAATGCCCGCCGGCGGTATCACCGTATACGCCAAGTGGGTACAGAAACAGTACCGTGTGTTCCTGCATCCCGGAGTACCGACGTCAGACACGTCTCTTGAATGGGGCGACAATACTCAGCCGATGACGTTCCGTGTAGACTACGGCACAAAGATATCCGGCGGTCAGATGATAGTCGGTGAACGCGACCTTTACGAAATAGTCGGTTGGTATTACGATCCCGATTTTAAAAAACCGTTTAACTTTGACGCTTACGTACTGAACGACAATACGGTGCGTGACGACTATGACAAAGACGCTGTCGATACGGACTATATGGGCAGACACGGCGTCATAGGCTGGTGGGACGAAACAGATATACAGAACTATCCTGACGATCTCACCGGTGTTGAGTTAGGCTCTCATACCAATAAAGATAAAACAAAGAACAGATTCTGGATCAACAAGCAGCTCAATCTGTACGCCAAATGGAAACATAAGATCGTTGGCGCTGACGGCGTATATCTTGTATACGACGCAGGCGAAGGAACGTTCATAGGCGGCGGAACGACGTATTCCGACGGAATCCTTTACGACGACGCGGCGCATACCTACGGCATAGCCGCAAGCGTTGCACCGGAAGGCAAATTCTTCAGATACTGGTCTGTTCAGAAGTGGGAAGACGGCCAGTACAAGGATACCGGCGACGTCGTATATCCCGGCGAACTCTTCCATATAGACTACACGCTGGCAAAACCCGTATCCGTTACGGATGAACTTCACCCTGAACATACATTTGACTACTTTATGCGCCTTGTCGCAGTATACACGGAAGCCGAGGCTCCTGTTGTCGACGTCAAGTATGACAGAAACGCGACTGACGCAGTATGGAGCATTGGCAGCGAGGTCGAGGCGTACAAGGACAACAAC
This sequence comes from uncultured Ruminococcus sp., assembly GCA_902778145.1. GTDB lineage: Bacteria > Bacillota > Clostridia > Oscillospirales > CAG-272 > UBA1248. The sequence goes on from CACYWW010000015.1 coordinate 22,083, forward strand.
AACGAATCCGTATATTATAAGAAGTATACGGATGATCAGTACGGCTTTGCGATCGAGATCAACAAAGAGTTCAGCATCCTCAAAAACGAGAATTACCTCACCCGCACGGGATACAAATTCCTCGGCTGGGCGTTTGACAAGAATATGACTGCCGAGACCTTCAAGTCTACTCTCGCAACGGAGACGGCTCAGGGTAGCGGCAATAGAACGGTCTTCGCCGGCGGCGAGGACGGCGTAGCGGCCGATGATCTCGATAACCCCAACTCCAGTATAAACACCCTCTACGCGATCTGGCTCCCGCTTTATGACGTTGAGTTTGAAAAAGATATCGACAACAGCGGTCTGACGGTAGATAATACCGAAACGTTCACGGTGACCTATACCGTAACGTATCCCGAAGGCGTTACGATCGAAGGAGCGTCCTCGAAGACGGGCACCCTTACGATATCCGCGGGTCAGGATCCGCTGCCGAAGATCGAAGGCATCCCGGAAGGCTCCACCGTGACCTATACCGAGACCGTCGGCGATAACTTCACGTCGAACAATGCGACCGGTACAATAACCGGCATAAACGAAAACAAGACAAAAGCAAACGGAAACAAGCAGGTCGCGATCACGAACAAGCGTGAAACGACCACGGTAACGATCACAAAGACCGTTTCCAGCGTCTTTGATGCTGACAAACAGCTTGAATTCGAGTTTACCGTATCCGCACAGCTTGCGGACGGCCGCACCGTCGGTCTGCTCACCTCGCAGGTTCCGACAAACGGCAAATTCACGCTGAAACACGGCGAACATCTTGACGTGACTGTTCCCGTCGGCGCGACAGTGACCGTAAACGAGAACGCTGTCACCGGTTTCACCACGACGTCGACCCCCGCGAACGGAACTCTGACCGCGGCGCCGACAGGACCGAACCAGATAACCTACACTAACACACGTCAGACCGCGGAAGTCGACGTTACGAAAGCAGTCGTCGGATCCGCGAATGATAAGAACACTTCCTTCAGCTTCACCGCAGAGGCGACGCTTGACGGAAACGAACTCTCAAGCGCATACGTTATAAACAACTCATTTACGCTGAAAGACGGCGATAAAAAGACCGTGACCGTGCCGCTTGGCGCAAAGGTCACGGTGACCGAGGCTGCCGCATCGGGCTTTGTGACCGAGGTAGGCGGCGTTGAAACGAACAAATACGAGACTGCCGTTCTCACGGCGGACGGTGATGGAGTAACGTTCACGAACACGCGCCTGATCGACGTCAAGGTCAAAAAAGACCTCGACAACAAGGGCGTCAGCGACGGTTGGAATTCGTTCAACTATCCGATAAACGTTTCGGTTAACGGAACAGCGCTTGCAGAAAGCTATACGATAAAAGGCAGCGGCGCCGAGACAACTGTCCCCGGCATCAAATACGGTTCGACGATAACCGTTACCGAAAACGACGAAGCCTCTCTTACCGAAGGCGGCGACAAAATAAAAGACGTATTCACAGTGACGAATCCCGCCGCGAATATCAATGTCGACGAGAACACTGCGACGATCGTTGTAAAGAACGTCCGCAAAACATACACCGTCACCGTAACGAAGACGGCTCTGAATTTCGCACCCGGCAAGACGTTCAACTTTACCGCTGAAGGTCTGCCCGAGGCGAGCTTCGCGCTTGGAAACGGCGGCAGTAAAGAATTCACCGAGATCCCGTTCGGAACCGAGATCAAGGTAAAAGAAGCCGACGGCGGCGCCGAGTACATCGGCGCGAGGACCGTCAACGGTGCGGTCGATCCGGGCGAAAACGGCTTTATAGTCGTAAAAGCCAACGTAACGATCGCATACGATAATACAATACAGTATTACCCGGTAGTCGTTACAAAGAACGTAGAGAGCATCGATCCCGACGACAAGGATCCTTCAAAGAAAACGTTTACTATAACGGTTTCCTATACCATGCCGAACGGCACGACGGGTTCCGTTGAAATGAACCTCGGCAACGGTCAGAAGAATACAGACGCAGGTATCGACAAACCGATATCCCTGCCTTACGGCACGACCTATGAAGTTACCGAAACTCAGGAGACTAACTTCAAGACGCCTGTCATATCTCCGGCAAGCGGCACCGTGACCGGCGCCACGAACGTCAGCGTCAAGAACGAACGTGAAACCGTCGAAATCATAATCGACAAAGACGTCACCTACTCGGGCGACCAGAGTACTTCGTTCATCTTTGACGTAACGGCTCCCGGCGTATCGAGAACGGAAGCAGGCGGAAACGCCGTCACCGCTACGCACGGTACCAACTCCGAAACGATCACCGTGCCGAAGGGCTCGTCCGTAACGATAACCGAGAAAAACCCGCTGCCCGACTCCACTGTAACTTCTACGGCAGGCAGCGTGACCGGCAATGCGACGATAACCTTTACGGCAAATGGAAACACTACCGTAAAATACGTCAACAAGAGAAACCCGCTGACCATCAAGGTCACTAAGGTACTCAAAACGAACGACGCGTTCACCGTAACCGACGATTCGACCATGACGTTCCCGGTACATATCGTCTATATCAAGGACGACGGAACGGAATCAGACGAAACTTACAACCTGAAAGCCGGCGGTTCCAAAGAATTCAACGACGTTCAGTACGGTTCGACTCTGCTCGTTGAAGAGACGCTTACCGGCGCTCTCGCAACGCAGTTCAAGACTCCGGTGATCTCCAATTATGCCACGACTGTAACGGCGGATCAGGAAAATATCACCGTAACGAACGAGCGCGATACCTCCACGATAACCGTCACTAAGACCGTTACCAACGAGGCAGCCGCAGCTGACTTCGCCGACACCGGATTCGTTATCACGCCCGAGATCACCGGCGTGACGCTCAATCCCGCATCCCTGACGCTGAAGCACGGCAATGAAAAAGAAATCATAGTCCCGAAGGGCTTTACTCTGAAGCTCACCGAGACTGTCGTCGATAAGTTCACTCCTTCCTACAAAGTAGGCAGTGCAGCTACAGCAACATCCGGCAACGTTGTTTCGTCCATATCCACCGACAGCGACGAAAAAGTTGAATTCATCAACCACCGCGATCCCGTCAAGGCAACGGTCAATAAGATCTTTACCGGAACTGTCGCGGGCGATGATGCGCTCACGTTCCCGGTCGTAGTCACTTACGTTGACGATACGACCGGTGCGAAGGAAGTAACTTACGACCTCGCAGGCGGCGACTCCGCAACGATAGAAAACGTTGCTTACGGTTCCGCCGTGACCGTGACAGAAACCGTCGATACGAACCTGTTCAAGGATCCTGTGATCGAATCCAACATTGAAAAGATCACCGAAGACGGTACGATCACGGTAACGAACGAGCGTAAGACCGCTACGATCACCGTCAAGAAGACGGTCGTAGGACCTGACGCACAGTTCGCTTTCACCGCGACGGCAAAACTCGGCGACAAAGCCGTAACGCTCAGCGATGATGATGCGTCCTTCACTCTCGGCAACAACGGCACAAAAACCATCACCGTACCCGCCGGTTCGATAGTGACAGTAACCGAAGGTGATTACACCGCGAACTACTTCACTGACGTAAACGGTACGAAAGACACCCGCGAATTCATAAGCGGCGTGCTTGTTGCCGATACGAATACCGAAGTAACGTTCACCAACACGCGTAAAGTCAAAGTAACGGTCAAGAAATCCGTTTCCGCGACAGACGCGGAGCTTGTCGGCAACGATACCTTCACGGTTGCCGTAAGCGGTGACGGCGTTGCGAGATTGGCAGACAGCGACAAGAACTTCAGCCTTACAAAAGACGGATCAAAGGTCATAACCGTGATATACGGTAAAGCCTTTACTGTAACCGAGACGATAGCCGAAACCCTGACCTGGAAGTATAAGACTCCGGAGTACGCAGGAGATACGAACGTGACCGGCACCGGCAACACGTTCACGGCAACCGCCGACGGTACAGTAACGATCACAAACACGCTGAAAGAATACCAGGTAACCGTAAAGAAGACCGGTACGTCGACTTACCCCGCGAACCATCCGTTCAAGTTCAACGTTGAAGGCTTTACGGGTGTGGGAATCACTGACGGTGTGACTGAGATCATGCTCGGCGGTTCCAAGACATGGACTGTCAAAGCCGGCAGCAAGATCGACGTGACCGAGCAGAGCGACGACTACACGGCAAGCTCAACCAGGTCCGTAACCGGATCCGATATAGTTGATGGTAAGATCTTTATAAAAGCTGATACAACGATAACCTTTGACAACACGATCAAGACTCAAAAGGTCAAGATCAAAAAGGTCATCGACAACTCCGAGCTCGGCGAAGCGTTCAGAAGCGTAGCCGACCAGAACGCAACTGAGTTCAGTATAACTTACGTTGTGAAAGACGCGAACGGCAAAACCGTTGAAACCGTCAGCACGACGATCACCAAGGGAACGGATATAACCGTTGAAGGTGTTCCGTACGGCGGCAAAGTCGAAGTTACGGAAGATGCGCAGACGCTGTTTGAAGTATCGTACACGAACAACGGTGCGACGGTAACAGATGACAGCACGGTCATCACGATCACTAACAAGAGAAAAGCAACTTCTCTTACGATCAATAAGACCGTTGAGAGCAGCGTTGACGCCGACAAGGCGGCGACGTACAACTTCACCGTAACCGTTGACGGCGTGACGACCCCGGTATCCGCGGCCGTTACCGCAGCGAACGGCACGGGCAGCACGACCTTAGAAGGTCTGCCTCTCGGCGCGAAAGTGACCGTGAAAGAGACCGTACCGCAGTACATGGAGGTTGATCACAACGATCAGGTCATCAATGAGCTTGCAGCCACGGGCAACGAACTGAACTTCAAGAACACGAGACCCAACATTGAAATACCGGTCGAAAAGATCGTAAAGAGCCGCGTAGAAGCCGACTACGACAAGGATTACACGTTCTCTTACGAATACACGGTAGATCATGAGTACAAGGGTACGGCGACGATATCCATCGTTGCCAAACCGGCAGACGCGGATACCATGAACGGCACCACAACGGTGACAGTGCCTAAGGGTGCGACGGCGTTCAAGCTCACCGAGGACACGGTAGACGCAAATCTGACCGTGACATACAGCAATAACGAGATCGCCGGACCGATAACGACTTCGCCCGCAAAGGTGACCGTTACGAACGAGAGACCCGAGATACCTGTAACGATAGAGAAAGTCGTGGTAAGCGACATCAACGATTACAGCAACTACGACTTCAAATTCGATTATACAGTAAAATTCGGCAGCGAGCCGATCGAGACCGGAACCAAGACCATAACAGGTGTCGGTACCAACAGTGAAATAAAAGTACCGAAGGGCGCGGATATAACCGTCACCGAGCAGACCGGTGTCAGGTACACAACGATCAACAATGCTGACTTTACTGTTGCTCAGGTATTTGATACCACGTACAGCAACGGTATGGAAGCTGCGAATACACTTACGGGTGTAGTTGCAGAAGGCGGAAAGATAACCGTTACCAACACGCGCAAGCTCGTTGAAGTGACGGTTAAGAAGGTCGTTAACAACAAGTGGAACATTGCCTCCGATCTTACGAAGGAGTTCAGCTTCAAGTTCGATTCCGCGAAGATGTATACCGGCGCAGATGCGACCGTTATCACGAATGCTGATACGAAGAAACTGAAACACGACGGTGAGATCAAGATCAAAGTCCCGTTCGGCGCGACGTTTACGGCAACGGAAACAGAAGATCCCGCGTTTGATACGAAAGTTAGGACCAATAGCGAGGCTGATGCCGAGGCTTTGACCGCTACGACCGATCCGCTTACAGTCGACGGCACGGTGATCACCTTCACCAACACGCGTAAGCCGATCAAGGTAACTGTCCGGAAGCACGTAAACAAGCACTTCGACGAAGACATCAACGAGACGTTCCACTTTGAAGCGGCCGTTAAGTTTGGAGACAACGCATGGGCGCTTCCGACGGCTGACCGGGCGTTCGATCTTATGGACTGGAAAACCGATAACAGTCGTGAGCACGTGTTTGAGGTGCCGTATGGTTCGAATATCCAGGTCAAAGAGGTGAATCACACCGGGTTTACTTCCTCCGCAACGATCAACAATGCAGTTTACGATCAGAACATGACCAGTACTCCTCTGACGCAGGATGCTACTGTTATCATCTACAACGACCGTGACTATGTGACGATAAGCGTTACCAAAACGGTCAAGACTGACGACAAGCTCAAGAACGTTGATGAGGCGATAGAATTCCCGTTCACCTATTCATGGAAGAAGGACGAAAACTTCAAGAGAGAAGCGACACCCTTTACTCTGAAGCACGGTCAGGAAGCTTACACGTTCACGGTACCGGTTGGCGCCGCGGTCAACGTAAACGAGCTGACCGACACCGAGCTTACGGTTTACAACAATCTTAAGATCAGCGACGTGTTCGCGACCGTATCGGAATACGGCACGACCACCGACGATCAGACGGTTTCGTTCAACGCTAACGCGGCAACGACGGTAGCGTTCACGAACACGCACAAGAACGTAAATGTCAATCTTGTAAAGGCAGTCAACCTTGAACAGGATAAGAACGTCGACTTCGAATTCACCTGGTCCGCAGTATACGGGACCGATGTAGACTTCACGACCAACAACGGGAAGGCAACACGTAATCACAACACGACGGCAACGTTGCTTTGCACGGTACCCGTCGGTGTGAAGATCAGCGTTACCGAGATACTTCCTTCCGAGCAGGGATTCGTTACGCCAAACATAGTGTATACGACCGGAGTTGCGGGAACTGTGGACGGAGCCGTTGTAACGATTTCCGACATAAAGGCCGATGCGACGATAACTTATACGAACAGTCGTCAGGTATTTGATATCACGTTCGGAAAGAAGGTCGTAAACGGCGTTGCAAACGACAACGAATTCCCGTTCCGCTTCACGTATACGGACAACGGCGAGGAAGAGCACGAAGTGTTCATCTCCGACAATGGATCGATAACGATACCGAAAGTCCCGTACGGCCACACGATAGTGATAACCGAAGACGTGCTCAATCAGCTCAGTGCATACGGCAATTTCAAAGTTGCCGATATATTCACGACAACTGTAAGCGGTCAGTCCGCTAACTGCACGGTAGATGGAGCAAAAGTGACGATCACCGTGAAGAACAATGAGAACATAACCTTCACGAATACTCACAAGACCTCAACCGTGACGATAACGAAGACTGTCGAAAGCAAGAATGAGTCCGACAAACAGCATGAATTCCCGTTCAACGCTACAGCGCACGCAGGAGATGCATATGTGATCGGTTCGGCCGACGAAAAGGACAGTTTCGTTCTCAAACACAACGGTACAAAAGTTTACACCGTACCTTACGGATTTGAGTTCACCGTAGGTGAGGAACCCGATACAAGATACAATACGAGCATAAAGTTTGACGGAACAAGCGAGGCTGCTCAGGTCAAGAGCTTTACGGTAGCGAAAGACGCTTACACGATCGCGTATCTGAACGAACGCGCTCAGGGCGATCTGAAGATCGTAAAGACGGGCGTAGGCGAGACCACCGACGCGTTCCTGTTCAAGGTAACGAAGAACAACGACGAGACGTTCAAACCTCTGTTCGTAACGATCCACGGTAACGGATCCGTTTACGTAATGCAGCTCGAAGCGGGCGATTACAAGGTCGAAGAAGTTACCGACTGGAGCTGGAGATACGACAAGCAGACCGAAGAGATCACCAATGAAGCCGAAGGCGCCGTAAAGACAGACGATATGGCGACGATCATGGGCGGTGAATCCGGCGACAAAGCTCCCACGGTCACGTTCACAAACAAGAAAAACAACAAGAACTGGCTCGGCACCGAGTGCGGAAGCGACAACAAGTACGATCCGCAGCTCACAGCCGCAGTCGACCCGGCAGCAGAGCAGGTGGCATGGGACAGCAAGATAAGGCTGGCCTATGCCTCGCCTGCCGACAAATTCTGCGATAACAAAGAGACGGCGTAAGGAGTGGTGAAAATGAATAAGAAAGTCATTTTAGCTGTATTCGCAGCCATAGTTTTAGCGGCTGTGCTTGTCGGCGCGGTCTACGCAGCACTTCAGGGTAAGACTGAAACGCCTGTCGAAAACAGCATGAGCGCGGAAACGGATCCCCCGCTTACCGTCAGTGAGACGTGGAACAACACGGTCAAAAAGGACGTCAGCGTAAACGTAGGCGATCCCAAATACTCCGTATACGTCCGTGCTGATATCGTTGTGACGTGGAAGGACAAGGACGGCAACGTTTATTCGAAGCTGCCGCAGGCGGGGACGGATTATACGATCAGCCTCAACACCGTGTCCGGTACGCCGACAGCCGTTGAAAAATGGTTTTTCGGAGCCGACGGATTCTTCTACTATACCTCACCCGTTGTGAGCGGCAATACCGACGTGCTCATCAACGAGTGCAAGGTGAAGGCAGACACGGCGCAGATACCCGAGGGCTATCAGCTCAGCGTTGAGATCATCGCACAGACGGTACAGTACAAAGGCACCACAGACAGAGACGCGAATATAACGGCTGTCGAGGACGCCTGGCACGTAACGCTGAGTCAGGATCCGGTAAGCGCAGACGAGGGCGATCCCGGCGTTTACATCATAAACGGACCTGTATCCGTAAGCAGCGGAACGAGCAGCCCATTTGAAGCCGGCCCGTCCGATCTCGGATGATCAAAAAAACAATAAAAAGGCTGTGATCGCAGCCTTTTTATTATGCTTGCGGCATGACGGCAAAGCAGGCCGGCAAAAGCCGACCCGCCCGGAAAGGAAAGAAATGAAGAAATGTGCTGTCAGATCATTTTGCGCCGCGCTTTTTTGTGCAGACGGCTGCAAATACCACGGCTCCGAGAGCGCAGGCTCCGAGTACCGATACAGCTGCTATCATCGGTGCGTCGGACGTCGGCGGATTGACGGTGCCGGGGTCTGCCGTCGTTGACGGCGCTGTCGTTGTCGCGTCGGATACAGGTGTATCTTCGGTCGGCAGATCGATGCTGACCGTTGCGATGTCAATACGCCAGTTGTTGCCCTTGCCTCTTACGCTTTGGACCAGGTTCAGTTTGTTTTCGCCTTTGGCTACGTTCACGGTGAATGAGTAGTCGAAAAGCTTGTGGTCCGCGTTGTCGAGCGCGTTCGACGTATAGTCGGATCCGTTTATGCTTGTCAGAAGAGCATAACCGGAGGCACCGTTAGAGTGGTCGGGGCAGACGAGACTCAGCGTTACGGTCGCGGGACCGGCTTTGTCGGAGCTGAATTTTACGGTAATGCCGTTGTTGTACAGGCCCCCGTTTTCTTCTGTTGCGTCCTGACCGTTGTTTTTGTTGATCAGGTAAGCCACGTAGGTGCCGCCCATAGGCCAGTCGTCGTTTCTGAAGGTACAGCCTTCTCCGAAAAACTCGCTTGTCGCCCTGCCGTCCTCGGTATTATAATCGATGAATACGTCGGCGGCGAACACAGGCACAGTCATTGCAAAGACCAGCAGTATGACTGTGATTATTGCCGGTATCTTTTTCATACCCGCATCCTCCTTTACAATTTATATCAGACTCTGCGCGTGTCGAGCCGCGCGGAGTGTGATTTCCGAAGCGCCCCTCACTGACCGAAGGGCGTGAATCATCCCGGGAGAAGATATAAGGAGATTACCAGATATCATTTTCATTAAAAATAGTGGCGAGAATGTACTCCCCCCAGGAGTATTCCGATAGAAATTCGCCCTCGAACTTGTCTTTTTCCGTCATATTGTTGTCGAGGTATGCGTAATAGTCGCAATCGAAAAGCGAAGTGTTTATCATTTGTCCGTGCTGTGTGGATATCAACAGCTCCTCACAGCCCTGTTTTCTGAGACTGTATTTCAGTCTTGACAGTGCGTTGTAAAAAACGCCCATTTTTGAATTGCTGTACTCACGGCCTTCCCAGATCGTGGCGAAGATCTGCTCGTTGCTGATCTCTTTGCCTCTTTTTGTCGTTATGAGCGCCAGTATCTCCTTCGCTCTGCCGGTGAGCTTGAGCGGCTTGCCGTCCTTGAAAACTACAAACCTGCCGAACATCTGCATATAGATGTCTTTTTGCAGGCGGTGCGCGAGAAGACGGATCTTCTCCATCGCCATTGCAAGGACCTCGGCGCCGTACGGCTTGATTATGTAATAATCGCCTCCGACGTTGTTGAAGTCCCAGATGTATTCATCATAAGCTGAGATGAAAACGATTATCATCGCGGGCCTTATCTGCCTCAGCTTTTTTGCAAGCTCTATGCCGTTTGTGATCGGCATTTCTATATCTATGAAAGCGATGTCGACCGGATTGCTTTGAGCGTATTTGAGCGCGCTTTCCGCAACCTCGAATTTTCCGACAATGTCAATATCCGGTATACCGCTGCTCAGCCTTGTGAATCTTTTTATCATCAAAGGCTCGTCGTCAACTATTATCGTGCGCATCTTTTGCGCCTCCTTTTGGAATTTTAACGGTCACAACGGTACCGACGCCCGGAGTGCTCCTGATATCTACCGCCGCGCCCATCATTTTTTCCATGCGGAATATGATGTTTTTCAAGCCTGTCGAGTCTGTCGCGCCTGACTCAGACGCTTTTCTGAAGGCTTCAACGTCGAACCCGACGCCATTGTCGCTGACGGACACCGTGTAATAACCGTTGTCTTCGGCGGTGGATACGGTCACCGTACCGCCCGCCGCGCCGCGCTGGTATATACCGTGCCTTACGGCGTTTTCCACCAGCGGCTGTATGCTCAGAGGAACGACAGCAAAATCAACAGTCGGCGTATCGTAAACGACCTTCAGCTTTTTTCCGAAGCGCATCTTTTCGATATTCACGTACGCCTTGATGTTCTCAAGCTCAGATGAAAATCTGATCGGATCGTCGCTTGAAAGAGCTCTTACGCAGGAACGCAGATGCTTTGTGAAATCACCGATAAGCTCGGAGGCGTACGCCGGATCGTCGAGAAGGATCTCCTGTATGGATCCCAGGGCGTTGTAGAGAAAATGCGGCTTCATCTGCCCGGTCGAGTTTCTGATGCGGCTCAGCTTCAGCTCTTCCTCAAGGTTTTCAAGCTCAAGCTCGCGCTTTTGCTGTGACGTCAGATCGTATATTATACAGAACGCCATTATCTCCGAGGACAGATCGTCACGGTAGAGGTAGAATACCTTTCTGCACGGCTGGAGCGCGCCGTTGGAAATACGTGCGCTGAACAGTACCGAAGCTCTTTTTTCGCCCTTTTCAAAGCATGACAAGAGGTAGTCTCTGTTGCTTATCTCTCTGTATTTGAGTTGATGATCGGCGACACAGTTCTCGCAGAACCAGCTTTCAAATTCAGAATATGATACGCGGCTTATATCCGGCAGCTGAGAAACGGAGTCGAACATCGACGACGACAGGGGAGAGAACTCTATCATCTCGTTTTTCGTGAGGTTCGCTTCTATGTAACCGGCGGCGCTCGCGAGTATCGCTTCAAGATGGTTCTTTTCACGCTGACGGAGCGAAAGGAGCTGATTTCTGTGTTCATCCTCGCGGCGCATGATGTCGTCCACGTTGCAGACGCCCATCAGGATATGATCCTCGCCGCCTATGCTCGCCCTGACGATTCTCAACTGATGATAAACCGTCTTGCCATCCATATTGATGCGGTAGTTGAAGGCGTATATCGTATCGCCCTTCGTTTCTTCAAGGATCCGTGACTTGTCGAGCATCTGCCAGACGTAATTTCTGTCATCCTCGAATATCGCCTTCGGTATGAATACCCTGAGCGCCGCGAAAAAGTCCGCGCCGCTTTTCCTGATATGCAGCTTGCTATATACCTTGCTTTCGTAATACGTCTTATAAGCGTTCGTGCCTGCGTTTACGATATATATACTTTCATACCTGTCTATGATCGCTTTGTTGATTATGTCATAGACTTCCTTGTTGAGATCGTCCCACACTTCAGCCTCCGTCTGAGCTTCTTTGAATGTCTATATTATACCACAAGGGACTAACGAACAACTAACGGAAAATGTGAAAAAACTCAAAATAAAAGCGCTGATCCGAAAAAACAGCGCTTTTAAATGTTAATTTTTTGTTATGATGTGATTTTTGGTTTTAAGAAACGACGTGTTTTCTCTTCAGTACCGGTATCGCGACACCGGACATAAGGAGCAGTGCAACGCAGAAGCCGATGCGAGCGTCGGCTGTTTGCGGCGGTTCTTCCGTGGGCGGAGGCGTTATTTCCGTATTTGTTATAACGAAGCCTGTCTTTGCTGTCCCCGTGATCTCTTTTGTATATCCGTCCGGCAGAATTTCGTCGACCGTGTATGATATCGCGTGGCCGTCCGTGTGATCGTACACGGGAAGATCTTCGAAGACGTGGACCCGGTTCGTGCCTTTGCCGAGCGTGACGGAGGTTATGTTGTTCCCGTCCGCGTAAAGGATGATCTCGATCCGCTCGAGCTCTTTGCCGATCCACTTCTTTTCAACGCTTATCCGAGTTTTTTCATCGTTTACGTTCGTCAGCGTGAACTCGTTCTCAGCCGTCCCGGTGATCTCGCAGATGTATCCTTCGCACTCGTTTTCTCTGACGGAGTACGTGATCTCGTTCCCGTCGGCGTCGTATTTGTCGAGTCCGTCGAAGACGTACCTCCAGCCGTCCTCCTCGGTGATAAGGACCGTGCTCACGACCTCATCTCCGTTCAGAAGCGAGACGCTGATCTTGTCTGTCGACGGGCCTGTCCAGACTTTTATCACGCTTACCGAGGTGAACCCGCTTATCCTGTTCGTCAGGGTGAAGCCCTCTTCGGCACTGCCGGAGATGGTGGAAACGTATCCCGGCTGACGGAATTCATCGAGCGTGTACAGTATCTTATGACCGTCGGCCTGATCGTATTTCGGAAGATCCCTGAATACGTATTCCCATTCGGTGAGCGTTACGGTGACGAGAGGCTCTCCGTCCGCAAGGAGCGTTACTGTAATGCTGTCCGCCGGCGTGCCGATCCATATCTTTTTCAGAGGTATATCAAGCTTTTCCGTGCTGCGGTTCGTCACGGTGAAGCCCTCGGCGGCGGAACCGGTTATACCGGAAGTATAACCCGGCAGATAGTTTTCATCTACCGTATATACGATCTCGTGACCGTCGGTCGGGTCGTATTTCGGAAGGGAAGCAAACGTGTATTCCCAGCCTGTTGCGGTGTCAAGCGTTGCAGACGCTTCAAGTATGTCATCCGCGTAGAGGTTTATCACGACCGGGCCGCCTTCGATCCCGATCCAGACCTTTTTGACGGGTATGTTTAACTGTTCGATGTTCACGTTCGTTATCATGAAGCCGACCGTCGCGTCGCCGTCATAAATCGTCATATAATCGCCGCTCCCGCCGACCTCTTTTACGTCGTAGAGATACGCCTCACCGGTCTCGCTGTTATATACGTCAAGACCGGTAAATGTATGAGACCAGTCCGTATCAGGATCGAGAACGGCGTACCCGACAGGTTCGTCATCCTTCAGGAGAACTACCGTCACGGAAGCGGCGGCGGGGCCGACCCAGACCTTTTTTACCGGGATGTCGATCTTTTCCGTGTTTATATTCGTTATTACGAAGCCCTCAAGCGCCGAGCCGGAGTATTCCGTGCTGTATACGCCGCCGTCGGCGTCTGTCTCCGTGACACCGTAAACGATCTCGTGGCCGTCTGTTTCATCGTATTTCAAAAGGCCCCGGAATACCGTCTCCCAGTTGTTCGAGCTGTTCAGGGTAAAAGTTTCGATCACGGTGCCGTCCGCCGTCAGCTGTGCGGTGATCTCATTTGCCGCAGGTCCGACCCAGACCTTTTTGACCGGGATATCGATCCGCTCAATGTATTTGTTTACGGCTGTGAAGCCGGTGTACATATCCCCGGTTATTAACTGCGAGTAGTTTTCGTGGTATTCCTCTTCAATGTTGTAAACGATCTCCATGCCGGTTTCGGCGTCATATACGGGGAGATCGGTGAATGTCCCGTACCAGTCAGTCGAGGCACTTACGGTAAGGGATCTTCCGGTATATACGTCACCGTTGTACAGATAGAAGGTAGTGCTGTCCTGCACGGGGCCTTCCCATATCTTTTTGACGCTTATCTGTGTTTTTACCGGATCGTTTTCTACGGTCAGCGTATATGATCCGCCCTCTGTCGCGGTGAAGGTGTGCTCAGACGTGTCGATCACGTAACCTGCGGGCGCCGTGATCTCGACGACCTTGTACTCGCCCATCACGTCGATCGTCATACCGGCTCTGCCGTTTTCATCTGTCGTGAGCGTGAATGTTTCGTTGTCGGACAAACGCACGACCGTGAAGACCGCGCCGGACAATAAAGCGCCGTTTTCACTGTCTTTTTTCAATATCGAGAAATTGAAGACGTTGTCACCGTCGCCCGTTCCTCCGGAATGTGAGCCCGAGTATTCCGCGATGGCGGCAGCCTCGCCGGCGTCAGCCGAACCGTCCATTCTGTTCATGAGCTTTACGCCCGGAACGTACGTAGTATAGTAGAAAAGGAAGAATGACTGAGCGCCGACGTCTCCCACGTCAAGTGTGAACTCCGTCATATCGTCGTTGAAAGTGAGCTTGTCCTTTAAGTCGTCATATTTGTACCGCCTTCCGGTGGATACGGTATAACCGTATTCGTCGAATTCTTTTTCGACAAGCTCAAACATCTCCGGGATGAACCGTATGCCCTTCAGATCGCCGTCCGCCGCGTATATGCGGTCACGGATGATCAGATTGTTCAGATCCATACGGGCAAAGTTTATCCTTGCCTCCCAGCGCACGTATTCGTCCGTGCTGTTGCCCTTGCTCGCCCATTTTGAGAGGACCTCGTTCGGGTTTATCAATGACGGGGTGTTCGGCAGTACGGGGATCGTTATCGTTTCCTCCGTCGTCCCCGCGACGATGGTGAACGTATTCGGCTCGTTCAAATTCGCGAATTCCTGACTCAGGTAGAATTCGAGGAAAAGCGTGCCCGCAACGTTGAATCTGTCGTTCACGTAATCCGTGAATGTGACCTTTACAGTGCCGCCGCCTTCCTTGCCGTTTGAATTGACGTGGGCGTGAGCCACGGTCATACCGTCAGGCGACAGCATGTCGAAGTCGCACGCGGAGGCGTTTGTCGGGAATATCATTTCATCGGGCAGCGTTATCATGAAATAATCGCCCTCGCGCAGCGTGTTCCCGTATTCGCTCGCGTTCCATTTCATACGGATCCTGTACCACTTGTCGACTTTGATCGTCGATTGCTCGGTGTTTCCGGTAGTACTCACGATGTCGAAGCCGGTGATCGTTATATCCGTCAGCTCCGACACATCGTTTTCCGCCATTACGACAGACGGAAACAGCAAGCTGAATATCAGAATGACGGAACAGATCACGGTGATCTTTCTTTGTTTCATTATCTTGTCCCTCCTGTTTTCGGACAGACCTTCCGTTTTGTCGGTCTGTTTATTCGGGACATTATACCATACGTCCAATAACGGACTACTAACGGAAAAACAAAAAAAGCCCCGGAAACGCTCGACCGTCATAAGGAAATTTTTTCACCTCACGTTCGAGTGGTGAGTAAGTGCGCACTTAACAAAAGCAGACTGAGAACAAAATCAGTCTGCTTTTTCGTGTTCAACCGGTATAATG
>CACYWW010000016.1 GCA_902778145.1 uncultured Ruminococcus sp.
CCGAAGATTTCACCGAGGCGCCCCACAGGGTCCCCGAAACGAGCTTGCCGAGTTTTGGGGAAAGGGGCAATGCCTCGATTTCACTTATCATACGATTTTCCGTTTGAATATGGGCTGTTCGGCTGCGGTAAAAATGTGTTCTAGTCAAGTCCGTTATTGATATTCGCACCAGAAAAAGTCCGACGCGCAAGCGCCGGACTTTTTCAACTAAATCCGTCCTTACGGACGGGTTAAATCCACCTTCGGTGGATGAAATCGTTTCGTGATGAAATCCGACTTCGCCGGGTTAAGAGGACGGATTTGATTTCATCGTGTGCGAAGTGCTCGGAAGGATCACGGGAGACCGGTGACAACACCGTCGGACATTCCGCCATGACTTTTTCTGTATTTCATAAAACGACGCGGACAAAAACGTCCGCGTCTGTTTTTCACTCAGTGAAAAGCGGTGTTGAATAGTATCTGTCTCCGCTGTCCGGCAAAAGCGCAACAATGAGCTTTCCCTCGTATTCCGGGAGCTTCGCGAGCGCGATCGCCGCGTGAAGCGCGGCGCCGGAAGAGATGCCGACGGAAATACCCTCCTTTACGGCGAGCAGCTTCGCCGCGGCGAACGCCTCCTCGTTCTTTACGCGGAACACGGTGTCATACACCTTCGTGTTCAGCACGTCCGGAACGAATCCGGCGCCGATGCCCTGTATCTTATGAGCGCCGGATACGCCTTCTGACAGTACGGGCGACGAATCCGGCTCTACCGCGACCACCTTTACTCCGGGATCCCTGCTCTTCAGATATTCGCCGACGCCTGTGACCGTGCCGCCCGTGCCCACGCCGGCGACGAACACGGCGGCCTCTCCGTCCGTATCCTCCCAGATCTCAGGACCTGTCGTAGTGCGGTGTATCGCCGGGTTGGCGGGATTCACGAACTGTCCCGGGATGAAGCTGTCCGGGATCTGTTCCGCAAGCTCTTCAGCCTTTGCGATAGCGCCCTTCATTCCCTTTGCGCCTTCCGTGAGTACGAGCTCGGCGCCATAGGCCTTCAGGATGTTGCGGCGTTCCACGCTCATCGTCTCCGGCATGGTCAGTATTATCCTGTAGCCCTTAGCCGCGGCTATCGCCGCAAGTCCGATTCCGGTGTTGCCGGACGTCGGCTCGATTATAACTGAGCCTTTTTTCAGAAGTCCCTTCGCCTCAGCGTCCTCTATCATCGCCTTGGCGATCCTGTCCTTGACGGAGCCGGCGGGATTGAAATATTCGAGCTTGACGGCGATCCTCGCCTTCAGACCGAGCAGTTTTTCAATATTCGCGATCTCAACGAGCGGCGTTTTGCCTATGAGATCGAGCGTGCTTTTATATATTTTCGACATTTTCATTTCTCCTTTACCTGAGCGTTTTGAATCCGTTTTCAAGATCTTCGATCAGATCGTCTATATGCTCCGTGCCTATCGACAGGCGTATCGTATTTTCATGTATCCCCTGCTCATCAAGCTCTTCCGGTGTGAGCTGTGAATGAGTGGTCGTAGCCGGGTGGATCACCAGCGACTTGACGTCTGCCACGTTTGCGAGAAGAGAGAAGATCTTCAGCGCGTCTATGAATTTCCACGCCTCTTCCCTGCCGCCTTTTATATCAAATGTGAATATGGAGGCGCCGCCGTTCGGGAAATACTTTAAGTACAGATCATGCTGCGGATGATCCTCAAGCGACGGGTGGTTTACCTTTTCGACGAGAGGATGACGCCTCAGATATTCCACGATCTTCTTCGTATTCTCCGCGTGGCGCTCGAGCCTGAGTGAGAGCGTTTCCGTTCCCTGAAGCAGAAGGAACGCGTTGAACGGCGAGATCGCGGCGCCGGTGTCTCTCAGAAGTATCGCCCTGATGTACGTGACGAACGCGGCTCTTCCGGCGGCCTCCGTGAACGCGACGCCGTGATAGCTCGGGTTCGGCGCGGCGATGCCCGGGTATTTCAGCGGATCCCACGTGAAATTGCCGGAATCCACTATAACGCCGCCGAGCGTCGTGCCGTGACCGCCTATGAATTTCGTCGCCGAGTGGACGACGATATCCGCGCCGTGTTCGATCGGGCGGATCAGATACGGCGTGCCGAACGTGTTATCGGTCACGAGCGGTATCCCGTGCGCGTGCGCGATCGCCGCGAGCGCGTCGAGATCAGGTATGTCGCTGTTCGGGTTTCCGAGAGTTTCCGTAAATATCGCTCTCGTGTCCGGCCCTGTTGCCGCCTCGACCGCGCTGAGATCGTGTATGTCGACGAACGTCGTCTTTACACCGAACTGCGCCAGAGTATGCGCGAGAAGATTGTAGCTTCCGCCGTAAATGGTCTTCTGTGCGACTATATGTCCGCCGTTCGGCGCCAGCGCCTCGATCGTATACGCGATGGCGGCGGCGCCGGACGCGACGGCAAGCGCCGCGACACCGCCCTCAAGCGCTGCTATCCTGCGCTCGAACACGTCCTGTGTAGAGTTTGTGAGCCTGCCGTATATATTTCCGGGATCGGTCAGTCCGAATCTCGCCGCGGCGTGCTCGCTGTTATGAAAAACGTAGCTTGTCGTCTGATATATCGGAACGGCTCTCGAATCCGTTGCCGGATCCGCCTGCTCCTGACCGACGTGCAGCTGCAGGGTCTCAAATCTGTATCCGCTCATTTCAATTATCCTTTCTTTTTTCCGGGTGTTTTTTGTAGTAATCGTCGATCGCCGACCTGATCGCCTCCTCGGCCAAGACCGAACAGTGCATTTTATAGTCCGGCAAGCCGTCAAGCGCCTCCGCGACGGCTTTGTTCGTGAGGTTCATCGCGTCTTCAAGCGGCTTTCCCTTGATCATTTCAGTCGCCATGGAGCTTGAAGCGATGGCGGAGCCGCAGCCGAACGTCTCGAATTTCACGTCGCTCACCGTGTCGTTTTCTATTTTCAGATACATCTTCATTATATCTCCGCATTTAGCGTTGCCGACCTCGCCGACGCCGTCCGCGTCCTCTATCACGCCGACGTTGCGCGGATTGCGGAAATGATCCATCACCTTTTCACTGTATAATGCCATTTTTTATCCCTCCTCAGAGTATGAATCCGGTCTTGCCGGAGCAAAGATCACGCCATACGGGCGAAAATCCGCGCAGATATGAAACGACCTCCGCGGTCTCTTTTATTATAGTGTCCGCCTGCTCCTCGTCCGCGTCGCGCCCGAGCGTTATGCGGAGGGATCCGTGCGCCACGTCGTGCACCCTGCCTATCGCCAGAAGCACATGGCTCGGATCGAGCGAGCCTGACGTGCACGCGGAGCCGGAGGACGCGCTTATGCCGCGGTCGTCGAGCAAAAGCAGAAGCGACTCACCCTCTATCCCTTCAAAGCAGAAGCTGACGTTCGACGGGAGTCTCTTAACCGGATCGCCGTTCAGGGCGGAATGCGGGATCATGGAAAAGCCCTTGATTATCCTGTCTCTCAGCCGGGTCAGTCTTCCGGCGACCTCGTCCATATCGGACACCGCCTCCTCCAGCGCAGCCGCGGCCGCGACTATGCCCGCCACGTTTTCGGTTCCGGCTCTGAGTCCCCGCTCCTGTGCTCCGCCCTCTATGAACGGAAGGACGCGCACGCCTTTTCTCACGTAAAGGAACCCCGTTCCCTTCGGCCCGCCGAATTTGTGTGCCGACGCCGAAAGCATATCGATATTGTCTTCAATGACGTTCACCGGAACGTGCCCGACAGCCTGTACGGCGTCCGTATGGAACGGTATGCCGCGTTCCCTGCAGATCCCGCCTATATCTCTTACCGGCTGAAGCGTCCCGATCTCGTTGTTCGCGTACATCACAGTAACGAGACATGTGTCGTCGCGAAGCGCCGCCTCAAGCTCGTCCGTACGAACGATACCGTTCTCGTGCACAGGCAGGTAGGTCACGGAAAAGCCCTTTTTTTCGAGCTTTTTCAGTGTGTGGAGCACCGCGTGATGCTCTATCGTGTCTGATACTATATGTGTTTTTCCTTTTCTTTTCCCGTTTTCCGCGGCGGAAACTATCGCCTGATTGTCGGATTCCGAGCCGCCGGAAGTGAATATTATCTCCCTGGGCGCGGCGCCTATACATCGGGCGATCCTCGCTCTCGCGTCCTCGAGCGCTTCTTTCGCCCTCTGGCCTTCACTGCTCAGGCTCGACGGGTTGCCGAAGGTGCCGGTCAGATACGGAAGCATCGCCTCCACGGCTTTTTCAGTCATTTTCGTCGTTGCGGCGTTGTCTGCGTATATTCTCATATATTTTTGTCCTCTCTTTATCCGTTGGCGCTATTATACTCCTATTTGCCTACTATGTCAATAGGTAAATAGAGATTTTGTTTTTACACTCTGTAAACTTTTTGTGCTTGATTTACCTATTTACCCTGCGGTATAATATGCGAAAAAAAGAAAAGGAGCACGGTATGGTCATCTCTACGAAGGGAAGATATGCGCTGAGGGTCATGCTCGATCTCGCGGAGCACGCGGGCGAAGGACCCATACCGCTGAAGGATATAGCGGAAAGGCAGGAAATATCGAAAAAATATCTTGAAATAATAGTGAAGGACCTTGTAAAAGCCGGACTTATCAGCGGGTCGAGCGGAAAAGGCGGCGGATATATACTGGACCGCCAGCCCTGCGATTACAGCATTGGCGAGATACTCGAATCATCCGAGGGCGAGATGGCGGCGGTCGCCTGCCTTTCATCAGACGCCGACGCCTGTCCGAGAGCCTCCGTGTGCAAAACTCTGCCGCTCTGGGTCGAATTCGACCGCGTAGTACACGATTTCTTCTATTCCAAAAAACTGACGGATCTTTTATGATCAAAAAACAGGCCGACGCCTGTTTTTTTGATTTATCCGACCGGGAAAACGCTTCCGCCGATGAATTCACGGATGAGACTGTTTCTCGGCACGTCCTCGCACGAGAGACCGAGGAAATATTCAAGGAATTTCAGCAGCCGCTTCGCCTCCGGCCATTCGGGGCTGTCCTGCGGTATCGCGAAAAGCAGAGGCTCCGCAAACGTCTTCAGTACGGCGAGCTCATAAAGCGACGCGGAGTTGAACATAACGTCGGCGCCCTCCTGGAACGGGAATATGTGCTTCTGTTCGCCGTGGCGGACGGACTGCCAGCGGGAGATCGTTTCCTTCGCGGAGAAGCCGCGCGTCCTCGCGTCTCGCACCATGCGCCTGATCTCGCGGTTGTCGGTCGTCGGGATGCGGTTGTGCTCGTCTATGTTTAGCGCCGTGACCGCGCTTATATAGATCTTGAATTTATCGTCCTTTGAGATCGCGTACGAGAGCTTGTCGTTGAGTCCGTGGATGCCCTCGATGACAAGCACGTCGTCGTCTCTTATCGAAAGCGACGAGCCGTTATACTCGGGGACGCCCTTTTTGAAGTTGAATGTTGGCAGCTCTACGCGTTTTCCGTCGAGCAGCGCCGTCATCTGTTCGTTGAACAGCTCGATATCAAGAGCTTCAAGGCATTCGAAATCGTATTCCCCGTTTTCGTCCCTCGGGGTCTTTTCTCTTTCTACATAATAGTTGTCGCACGCTATAGGATGCGCCTTGAGTCCGACGTTATTCAGCTGCACGGAGAGCCTGTGCGAGAAAGACGTCTTGCCCGACGACGACGGACCGGCTATCATCACGATCCGGCGCTTCTCTTCTTTTATCCTCGCGGCTATCTCGCCGATTATATGCTCCTGATAAGCCTCAGACGCGAGGATTATATCGCGTCCTCTGCCATCCGCTATCGCCTCGTTCAGCGCCGAGACCGTAGGCACGCCGATGTTTCCGCCCCATTCGTTCGTGCGGTGCATCGTATCGAATAGCTTTGCGGGGATATACACGCTGCCGGGAGTCTGCGGCGTCGTATGATGAGGAAGGATCATGGCGATCCCGTCGCAGTACAGTCTCAGATCGAATATGTCGACGCACCCGGCGGACGGCGGCATATAGCCGTAATAGTAATCAAAATAGTTTCCGAAGCGGTATATGTTCGTCGTGGAGCTGCGGCGGTATCTGAACAGCTGCTCCTTGTCCCTCATGCCGAGACGGCGGAACAGCTCGATCGCGTCCTCCGTCGGTATCTTCATCTTGATGAATTTTTCGTCCGCGTCGCGGTATCGTCTCATCGTCGACAGGACCTCTGAAAGCTTTTCCTCCGTGACCTCGCCGTCTCTCAGCTCGTATTCGAAATACAGACTGTCGCCCACGGCGTATTCAAGCTTGAGCTTTTTTATCTTTTTGCCGAAGACGTGCGTCATCGCGCGCAAAAACATCATCGTCGCTCCGCGCTCATAAGTCTTGTGACCGTCCCGGTCATACGTTGTGATGAAAGACAGTTCTTCCTTCGTTTCCATCGGCTGACCGAGCCCGTTCTTACCGGGCACTGTCTTTGACAGCTCAACGAGCTTGTTGCCGGCTTTTGCAAGGATTATCGGCGCGTCGTACTCGTTTTGAAACTGTCTCGCGAGAGACAGATACGTCGTACCCTCCTGCGCCTCGAATTCCACGCCTTTGTGTATATAGATCATATTTTGTCTTTGTCCGTTCCTTTCCCGGTATCGCGCGGTCTCGCGCGTGTCTGAGTCCATTATTATCTGAATCCGACGGTCGCCGTCTTCTTCGGAGCCTCGGAAAACTCCGGTTCGGACGACGCCGCGCAGAAGTCCGCCTTCGTCAGTCTGATCCTGTCCGTACCGTCGAGCGTCGCCCGCAGGGATCCCTTTGACCACGTCCGCTCGTAAAGGTTCCTTACGTATCTGCCGTTTGAAAACTCCCTTGAGCCGATCAGATCATCCGGCAGCGCCATGAAATAATCGTATGAGGCTTTTTCAAGCTCCGGCTCATAGTCGAAATGCTTTTTCACCATCAGCATGAAGATCTCATACAGCTGCTTTCTCGTGTAGTTCGGAAAATGTATGACGTACGGCATACGGCTGCGCAGACCGGCGTTGCCCTGCATCAGCGTTTCCATATCGTCTGTATATCCCGCCATTATGACGAGCATATCGTCGCGGTGGTTCTCCATCTCCGATATGAGCGTCGTCAGCGCTTCCTTGCCGTAGTCGTTGTTCTGCGGCCCGCCCTCGTAAAGCGAATACGCCTCGTCGAGAAAAAGCACGGATCCGTACGCGTCACGGCAGATGGACGCGGTCCTCACCGCCGTCTGTCCGACGTATTCCGCGCACAGCGCTCTTGCCGAGTATTCGAGAAACGCGCCTTTTCTCAGTATCCCCGCTTCTCTGAATATCTTTCCGATGATCCGCGCGACGGTCGTTTTGCCGGTACCGGGCGCGCCGGTGAAACGCATATGGATACACGGTCTGTCAAGCTTTTCGTCCCTCATAGCGAGCCTGACCTGCGCGGTTATCTCGCGGATCCGTTCCGCTATCTGCTCCATGCCGATCAGATCGGCAAGCTCGGCAAAGCCGTCCTTTTCCGTTTTACCGTCGGACGTCCGTAAATCCGATGGCCGTATCACCGCGCTGTCGGCGCTGCCGCCTCCCTCGATGATACGCGCGTCAGACGACGCCTTTTCGAGTATGATCGAATGAGCTATTTTCGCGACAGTCTTGAAGCCGTAGAACCGCCCGTCCTTCTTTTCCGAGCGCACCCGCTCGAAGAAAGCGTCTGTCAGCGCGTGATCGAATTTGTACCCCATACGGTAGAATTCATCCCAGAGCTGTTCGAGCAGGACCGCATCGTGAAGCGGAGGCACGCGCACAGTACGGACGAGCATCACGTCGGACAGCACCGATATGACATCGTCAAGCGCCTTTTTTTCAAGGAACGGCACGCGGAAGACAAATACGTAGTCGTTCTGCGACCGGTCGAGTCTGCGGGCGAATTTGCGCAGCTCGTCGTATTTCGCGCCCTCAAGGAAATACCCTATGTCTATGCCGATCACGTTATTCGACGACACGGTCTCCGGGTCTCTCAGCGAGGCGATCAGATCGTCCGGGGAGGCGCAGCCGCCGCCCGTCTCCTTGGCCGCTATATACTCCGTGTAATTCTTTCTCGTTTCCGCTTCATCCTCATAAACGTGCATACGGTCAAGGAAGTTGCCGAAGGATGAAAGAAGAGTCGTAAACCCGCAGCCGGGATCGCAGGCGAGGATATAGCTCCTCCTTCTCAGAGCTTCGAGCGCGCCGTTCTGCCTCAGGATCGGGATCGAGCCGTACAGATCAACTATGAGGCTCAGATACTCGTCCGCGCCGTAGTAGCCGGCGAATATGCTGCGCATAAGCTCCGAGCCGTCGTCTCCGTCGTCTCTTACCGTGAACACGGTCGGGCACGGATGATCGAAAACACGGTCCCACGCCTCCGAAAAAACTTCCCGGCAGCCGTCCTGTGACTCCGCCTCGATCCGAAAGAGACCGAACGTATAGCGGTTATATAAAAGCTCCGGCGAGCATTCGGTCGGAAGCTCATCCTTCAGCATGAGCACCGGGTCTTTCCCGTCCGCCAGCATATCTAGGCAAAGCTGATACGGGAAGCATACGCGCACAAAAAACCGAGCCATATCCAAACCTCCTTTTTTTCAATTATATAATAAACACGCCGTTTTGTCAACTATAATTTTTGTATACGAAAAAGACCGGTACGTGCCGGTCTTTCTCATAGTTATATCGGATCATTTTTTCCGTCTGCGTATGATCACCGCGATCGCCGCTCCGACGGCGGCAGCCGCGGCACAGGCGATGACGATCGGGACGGCGGGCGAGGTTTTCTTTCCGTCATCCGTTTTCTCCGTGACGGCGGGATCCGTCAGGGCTTCCGTCTGCTCTTCGGTCTCCGTATCCGTGATTTCCGGCGTCCGTGGATCGTTTACGATGACGAGGATCGCTGAGACGTATCTGCCGTCGGAGGAACGGATCCTCAGCACCGTCTCACCCGGCTTTACCGCCGATATCATGTCATTATCGTATACGGCGGAGTCTCCCGCTGCCTCGACGGTGATCTGTACGCCGTCCGCCGTGATGATGCTTTCCGCGGTC
Source organism: uncultured Ruminococcus sp. (assembly GCA_902778145.1). Classification (GTDB taxonomy): domain Bacteria; phylum Bacillota; class Clostridia; order Oscillospirales; family CAG-272; genus UBA1248. Next base: position 8,995 of record CACYWW010000016.1, read on the forward strand.
TCTCCGACGTTCATAACGAGCGTGTGCGCGGCGACGGAGATGCCTCCGTCCGACACAGGCTCCGCCGGCTCTTTTATCTCCTTCGCGTAAAGCGCTCCGATCTCCTCCTGATCCGGGACGTGATCGAAGAACGTGAATCCGGTGATCGAGCCGGGGAAGGCGAAGCCGCCCTCGACGAGCTCTCCGAACCGCGCCGTCGCCTCACCGTCTTCAACGTTCCAGTCGATCGGGACCGAGCTTACGGCGGCGCCGTCTATATACGTTTCAAGCTTGCCGTCGCTGTGTATGACGGTGAGCATATGCCACGATCCGACGTATTTATTGAGATCCGACTTGAGCGACAGGGCGTTGCCGTTGTTCGCCTTCGGTGCGTAGAACGACAGGGCGCCGCGCTCCGTATAGATCTCAAAATGCTTGCCTGAGCTTTTATCGGCCTTCGCGAAAAGTATCACGAAATCGTCCTTTGCCGTACTCTGTCTGAACCAGAGGTTCACGGCAGTGCCGTCATTGAAGTTATCCGTTGTCTTTATCTTTTCGCCGTTATCGTCGCCCCCGGGCTCAGGGCCCGCGACGGACGCCGTCTTGCCCGTTTCAAGCTCGACGGGCAGAAGCGCGCGCTCGTAAACGCAGACACGGTCGATCGTACCGCCGAACGGAAGGCTTCCGTCGTTCAGCACGCCGAACGAAAGCGTATCGGTCTTCTCGGCTATCCTGCCGCGCAGCGCGACGGACGCGACGAGCTCCGCGGAATCATATACGTTCAGCTTTTCGCCGGCCCTCACGAACGCCAGTGTGCGCGGTTCGCCGCTTTTGTTTATATTGTATCCGAGGTCGATGTCTCCGATATCCGGCGCGTATATATAAAGCTCGCCGGATCTTGTGTAGAATTCAAAATGTCCCGAGGTCTTCGGCCCCTTTGCGATAAGCACGTTGAAGCCTTCCGTAGCTATGCCGCTTATATCCATCACGACGGAGCTGTTTTCCGGGAAGCTGAAGCTCACGTTCCCGACCTGCGCCCCGTATCCGGACGATGCCGAAAGCGCCTTTCCGCCGGATATGCTGTCAACGTACGTCGCGTCCCCGTTGACTCCGGTTACCGCGGCGCTGTATTTGCCGCCCGTGTATACGAGCCCGTTGCCGTCAGGCTCGAAATCCGTCATCAGATACAGTCCTCTTACGACGGGGACCTCCGTATAGTCGACCCGGTTGGCGCTCTTCTTCGTATCGGTGACACCGATAACGCCGAGAGTGTACGCCTTTTCGGAGTCAAGCTCCGGGACAGTCAGCAAAACGGTCTTTCCGTCGGATGAGGATTCCGCCGAAGTTATCTTTGCGTCGTTGTTGAGTATATAGTGCGCTGTATCCTCCGCGCTCTCTTTTTCCATGGCGGTGCTGAACGTGACTCTGATCCTGCCGTCATCCGTCAGATCCGCTCCGCGCACGGCAGGCGCGGACAGGTCGGGCAGTGTCGTGAACGACGCGGATCCGGACGCGTCAGACACGTTCGAATTGTTGTCGGACGCGGTGACCGTGACCGTGTAACCGGTAAGCTCTTCAAGTCCGCCGATCTTTACGGAGGTCTTGTTTTTATGCACCTTTACCGTGCTCTCCGCTCCTGACGCGTCCTTCAGCGTCACAAGGTAGCCGAAGAGCCCGACGTCGTCCGTTGACGCGCCCCAGCCGATGACCGCAGAGCCGAACGTGACGTCGGAAACGGTGACGTCGGACGGCGCCGTCGGCGCGGTCCTGTCCGCGGGAGATGACGGGTTGAAGCAGTCGACTCCTTCAAACAGCGACGCGTCGTTTACCGTGATCTGCTCGCTCTGACCGGGCGTCAGTATGAAATAGTTGTCGGAGCAGACGAATTTATCCTCTTCCCTGCTCTTCAGCGTCACGCCTATCGCCGGAACGTCGCCCGTGTTTTTCACGGTGACAGTATTTCCGTCCGCGGAATATTCGAGCGTGGTGCGCGGCAGATAGAACAGACAGCCCTGATCGGATTCATAGTTGAAATACATATAAGTCCGGTTGTAAAACGCGCCGTCGATGAGAAGGTCCGCGGTTATGATCAGAGGCGTGTGGTCGGTCTGCTCCGCCGTAAGCTCAAACGAGCCGACGGAATTGACGGACGATCCGGTCTTGCCGTCGAACGTCTCGCTTTTGACGATCCTGAGCTCTTCGTCGTACGCCGTCACCGTGACGGACGTCTTCTTTCCCGCAAGCGATACAGTATCATCGAGGATGAAGACCGGCAGCGAAAGCGGTGAGGCGCCGGTCAATCGGTCGACCGTGTTATATCTGTCCGCTTTGAACGCCGCCATGACCGGGCGGTACGCGTCCTGCATCAGATAATACGCCGCCTTCGGCGCGCCGTACCAGTCGACGATGGACCACGAGGCACCCGGATAGTTGTCGTTGAGCTTGTATATAACGTTTACGGAGCTCTGCGGCGCCTTTATACGCGCGTTGATGGCAAGCGGATAATCGGACTGCGCCTGTGAGAGCTGCGATCCGAGGATCATCTCGTCAAGATCCGAAACATCCGTGAAGTATGCGGCGTAATGGAGATGAGTATCTATATCGTAACCGTAAGGCGTGGGGTTCCAGCCGTAAAAGCCGTTGAACGTCGCCGTGTGGTACGCAATGGAATTCTTCGCGCCGATCGGCCATTCGGCAAGCTCATTTTCAGAGGCGAATTTTTCGATCGACGAACGGTCCATCATCGCTCCGAGACCGTACTCGCTCATGTTGAGGTTTTCGAGGCTCGTGTATGTTTTTATGTAATGCTCGGGTGAGGCTCCGGACCACCAGATATGGTCATGGACTATGTTCATGCCGCCCGTGCCGCCGTCCTGACGCCAGAAATCGCGCGTGCCGTCGGTCTCATATGTGAGCTTACCCATATTGTTGAGCACCTTGTCGGTATACGGCGCGTTCCCTTCGTTGCCGCCGCCCCATACGACGAGCGACGGTCTGTTGCGCAGGCGCTTCGCGCCGAGAACGACCGTTTCGTAAAGAACGTCGGCGGGCTGAGTGTTCGTGCTGTCCCAGCAGCAGGGCCATTCCTGATAGACGCAGATGCCGTATTCGTCGCAAAGATCGTAGAACTCATCTGTCTCCACGAGTCCGCCGCCCCACGCGCGGAAGTAGTTGATCCCGGCGTCGTGCGCGCGGGAAAGGATCCTGTCGTAATCCTCGCGCGAGAAACGCATCATCGAGTCGATCGTACACCAGCCTGCGCCCTTCATGAAGACTTTGACGCCGTTTATGACGAACTGACGGTTATAGGCGCCGGCGTTCTCTCCCTGCGGGAGCGGTGCGTAATCGAGCTGTCTTATGCCGAATTCAGACGACGAATACGAACTGCCGCCCTCTCCCTCGAAAAGCACCTCAAGCTCGTACAGATCCTGCGCGCCGTAGCCGTTCGGCCACCAGAGATGCGCGTCCGGAACGTCCGCGCGGTATCTCAGGATCTCACCGTCCGATACGTTGATCTCGTCCGTGAAATACGCGGAGGTCCCGTTGAAATTCTTCGGGCTGACCTTCACCGTGAGCCTTCCCTTTGCCCTGCCGCCGCTCGTGTTGAAAGAAACGGCAAGATCGACGGTACCGTTCCTGCAGTCAGTCGTCGTGATGAACGGGTGATCGAGCTCCGCGTCAGCTACGTCCGATATGCTTACGGACTGCCAGATCCCGAGCGGGAAAAGCTTTGCGTAGTGCCATCCGTAGCTGCAGTTGAAAACGACGGTCCTCGTATAATCCTTCGCGGGCTTCAGATGGACCATAAGTGTGTTCTCACCCTGTCTGATACTGTCGGTAACGTCGATGTACGGTCCGCCGAACATGCCCTCGTGCGAGCCGATCTTCACTCCGTTCAGATAAAAGTCGGCGACGTTGCAGACGCCTTCAAAGCTGAGAAGCACGTTTTTTCCCGAGCCCGAATATTCAAAGGAGCGCAGAAGATACCAGTTCTTCTCCCCGTATTTATTGGCGGTCTTCATGTTCTCGCCCTTGTACGGGTCGTCTATGACGCCGGCTTTGAAAAGCGCCGTATGTATGCTGCCGGGAACGTCCGCGTCGATCGCGCCGTCCCAGCCCTCGCCCTTCGCAAGAGCGGCCGCGGTACCCTTGTCAGTCATCCTCCAGACGCCGTCAAGGGAAAGCGTATAGGCGCCGTCCCCGATATCAGGCACGTCCGCCGTTGCGAATGTGACGTTTTTCGGCTCGCCGCTCATCGGCGACGCGCCGTTTTTGTAATACTGTCTCTGCTCCGCCCCCGCGAGATCGAGCGCGTTTGCGCGGCCGGAAAGCGACAAAAGAGACGGTATGATCATAAACGCGCAGACAAGGAGCGCTGTTATCGCACGTGATCTGTTTTTCATTTTTTCACCGGTCTTTTACCCAAAACGAACGCGGCGCCGGCTGCCGATATGGCCGTAAGAAGCATAAGCGAAGCCGCGGGAATGTCTGAAGTATCGGGGTTTGCAGCGTGTCCGGGCTCTGTCGGTTCCGTATTATCACCCGTATCGGCAGGAGTTGAAAGCGCTGAAAGCTCCGTCGCCTTTTCGGTCCCGATGTCATAGTTGTATATCTTTATATCGCCGAGCTTGCCGTCGAACGGGAATCCGCCTTCAACGAGCGTGCCTATTCCGAAATTCAGCGTCTGAGGAGTTATTGCTCCGCCCACCTCGGCCGACGCAGCAGCCGAACCGTCAACAAAGAAGCTCATTCTGCTTCCGTCATAAGTCACGGCAAATCTGTGATCCTTGCCGTCCGTGACTGCGACGCCGCTCTTGACCGCGTTGTTGTTCGCTATCTCCGGTGCATAGAATGCGAGCTCGCCGTTGTCGATATAAACTTCAAAATGCGCCGGTGCTTTTACACCCTTTGCGATAATTACCGAAAACGGCTCTGCGGATGACGTATTGAAAAATCCGGATATCGTGAATTTATCGGTTATATTCGGCGTAAAATCAGCAATGATTCGCGAGCCGTCACCGGCATTGATCTCATAGATCGTTTTATCCTCAAAGAGCAGTTTCGGTTCTTCCTCGACTACCGGCTTAACGGTCTGAGTGCCGACGGTGTTCAGTTGTTTGACGTCATCAGCCGAAAGAACTTTATCGAATATACGTAAATCGCCGATGAAGCCCGGGAAATTCAATCCCCCCTCGTTCAGTGCGCCGACCGTCAGAGTACGGGTATTCCCGGCGCCCGGCATACCGGATACGTTGTATTCGTTCGTTTTTTCTCCGTTTTCGTAATACAAAAACGTCTGTCCGTCGTAGCTGAAGGCGACGTGGTGCGTTTTATGATCCGCCAGATTGACAGATGAAGCGACGGGGTTGCCGCCGTTTACACCGGGCGCGTATACGTTGACGACACCGTTATCAAGATAAAGCTCAATATGTCCGCCGCTCGATTTTTCGTTATATGCGAAAAGGATGGCAAAACCCGAAGTATATTCCTCTGCCGCACGCGCCGTGACAGAAACTGAAAACGGCTTAGTGAAGTCGACGCCGCAGTCAGAGTCGGAAAGATACGCGCCGTTCGAGAACGAATACCCTTTGACGCCGTTCTCCTCAGCCGCGGTCACGCCGTCTCCGACCGTCTGAAAAGCGTCCTTTCTGTCGGCCATGCCGTATACGGCGGAGACCGCAGAGCAGCTCAAAGCAAGGATAAGTGCAGCGATAACGATTATCACCGCGATCTTCATCTTTTTCATACTGTTTCCTCCATGTTTTTGATCGGATCTTATGACCCTGTTTACATTTTAACAGTGCGCTCTTTAAAAATCAATACATTATAGTTCCACATATTTGTACTATCGTCCAAAGGCAAAAAAAGCTTTTGCTCCGATTTGCGTGATATTATTGACATTTGCCGCGATACGGTGTATAATTCATACAGGATGCGGAGGTATGCGTTTATGGATATTCGTTCCGTTTGTATTTGCGACAACATAGTCGGCGGCTTCAGAGGCAGCGTTGTGAGCGAGGATTGCGAGATCAAATCTCTGCCTATGCTCTCCGTAGTCCAAAGTACGCGCGGAAGCTATCGCATAGCGCTGGGTGACGGTGAGCCGGAGGTGACCGGCGACATGGGCGTATTCATCGCTCCGCGCCGCGTGACGCAGAGGATATGGCACATGCCCGCGGAAAACGGCACGATGGACGCGCAATGGGTGTTCATCGATGTTGAGATCAACCGTATGTACAAGCTCGAGGATCTGTACGATTTTCCGCTGATCCTCCCCGCACGGTACAACGACCGGATCTGTGCACTGATCAAAGGCGCGTCGGAAAACAGGGAGATTCTCAAAAGACTTCCGTATCTGCACGGCATCGTCGAGATACTTTTCGAGGTCGCGGTGCCCGCTCCGTTCAAGAGCGACGAGATGATGCGGCTCCGTACCTACATGGAGAACCATTACGCGGAGCAGATAGATTCCTCCGATCTTTCGCGCGTGCTCGGCTGCTCGCGCTCGGCGATGTTCCGCCGCTTCCGCGAGCTCTTCGACACGACGCCCTGCAGGTATATAAACGAGATAAGGATACGGCACGCTCAGATGCTTCTTTCCGGCACGGACACGCCGATCGGCGAGATCGCGGCAGCGGTAGGTATCCCGGACGCGTTTTATTTCTCACGCGTTTTCAAACAGATGACGGGCATCACGGCTATCGAATACAGAAAAAAAGGACCGGCGGGCTACGCCGGAAAGAGGCAGGTATGATACAGGACCTTCATTCACACACTTATTACTCCTTCTGCGGGAGGGACGATCCGCGGGACGTCGTTGAGGCGGCGATAAACGGCGGCTTCGGCATGATCGGCATCACCGACCATAATTACGGCATTGGATACGGAAGATTCGACGTGTTCACGTCTCCCGGAGCCGAAAGCTTCAACGGCACGTACGAAAGGACGCTCAGGCGGTATTACGACCATATAGATCTGATCCGTGATAAATACGCCGGCAAGATCGAGGTGAAGCGCGGTATAGAGCTCTGCACGCTGAAGGACGGCGGGAGCTTCAAAAATCACTGTCTGCCGGACGGCGCCGACATATCGTTTTTCGACTACTGTCTGATCGAGAACCTCGACAACCCCATATCAGTGACGGGAGGAGATATATTCGCATACGCGAAAAGGTGCGGGACGCCGCTCGTCGGCATAGCCCACACCGATATGTTCTCGCACATAAAAAACAGAGGCGAGGATCCGCTTGAATACTTCTCCCGCATGGCAAGTGAATGCATATTCTGGGAGATGAACGTGAGTTACGACTCGATCCACGGGTACAGGGAGCACAAATACATGCTCGACTTTTTCGCGGACAAGGAAAAACAGGATATCGTGCGGCGCTCGGGCGTCAGGGTATCCGTCGGCTTCGACGGTCACCGCGTCGAGGATTATCTGCCCGACCGCGTCCGCCACTACAACGAGCTTTTGTCGGACGCGGGCATCCTCAAACCGTTCGAATAAAGCAAAAAAAGCAGCGCGATCGGGACACCTGTAATTAAGCAGGTGTCCCGATTTTTTGAGCTTAGCTTTGAAATTGCTCTAATCTGTGCTGTTTTCCGCAAAACCAACGCAAAAGCACTTTTGACAACCAACGGTCATCAAAAGCGCATTGCGCTCTGCGAGGCGGGTAGTTCTCTCCGCCTCGTATGGGCTAAAAAGCGAGTCAGCTTTCTTTTATCGCATTTTCTGCAAGCGCCTTATATTCGTCGATATCTGCAAGCGACTTGAAAGCTTCATCCGTTACAATTCTTTTTATTCTCTCTGCAGCGTGTTCATATTCAGCATTTCCACCGAATCCGTAACTAAATCGGACGTTTGGAAACAGAGGAATGTTAAGATCTGTTTTTTTATTGAAATTCTTTTCCTGCGCTTTGATGAAATCCACGCATTTTTTAAGAACGTCAACGGCTTCTTTCTTTCGTCCGAATTTAACAAGGCAAAGAGCGTGTGTGTGAAACAAATTCCGATAATCGTACATCAGCGGCGGGCGGTACGTTTCGCCGCGGTATATCGCTTCCGTAATATCACGGATCGCTTCGCAGCAGTATAAAGCTTCGGCATATTTTTCCTGCTCAACATAGATGTTTTCAATCATATACACCTGATGTACGAAAGCGCGGAATAACTCGGATATGTACCAACCGCGTTCGTTCAGTTCTTCTTCTCGTTTTCCGGCTTCATGCAGCACTCGTGTTTTAACATAAGATTTCAAGCTCCATGTGTATAGTGGAAAATCTTTTACCGTCTCAAGAGCCGCTTCATAGTTCTTTTGACGCAGAAAGACGTCGATCAAACTCTGCTTTGCGGATAAAACCTCATCAATTGAGGAACTGTATTTAATCACAAGTCCCGCCCAGCGCACAATTTCGTTTTCAAGATCGTGAATTCCGCTCTCGCCTGTCAATGCGCATAGCTCGGCACGGTTATTATCAAGGACCATATTTGCAAAAGCCATCGCATTTGTCAGAACGCAGTCGTTATTCGGATACGATTGTATCAGTTCTCTGTATTTATCCAGAATCGCAAGCGCTGTGGGTCCCTCTTCGCCATCCTTACAGTTATCAAGCATTCTGAATATTTCAGCAAGGCGATTATCGACCTCTTTGCCGCTGTCAGTTCCGTACATACCGAACAATACGTCTGTCGGAACGCAGAACAGGTTTGCTATCGGAACGACCTGTGAAATGTCAGGCAGACTGCTTTCATTTTCCCATTTGGAAACGGCTTGCGCCGAAATATTTAATTGTTCCGCCAATTCCTCCTGCGTCAGATTTTGCTCCTTGCGCAGCCGGCGTATGATTTGCCCCATTGTTTCTTTCATAAATAATGATCTCCTTTTGATTATTTCGGTACCGTTGAATACATTATAACAAGTCACAGAACTAAAGTGAAGCGACTCAAACGCAACATCAACACAACTGACAGTTGAGTTTATGATATCACAAATGTCAGACTGATTCAATATACAAAAGATTACATATATTTGATCAATAATAATAAACTAGGGTTGCTTCGTTTTTTTACGAAGTAGCCCCGTAGTTTAGTTGTCAATTATATTGCTTAATACCATTTCTCCCGTACGGTTACGGATGGAATTCATTTGCTGAACGCAGTCAAGTTGATCGCGTCATTTGAATGCCTCGTAAATGTTATCGTCTTTTTCCGTTTGCAGTGACCTCCAAATTGATTTTTGATTTCACTACGATTCATTCACACCAAACCCGCAAACAAACCGCGAGGGACACCTGCTCTATGGCAAGCGTCCCTCAGGCACTGCTTTTTTATTTTCCGATTATCAGTCCGACGGCTTCGTGGAGCTTTGACACCGTATCGGATGCTGTCATGCTGACAGCATTCTTTTCCCTCTCCACAAGCTCGCCCGCCGCGCCGCAGATATACGCGCCGCAGGCGGCGTTGAGACAGAGATCGGATCCGTTCTGCGCGTTTATCCCGGTGATGACGCCGGAAAGAACGTCGCCCGAGCCTGCCGTCGCCATACCGGGGCAGCCGCGGTCTATGAAAAGAACGCGTTCACCGTCGGTAACGGTCGTGATCCTGCCCTTCAGAAGCACGACAACGTTGTTTTTACCCGCGTATTCAACCGCAGCTTTAACGGAGTCATCTGCGTCAACGTCGCCATACAGCCGTCTGAATTCGCCGAGATGCGGAGTTATGACGACGTTGCCGCGGCTGACGTATTTGATCCGGGACAGCGCCCACAATCCGTCCGCGTCGATCAGCAGTGGACATTCAAGTGTCGATAACGCGTATCCGACGGCGGCGATCCTGTCGCTGCTCCTGCCGAAGCCCATCCCGATACCGACGGACGCGGCGCCCGAGAACGCGCGTGAAAGCTCCGCCTCGCAAAACGACGAAAGCGGCATCAGCGTGCTTTCGAGCAGATACGGCGCGACGTAGTCGGCTATCCGCTCCTCCACCGCGAGCCGCGATATACCGCACCCGCATCTCAGAGCGGAAAGCGACATATTCGCGAGCTTGACGGCGCCGGAATATTCGCGGCAGCCTCCGATAAGCACCGCGAGCCCGAAATCGTATTTATTGCAGTCGGGGTCTCTTTCGGGAAACAGCTTTTTGAAATCCCCGGCGCGGCAGAGCATCCCGCCGACGCCGCGGTATTCGTATTCCGTCATTTCAGAAGCTCCTCCAGTACGACTCCGTCCGTATCCTTCATCTCAAATCCGAGAGCGCGCGCGAACGTCGGCGCCTCGTCGACTATATCGCACCTATCTATCGTCGCCCCGTCCCTGAAGGACGGTCCTTTGGCGTAAAGCACGGGCTGAGGTCCCTTGTCGGGCATATAGCCGTGCGTGGCTCTGCCGAGGCGGTAATCGTCGAGCTTGAAGTTGTCCGTCAGCGGTCTGACGACGCCTTCCGAAAAAGACGTGTAGCCGTCCGTTTCAAGCACGAAATCGAACTGTCCGCCGAGGCGGTGTTTTTCCCTGCTCTCCGCCTCCGTCAGCACCTCGGATATGCCGTATACGCCCTCGTCGCGGAGGTGACACAGGTATGAATATACGTCGTCTCTGACGGATCTGTCGTAGACGTAGCAGTACGCGCACATTCCGCCGGAGCGGATATACGCTTTGCATCCGGTGATCTTCCCGTCGTTTACGCGTATGAAGCCGGCGTCCGACAAAAGCACGTTGAGCTTGACGGAGCGCTTTATCTCAAGCTGACCGTGATCTGATATAAGCACGAAATTCGTTTCGTCAAGCGTCCCCGCGTCTTCCGCGGCGCGGCAGAGCTGACCGATGAAGCTGTCGGTCTCTTTTATCCCCTCGTTTACCTTTTCATTGAAAAGTCCGGTGTGATGGCGGTATCCGTCTATGTTCGCCGGATGGATCATTATCAGATCCGGTTTGTGTTCCCTTATGATGTCCGCGGCGCAGTTCATCACGAAAATATCGGCGCCGGGGTGTGAGCGTTCGACGAAGCCGTCGGCGTATCTGTCGACAATCTTCATTATCTCCGCGGACGTGCCGGAGCGGCGGAACGCCTCTCTTTTCGTGTCGCCTTCGCCCTGCGTCCAGTATTCGTCTATCAGCATGTCTATATCCGGATGGTTGCCGGTGACGGGCCAGAACACGCCCGCCGTCGTAAGCCCGGCACGCTTCGCGTAAGTGAAGATGTCCGGCACTCTGACGGAATCATGGAACCATTCCCACGGGCGGTGACCGGGCTCCGGATAAAACACGTCGTTGCCGGTTATGCCGTGGCGGTCGGGATACGTCCCCGTGGCGATGGAGGTATGCGCGGGATACGTTATCGTCGGATAACACGTTTTCACGGTTTTTACCGACGCGCCGCCGGCGAGATATTTTTTGAAATTCGGAAGCGTCCCAAACAGCTCCATATCGTCGGAGACGAGCGCGTCAGCCGACAGAACGATCATTTTTCTCTTCATAACGTACCCGTGTATACCTCGTTCATCATAACCGGTCTCTGGTCGTTTTTATGCATCCTGATCCCGGGCGAGCCGTGATCGGATTCGGTATTTATCAGCGTTATATGCTCCGGCAGCGTTTTGAAAAGCTCGTGCTTCGTGCTGAGGTTCAATCCCTGCACGTCGCTTATCTGCTTCGCACTGCAGAGCATATAAACTCCGCCGATATCTCCGCCGCAGCAGTAGCCGGACGGTACGCCGCCTATATACGTTATCATCCCGGAAAGACCGAGCGCACGGAAATTGTCAAGTGCTTTTCCGGCGCCCGCCGCATCCCCCTCGCCCGCCTTCGGCGTCCACTTCTCAAGGATCGAATACGCGTCTTTGATATTGTTTTCGTCTATCGGCACGTTCACGACGTCGTTTTCACGGTAGAAGCGTGAGAGCTTTGCACGGATCTTCTGGAATTTGTGTCCTTCAAGGGAAGCCTGCTCCGCGCGGTCATAGACGTACTCGTCCCTGTCCCGGTCGTGCACGGCCTCAAAGTCCGGGAGCACGCTTTGCGTGAATAGCACGTCCTCCTCACGCATCATGATCAGCCTTACGCCTTTACGGCGGAGGATGAAATCCTTTTTGTATCCGTCGGATCCCACGGGAAACAGATACGATCCGTCGCGTGTTCTTACGGAAAAGCCGTCTTCCCGTACCGTGACCTCAAGCCCCTGCTCCTGCTCGTATATGAAAAGAGAAAGTCCGCTGTGAGAGGCGAGGGCGTGACCGTACCGCGCGCGTATCCGGTCGATTTTCCCGATATCGCTTAACGTCATATAAGCGAAAGCAGCTCGTACTGGCTTTCAAGGAAAGCTTTGAGCTCGTCCGCCGTGAGCTGTCTGTGAGCGAGCGTCGCGAGAGAAAACACGTATCCGCAAAGCTTTTCCGCCTTTGCCTCATCGGTCCCCGCAAGCTCTTCAAGTTTTTTATACAGCGAAGATGAAGTGTTGACCACGAGCTTCGCCTTTGACGGTATATCGTCGGCGCCGTCCATGCGGTACATGCGCATCATATCGGCGAAGCGGCGCTCATGCTCGTCCTCGTTCAGAATCGCCGGCGTTTTTTCGTCCTTCAGCGCGGCGAAGGAAACCTCAAGGTCGTCCTTGCCGGACGCTTTTTTGAACAGCTCCTTCAGCTTTTCGTTTTCGGCGGCCTCTCCGTTCTTCAGCACGTCGTCGACGTCGGAGTCGACGCGGATGAACGATACTCCGCTCCTGTCCGCCTCGATCGTCTGAACGAACTGCGTGTCAAGCGGACGGTCGAGCAGAAGGATCTTTACGCCCTGCGCCTGATACATTGAGATATACTGCGCCTGAGTCTTTTTATCTGTCGCGTAAAACACCTTGTTTTCGTGCTTTTCACGGCATTCTTCGAGATATTCGTCGAGCGTGTACGACTTATCGTCGAGCGCGGAGGAAAACAGCACGCTCCCCTTCACGCGGTCGAAGAACTTTTTGTCGCGGATGCAGCCGTATTCCACGAATATCTTTATGTCGTTATAAAGCTTTTCGTATTTTTCGCGGTCTGTGTTGAACATGCCGTTCAGCTTGTCCGCGACCTTTTTGACGATGTGAGCGGCTATCTTCGCGACATAGCCGTTGTTCTGCAGATAGCTGCGGGATACGTTGAGCGGGAGCTCCGGACAGTCGAGAACGCCGCGCAGCATAAGCAGATAATCCGGTATGACTTCCTTTATATTATCCGCGACGAAGACCTGATTGTAATAAAGCTTGACCTGTCCTTCAAGCGGCTCGTATTCCGAATTGAGCTTCGGGAAATATATGATGCCCTTGAAGTTAAGCGGATACTCGGCGTTTATGTGTACCCAGAAAAGCGGGTCGCGGTAGTCTTTGAAGACCTTTTTGTAAAACGCCTTGTAGTCGTCCTCGGTGCATTCGGACGGCTGCTTCATCCACAGCGGCTTCGTGTCGTTTACCTGCTCGGGCTCTTTCTTTTCATCACCCTCGCGGTCGTCGTTCTCCGCATCATAAAAGAACACGGGTACGGGCATGAACGAGCAGTATTTGTCAAGGATCTCTTTGATCTTATATCCGTCAAGAAGCTCCTTTTCGTCCTCGGTTATCTTCATGATGACGCTCGTTCCGCGCTCCTCGCGGTCAGACGGGAACGTCTCGTATTCTCCGTCGCTGTTGCAGACCCATTTCACAGCGGGCGCTCCGGTGTAGGACTTCGATTCCACGGTGACGGTGTCGGATACCATGAACGCCGAATAGAAGCCGAGACCGAAGTGGCCGATTATACCCTCCTGCGGCTTGCCGCTCTCGTCGTTCTCGTATTTCTGTATGAACTCGACGGCGCCGGACAGCGCTATATTGCAGATATATTTTTCAAGCTCCTCCGCTGTCATGCCGATACCGTTGTCGGAAACGGTGAGAGTCCCCGCGGTCTTGTCGAGCACGACGTCTATGCGGTAGTCCTGCTCCGGCAGACTGATCTGTCCGAGAGAGTCGAGCCTTTTGAGCTTCGTCACGGCGTCGCAGCCGTTTGACACTATCTCACGCAAAAATATATCCTTATCGGAATAAAGCCATTTTTTTATGATCGGGAAAAGGTGTTCGGAATCAACGCTTATCCCGCCTTTTTTCATGTTTTCAGCCATGATATGCCTCCCATAGAAGTTATTTTATATACATTTTACTCTGCCTTTTGTGCATTGTCAACGTCAAAATATTAATTTTCCATTATGTATAAAACCCGCGTACGGCGGCAACAATCGCGTAAACCAAATGATGAACGGAGGTACCGCAATGGACGAGGAACAGGATCTCAATGAGATAAAACAGGAAAAAGCCGCGAAGATCATTTACGTCGCCATAGCCGTTATAATAACGGTGACTATGGCGGTGTCGGTGATAACGGCGGTGAACCGCAGGAACAAAAAGGACAAGCTTCCGCTGCCGGACGAGACTACGGTGTCCGACACGGTGAAGCAGGGCGGCACGGCGAGCCTGCCGCATATACTGACGCCGCCGAAGCCCGATAAAACAACTGAGGATACGAAAGCGCCGGTAAAGAACGATCCGCCCGCGACAGTGCCTCCGCAGACGGAGCCCGTGACGGACGCCCCGGATCACAGCGCCGACGCGCCCGCGTCGACAGAACGCGTTTATACCGTCCCGGTCAGAGGCAGCGTGATCAAGGATTATACGATGGACATGCCGGTCTTCTCCGTCACGATGAACGACTACAGAGTCCATAACGGCATGGATCTGCACGCGTCGGTCGGAGATCCCGTCTGCGCCTTCACAGACGGCGTAGTATCGAAGATATACTCAGATCCGATGATGGGACAGACCGTGGTCATAGACCACGGGGACGGGCTGAGCTCGGTATATCAGAATCTTCAGGTAGTTCTGCCGGATAAGATCGCGGAGGGCGCCGAGGTATCCTCGGGCGACGTTATCGGGGCCGTCGGTGAGACGGCGCTGATCGAGTGCGCGGAGGCGTCTCACCTCCACTTCTGCATCATGAAGGACGGACGGTATGAGGCGCCGTCTGACTATCTCGGACCCGTATACGCGGAGGAATAAGAAAGCGGGACGCACCCGGTGCGTCCCGCTCTGCTTATTCAGCGTTTATTTCTTCTTTTTCTTCGAAAGGATTATTCCGCAAGCCGCGGCTGCCGCAACTACTACGACGCCGGCGACGATACCGATGATAAGACCGGTCTTGTTGGACTTCTCTTCGCTCTTGGCGGGAGTGGTGGTCTTGCCTTTGTCCGTGGTGACGGGGGCGGTGGTGCCTTCGGGCTCGGTGTCGGGCTCGGTGGTCACAGGCTCGGTGGAATCGGGCTCGGTGGTCACAGGCTCGGTCGTGTCTTCAGGTTCGCCCTTCTTTACGGAGACGGACTTGATGTAGAAGACTTCGTCTTCGATGTCGGACGTCGACGGGTCAAGTCTGAGGGTCCTTATTATACCGGCCCAGTTGCCGTAATCGTCCTCGGTCATATCTATTTCGAGATCCGCGAATTCTTCGGTGGGATCCATGAAGTAATTGATGTGGTTGGAGCCTATATCGGTCGCTTCCTTACCGGTGAAGAATATCTCGCCGGTAACGTCTTCAACGTCGGTCTTGTAGTTTATGACGATCGTATTGTAAACGTCGCCGTCGAACCATTTGTCCTTCTTCATCGGAAGATTGAAGAACGGGTCCGCACCGGTAACGGTGACCTTGAGGCAGGCGTTCTCTTCATCATAGGTGAGATCTACGTTGTTGCCGGTCTTGCCGAGCTTCTGCACGGTCTCGGGATCGGAGAAATCAGCGATGACTATAACGTCGGAATCAACAACGGGTTCGTCGGTCGAGGTCGTGGTCGTATCGGGGGTCACGGAGGGATCCGCGGCTACGGTCTCGGTCTCACGCGGATCACGGGTGAGGTTGAGAGGAGTGGAAACGAGGATCGTTCCGGGGAGGGAGGGCGTGCCGTCGCCGTGGTCGCCTACGTAGAGGCGGTCGCCGCCGTAGGCGCAGCCCGCGAGCGAGTAGATCTGATCCTCATAAACGAGCTCGCCTACCTGGCTGAGATCGGATTTGTTGAGGACGACTACCTTGGAAGCGTCGTTATCGAAAGTGGTGACGAATACGTAATCGCCGGCGGTGCAGATGCCGTATGCCTGCGGTATCTCTACCTGCTTGACGATGCCCTTGCCGTCTTTTTCTATCTTTATGACGTCGCTGCCCTTGGAGTAGCTGCTGCCGTCTCTCTTGAAGCAGAGGTAGATATAACCGTCAACGTCAACGGCTATGTATCCGGGGTCTGCCTGGGAACCGGTGAGTTCGTTGTAGTCTACAACGCCGCCTACGCCGAATCCGTCGTAAAGTTTCATATTCTTGACGTCGGTAACGTCATAGCAGCGGATGGTATCCTTGTCGTAGCAGGTGACGACGTAGACGAGGATCTTATCGCCGATCTTCTGAGCGCATACGCCGTTGATACCGGTGTGATCGCCGTCGAGTTTTTCGGTGATGTGGGAGATCTCGGTCATGTAACCATCTTCGTCGACAGCCGTGTCAACGCAGGCGAGCGAGATGTACGGGGTGGCGGGAGTGTCATGCGTGATACCGACGAAGAGGTATCCTCTGCAGTCGACCGTAAGTCCCTTCGGATAGTTGAACTGGGCCGTTACGCCGTCGTCGTTCTCTATCTCGGGAAGGTACTGTCCGAGATGTTCACCGGTAGCGGCGTCGATCTTGGAGACGTGGCGGTCGTTCTGCAGAAATCCGCCGTATACGTACTTTCCGTCGGGAGAAGCGGTGAAGCCTCTCATCTGGAAACCGTTGTTCTCGTCAATGCTGTCAAGGTCTACGAGAAGATCGAGCTTGGCACCGGCGAAAACGTCATCGTTCTGTCCCGCGAAAACGGGGACCGCGGCTGCGCATATCATAAGCATGCATACAACCGCTGCCAAAATTTTCTTGAACATTATATTTCCTCCATGTTTTTTTGGTGAGCTTTATTATATCATTTAATTCTGCGAATGTCAATACAAAAAGCAAAATTATTTTCCGACACAGAATTTTGAAAATATCTCCGTCACTATCTCGTCGTTCACTTCCCTGCCGTCAAGTCCGGCGAGCGCCGTGAGCGCGTCCTCGAGGTCGAGACAGGCTATATCCTGAGTCTGTCCCTGATCGAGCGCCGCCGCTGCCGATCCGCATGATGAAATGAAGCGCAGTATCTGCGAATACTGTCTCGCGTTGATTATGTGCGGCGCGCCGTAATCTATCCCGCCCGCAAGGAAGAGCTCTCTGATCCTGTTTTTCAGCTCGTCTATCCCGGCGCCTGTCTTCGCGCTTATCTTTATCACGCGGTCGAAGCCCGGGACGGAGACGGTTTTTTCCGATATGTCCGTCTTGTTTATAACGGCGATCACGGGCGATGAAAGCGTTCCGAGCTTCGCGGCGAGCGCCAGATCTCCGTCGGTCAATCCGCGCGAGCCGTCGAACACGGCTATCACGAGGTCGGCGCCGTCTATCGCCTGCCCGGCGCGTTCAACGCCTATCCGCTCCACCTCGTCGGACGTGTCCCTGATCCCCGCCGTGTCGGCAAGCCTGAGCTTTACGTCACCGATGACGACGGTACCTGTGACTATGTCGCGCGTCGTGCCGGGTATCTCCGTGACTATCGCCGTCTGCTCGCCCGTAAGCGCGTTGAGAAGCGACGATTTTCCCGCGTTCGGAGTGCCGCAGATGACGGTCTTTATGCCGTCGCACACGGCGGCTGTCTCTTTTCTGCTCGCCTTGAGCTTTTCCGCGCGTTTTATCAGCTCGCCGATCCTCCGCCGCAGCTCCGGAACGGAGACGTCCGTCATGTCCTCGTCGGGATAATCTATATAGGCGTACGTCTGCGCTATCAGGTGCTTCAGCTCGTCGTACATATCCGACGCCTCGCGTGATAAAAGTCCCCTGTTGTTCGCGCCGGCGAGACGGAGCGCGGCGACGGAATCCGCGTCTATCACGTCCATTATCGCTTCCGCGGCGGTTAGTCTGAGCTTTCCGTTGATGAAGGCTCTTTTTGTGAATTCTCCGCCCACGGCGGGCTCCGCGCCCGCCTCATACAACGCTTTGAGTATCAGCGAGCAGACGAGCATGCCGCCGTGGCAGCAAAGCTCCGCCATATCCTCGCCCGTATATGACACGGGCGCGCGGTAGAGCGTGAGCATACCGTCGTCGACCGCTTCCCCGTCGTATATGAAATCCCCGTAGTAGGCGTGCGAGGCGGAAAGCTCCGTTATTCGTTTTCCGTTTTTCGGGCGGAAAACGGATGAAACGATCCTCTCCGTGTCACGCCCGGTCATCCTGATCATCGCTATCGCGCCGCGCCCGTACGGTGTCGAGAGTGCGGCAACGGTCCCGTCAAGTCTCATATCAAGCCTTTCTGCCGTTTGTCAGCGTGTCGTAAAGCCACGGCGAGCGCATGGTGTAGTCGTCCGCCGCCAGAAGCTCCGCCGCCATGTCACGGCGCAGTCCGGAAAGGAGCTCCGCGCAGGCGGGGTCGTTTACGCGGTTGTGAAGCTCCGCGGGATCCTCGTCAAGGAAATACAGCTCGTCCGTATCGGAGCAGTTCCAGACGTATTTCACGTGTCCGTCGGTTATCATCCTCTGCGTATAAAGCCCGAACTGCTGTCCGTTATACGTCGACAGCGCGTAGCGCCTGATCTTATCGGGCACCCCCGACGTAAGATAGGGATACAGACTGATCCCCTCGAGCCCGTCCGGTTTTTCAAGTCCGCATATATCGAGGACCGTGGGCACGAGGTCGAGCGCGTTTATAACGGGGTCCGTGACCGTGCCGCGCGCGCCGCCCGGCATACGGATAATGAACGGCACGCGTACAACGGAATCGTACATGACGTAATGCTTGTCCAGCATGCGCCGTTCGCCGCACATATCGCCGTGGTCGGAGGTATATATGACCGCCGTGTTTTCGCAAAGTCCCGTCGCGTCAAGATACGAAAGCATCCTTCCGATCGCGTCGTCAGTCTGCGTTATCATACCGTAATACAGGCTGACGGTACGGCGGAATTTTTCCTCCGGAGTGTCCTTGTTGTTCCAGTTGAGGACCATCTGCCGCTGCATATACGGCTTGTCCTTCAGATCGTCGTAAAAGGCGTCCCACAGAGGCGCGTCTGGGTACATCGAAGCAAACGGCTCGCTCGGGCGGCACGGGAGATGCGGCGCCTGGAAATTGACCCTGATCTGGAACGGCTCGCCCCTGTATTTTTCCATCAGCTCTATCGCGGCGTCGGCGGCGCGGTGCGTTTCGCTCTGCTCATAAGGCAGATCGCACGGATCGCCGAAAAAGCCGTTTTCGTATTTCGTTGTGTCGCGCACGCCGAGCGCGTGCGTGGGGATAAAATCGTCGTATCCGAATTCAGTCGCCGGAAGCTCCGAAACGTGCCACGCGCCTATATATCCGCATTTGTATCCGGCGGCTTTGAGGTCGCGGCTCCATGAGTAGTTGTCATTAGAAAAGGGGATCGACGGTATCCCCTGATCGTAATTGTAAAGCGTTCCGACGTGCTCGGGGCGTCTGCCGCATACCATGCTGCGGCGCGCCGGTACACAGATCGGGTTCGGCGTGTAAGCCTCCGAAAAATCGACGCCCTCCGCCGCGAGTCTGTCTATGTTCGGCGTTTTTACCGGATACCTGCCGACATAACCGAGGCAATCGCGCCTCTGCTGGTCGGAGCAGATGAAAAGGATGTTCGGTCTCATTTAACGGTTACCGTGCATATCAGCATATTATGGTCTGAGATCTTCTCCGATGTCGCGTCGACCGTCGACACATCCGTGACCTCAAAGCCGCCGGTATAAAGGATGTTGTCGATCCCCCTGTCCTCGTACGTACAGAAAGACGTATTGGCGAGCCTCACGCCGTGCATATGACCGGCGACGACATCAGGCAGCGTGTTGAAATCCCCGCAGCAGAGCAGCTCTCCGCCGTATCCGGACAGTATCCCGTCGAGGCAGCGCATCGTTTCAAGGTTCGCCTCTTCGCTCTCGCAGGAAAGGTGCGTGTTGAAGACAGTCACCTCTCCGTCGCCCGTGTCGAGCGTGACGTATCCGCACGACGTCCCCTGCTTCGCGATCCTTACGTCGTAATTTATCGTTTTTCTCCCGGTTATAGGGAAGCGGCTCAGTATCGCCGTGCCGTATTTCCCGCCCTGGAACGGTCTTATCGTTATGAAATGGCGGAAGCGGTAGCCCGCTCTGCGCGCGATGACCGACGCCATATCTACGCCGCCCGAGCGCGCGCAGCCGCGGTCCACCTCCTGCAGCGCTGCGACGTCTGCGCCGCAGCGCTTTATGAGATCGGCTATGGCGAAAAGATCCGTTTTGTCGTATCTTCCGTACATTTTAGCCGAGGCGCCGATATTGAACGACGCGAGTCTGAATGTTTTCATGATCTGCTCTTCTCCACAAGTTTATTTATGTCCTCGACGGCGCATTCCACCGTATAGTCGTTTTTGCACTGACAGCTGAAGATCAGCCCGTTCTCGCCGTATATATTCAGGTCGTAATACCTGACCGTGACCTTTCTCCGTCCCACCGTGTAGCAGCGGAGCGCGGGGTCGATCGACGCGCGTTTTATATCACGGTACATGATCGTTGAGGAAACGTCGTCTACGCCCTCCTCCGTCAGATGGACCGCGCGCGAGAACGTGCAGAGCGAATCCGGCGTATAGTATATCCCCGTTTTGACGTATATGTCCGTCCGGTAAACGCCCTCTTTGTCTCGCCTGATATACGGGGTGTCGTAATACCTGTAAGCACGAGTGACTATCGGGTTTATATACGGCAGCTCCCTGTCGTAAAGGTCGAGCTCAAAACGTGCCTTGTCTTCAAAGCCCTCAAGCATGCGGCTGATGTTCTCGTCTATGTCCCTCTCGCTCGATCTCTTCATCAGCTGACCGAAGAACATGATGCATCCGGCGGCAAGGACGGCGATGAACACTATGGGTATATACGCCATATTGTCCTCGTCTATCGGCCAGATATAGAACAGCACGAACGCCGCGACTATAAGGGCGAAGCCTGTGTAAAGCACGCCTTTTTTGTTTTCGAAATATCTGATATTCTTATCGTAATACATATCCTGCCGCGCCGCGGGTTCAGTATGGTCGGTGCCGCGGCGTTATTCGTATTATTATACAACACCGTAATGTCATTTGGCAATATAAAAAATGTTAAAAAAATAAAAATGCCCGGTACGGGAATGTTTCGTTATACGGAAATTCCCCTATTGACATATTTCCTTTTTATGGTATAATGAAATCACGCGGGGGCGTCACCGGCCCTTGTGAATTCTGTAAAGAGAGGAGTTGATCGGTGTGATTAAAATGAATAAGGTGATCTCCGAATAACTCCGAAGTGTTGACCTTTCGGCTTATCCGGAGGCTCCGCGAGCCGTCTTACGGCGGCTCCCGGAGCGATCTTTGAATAGTAAATGAAAGGCAAAACAGATGAAGTACAGAAACGCTGGAGGACTGCTTCCGCCGGAGCTTCTTTTTCAGATACAGAAATACTGCGAAGGCTGCGTCGTCTACGTACCGAAACGGGGAAAAAAAGCGGTCTGGGGCAAAAACAACGGTACGCGCCGCAGATACGACGAACGCAACACGGAGATATTCCGCCGCTACAGCGCCGGCACTCCGATAAGAGAGCTTTCGGTCACGTATTATCTGTCCGAGGACAGCATCCGGAAGATAGTCAGGGAAAAAAAGCGAAGACAGTCAAAAAAGCTCAAGGAAGAATAAAAAAGCAGGCTTATGACAGTCTGCTTTTTTATCCGTCGCTTCCGGCTCGCCGCAGGCGAATTCAGCTCGACCGCAAGGTCGAATTCAGCTCGACAAAAGCCGGATCAGCTGAATTGAAAGCCTTACGTATTTCAGCCGGATCGCCTCGCGTCATCACACTATTATCTCTTCTATATGATACACGTACTCTATCGTCGAGAGCGCCTCGATGATCTCCTTATGCGTCTTATACTTTTTCAGCTCCGGTGAGTTGACGGAAAGCGCGACAGTATATACGGAAAGTCCGGAGTTCACGTACGCGGGGTTCACCTCTATATCGTCCACTATCAGTCCGAGTTTGCGGATGGTCGTGATGAAATCCCGCAGGTTGGCGCTGCTCGTAAGCTCGAGATGCACCTCGAAATGATTCGAGCGGTTCTTCAGATACTTCTCTATCCCGGTAAAAAACGCCATGCACGCAAGCACCGCGAAAAATCCGATCAGCGCGAGCGTATACAGCCCCGCGCCGCACGCGAGTCCGATCAGACCGACCGCCCAGAGTCCCGCCGAGGTCGTGAGTCCCTTTATCTGATTTTTCGAACTGAATAGTATGGAATTGACGGTGATCGTCGCAATGGCTATGACGGCGGCGCCGGATATGATGAATATGTATTTGTCGGTGAGACTGAGTATATACATATCGGTGAGCATCGCGAGAGTCATACCGAGCGAGACCACGATGAACGTGCGAAGGCCGGCGGAATGACGCTTGCTCGATCTCTCGCAGCCTATGATGGCGGCGAGGAGCATCGACAGCAGGACTCGCAATACCGCGGACGCTACGTTCAATTCGGTCGACCACTTGCCGAGAAACTGACCTATCGGTTCAAACATGACAACACCTCATCTTTTGTTCTTTTTGATTCCCGGCTTCCTTTCCGGAAGATACGGGGTGTAATTCTCCGCCGCCTCGGTGAACGCCTTTTCCGCGGGGTTCTCCTGAGGCAGCTCGCTTCTTATCTTTTTTATGCGCTCGATAAGTATCTCAACCTCAGACCGCTTCACGCCGTCCTCCGTTTCCGGCACCGGCGCTATGTCCTCAAGCCTGTCTGAATACGATCCCGAGAGATAGAGCGACAGCTTTGCGCACGCCGGGCCTATCAGCTCATACAGAACGCTCGACGCGAGGATTATAGTCTGAAGCGCGGCGCCGGACTCTCCGCCGAGCGTACGCGCACCCATCGCGGCAAGCCCTATCGCCACGCCCGCCTGCGGTATGAGCGCAAGCCCGAGATATACGCGCGTTTTCTTCGGTTTGCCCACCGCGGCGCATCCTGCCAGCGCTCCCGCGTATTTTCCCGCGATCCTGACTACGAAATAAAGTATCCCGACGAGCAGCAGAGGGTACGCTCCGACGGATCCGGACGGCTTTATCAGCGCGCTGAGATCGAACGATACGCCGGATCTGACAAAAAACAGAAGCAGTATCGGCGGGCTGAAGTAATTCAGCTGCTTGAAGAGCTTGTCGTCACGGCTCAGGTTCATATATACCGTACCCATCGACATACAGCCGAGCAGAGGCGAGATCCCGAACACCGCGCATACGCCGCAAAACGCAAGCAAAAGCGATACCGATATGATCAGCCTGTTGTCGCTGCTGCTGCTTTTTGACAGTATAAGCTTCATAACAAGGCCGAACAGACCGCCGAGCGCGATGACTCCGACATTAATACCCGCCGGCACGAGTATGTCCGCCGCTTTCACCCTGCCGCCCGTCTGTGACGCGACCGCCACGGATATCGCCACGGAATAGGCGAGCAGACCTATGATATCGTCGAGCGCGACGACCTGCAGGAGCGTATCCACAAAGTCGCCCTTCGCCTTCGTCTGCCGTATCGTCATGAGTGTCGATGCCGGCGCCGTCGCCGCGGCGAGCGCCGACAGAACGACCGAGAACGCCGTGTTCAGCCTCAGCACGAAGAACGTCAGGACGAATACCGCAAGCGAGGCGAGAAGCGATTCGAACAGCGTTATCACGACGACCTTGCCGCCGTTTTTCTTCAGCGTGTCGAACCTGAAATATTCCCCCGTCCCGAACGCGATGAAGGCGAGCGCGATATCCGGCAGAAACTCCGTGCCGCGTACGATCTGCTCCGGTATGAGATCTAGGCAGAACGGTCCTATCAGGATCCCGGCGGTTATGTAAGCCGTGACGTTCGGCAGTCTCAGGCGCGACGTTATCCGGGTCATGAGAAATCCGATCAGCATCATGAGCGACACGGATATTATCGCCGTTGCCGCCGGTCCCGCTCCGGAATAAATACTTTTCAGCATATCCATCTCCGTAAATTTACGTTTCATTATATTATATCACATACTTGCGGAAAAATCAACCGTTTTTATGCATACCGTACCACTTGACAGAAACGCCGATCGGGACTATAATAAAACCGATATATACGAAACGGAGGACTGTCATGCCGGCGCTTATCACGGTGATCACGGTGCTTGCTGTTTTTACGGCGGTCTGCAGCTCGCACTTAAGACCGGCGGCAACGTCCTGCTCGTCGATCAGCGTGCGCACGGCGGCTCAGACGGTCACACGATCACGTTCGGAATCCGTGAGCGACGCGACGTCATCAGCCGGATCGGCTTCATAAACAAAACGTACGGCGTCGAAACGGATATTTACATTGAAGGCGTATCGATGGGAGCCGCTTCGGTGCTGATGGCGTCCGAGCTGCCGCTTCCCGGCAACGTCCGCGGCATCATAGCGGACTGCCCGTATTCTTCCCCGTTCGCGATAGTATCGCGAACGGCGGACAGGATGCTGCGGGTGAGATACGTCTCATACCCGTTCATCATACTCGGATCGTTCGTTTTCGGCAGATTCAGGATATTCTCGTCCTCCGCCGTGAAAGC
The DNA here is from genome assembly GCA_902778145.1 of uncultured Ruminococcus sp. Taxonomy (GTDB): domain Bacteria; phylum Bacillota; class Clostridia; order Oscillospirales; family CAG-272; genus UBA1248. Next base: position 33,655 of record CACYWW010000016.1, read on the forward strand.
CGTGAAAAAAAGTCCCGTTCCGATACTTATCATTCACGGAAAAAGCGACAGCTTCGTGCCGGTGGAGATGTCGCGCGAGATACGCGATTCAGCGCCGGACATAGTCACGCTCACGGAGACAGACGGCGCGCCGCACGGTCTGTCGTATCTTGAAGATACGGAAAAATACGAAAAGGCATTCAGATCATTCATTAAAAACACGATCGGAGGAGGCTGTTATGATAAACGATCATGATATAACAAGAAACGCATTTATGCTCAAAGGACCTCTCGCCCGCCGCGGGTACGACTGGTGGTGGCATTCATTCACGGCGCAGGACGCGGAGACGGGTGAGGACAAGCCGTTTTTTATAGAATTCTTCGTCTGCAACCCGGCGTCCGGCGGCGCGGAGCCCGTATTCGGGCAAACGGAATGGGGCAGATCAGCGGGAGTCCGCCCGTCGTACCTCATGGTCAAGGCGGGCTGCTGGGGCGAGGATCACTGTCAGCTTCACAGGTTCTTCGGCTGGGACGACGTCAAGATCCACAAGGGAGCGCCGTACGTCGTGGACGCGGGAGACTGTCTCGCCACGGAAACGGTCCTCAAGGGGAGCGTCCACGTATCGCGTCAGGACAGCGAAAGTCATCCGGAATGGATGTGCGATCACGGCTCGCTCAGCTGGGATCTGAAGGTCGACAAGAAGATCGCCTTCAACGTCGGATACGGCGCGAGCCGCCCGGTGCGCGACGCCGAGGCGTTTGCGATGTACTGGCACGCCGAGGGGATGAAAACGGAATATGAGGGTACGGTGACATTCAACGGAAGAAAATACACCGTCACAAAAGAAAAAAGCTTCGGCTACGCCGACAAGAACTGGGGCAGGGATTTCACGAGCCCATGGGTCTGGCTTTCGTCGAACAGTCTCGTCAGCCGCGTTTCGGGCAAGCGGCTCGAAAACAGCGTTTTCGACATCGGCGGAGGCAGGCCGAAGATATACGCACTCCCGCTCGACCGCCGTCTGCTCGGCGCGATGTATTACGAGGGCGACGAATACGATTTCAATTTCTCACACGCGTGGCTTCACGTGAAGACCGAATTCTCCTTTGAGGAAAATGAGGAATCGGTCCGCTGGCACGTCCGTCAGGAAAACACGAAGGCGGCGATGGAGACGGAGGTAAGCTGTCTGAAAAAGGATATGCTGCTCATCAACTACGAGGCGCCCGACGGCTCGAAAAAGCACAACAGGCTCTGGAACGGCGGGAACGGCACCGGTATCATTAAACTGTACGACAAAAACGGTTCCGGTCTCGTCCTGCGCGATGAGATATACGCGGACAGGATAGGATGCGAATACGGGGAATACGGACATGGCGGAAAATGAAAAGCTGTTTCTCGGCATAGAGCTCGGCTCGACGAGGATCAAATCGGTACTTATAAACGAAAAATATGAAATAAAAGCCTCCGGCGCCTTTGATTGGGAGAACAGGTTCGAGGACGGTTATTTCACGTACAGGCTGGAGGACGTACATACGGGCCTGCGCGAAAGCTTCGCCGCGCTTGCAGACGATTATAAAGAAAAAAACGGAACGGGATTCACGGTCGACGCGATCGGCATATCCGCCATGATGCACGGGTATCTCGTGTTCGACGGTGATATGAGGCTTCTCACGCCGTTCCGGACGTGGCGCAACTCAAAAGCAAAGCAGGCGTCGGACGAGCTGACGGAGCTTTTCTCACACCACATACCGCAGAGGTGGAGCGCAGCCAATCTTTATCAGTCGATGATAAACGGCGAGGAGCACGTAAAACATATATCGTATCTCACGACGCTTGCGGGATACGTTCATATGCGCATGACCGGCAGAAACGAGGTCGGGCTCTGTGAGGCGTCCGGGATGTTCCCCGTATCGGGTGAAGGATATGACAAAAAAAGAGCCGTGCTGTTCAACGAAGCCGCGCGGAAACTCGGATACGACACTGATATACTCTCGATTCTGCCGGAGCCGCGTCCAGCCGGAGCCGCTGGAGCGTATCTGACGGAGGAGGGCGCCGCGATGATAGACGGTACGGGCATCCTCCGCTCCGGCATCCCCGTCTGTCCGCCCGAGGGCGACGCCGGGACAGGAATGACGGCGACGAACTCCGTTCGCCCGGGCACGGGCTCCGTGTCCGCGGGCACGTCCGTGTTCGCACAGCTAGTCACGGACAGGCCTCTCAGCCGCGTTTACCGCGGGATCGACGTCCTCAAGACGCCGGACGGCGCCGACGTCGCGCTGATACACAGCACGAACGGCTGTACGGATATCGACAAGTGGGTAGCTCTTTTCGATGAATTCGCAAAGCTCTGCGGCTTAAAGCCCGGCAAAACCGAGCTTTACTCACTGCTCTATAACAATACGAAAAACGCGGACGCCGATTGCGGCAAAATAGCCGCGTACAACTGCATCTCCGCAGAGCCGTCAACGGACGTACCGTCCGGTCATCCGCTCGTGTTCCGTGAATTCGACGGCAAACTTGATCTCGCTAACTTTTTCAAGGCAAACCTCTGCGCCGTTTTCGCGCCGCTCATCCCGGGGATGCGCATGCTCCGGGAAGGCGAGGGGATAAGACCCGGAAAGATCTACGCCCACGGAGGTCTTTTCAAGATCCCGGAAATAGCGCAGCAGATACTCGCCAACGCCTTTGAGGCGCCGGTATCAGTCCTCTCCTCCGCCGGTGAAGGAGGAGCGTACGGTATGGCGCTTCTTTCGGCGTTCATGCTCCTGAACAACGGAAAAACCCTGTCGGAATGGCTCGATACGGAGGTGTTCTCCGGCTCGCATGAAAAAACTCTCCTCCCCACCCCGCAGGGCGTCGGCTCATACCGCGATTTTATGGAACGGTATGAAAAAGGGCTACCGGCGCTCCGCGCACTCAGCTGAATAAAACGACCGGAATATGCCGACTGTTCTTAAGGACAGTCGGCAGTTATGAGTTCCGCTTACGCGGAACGTTATGAGCGCTGACGCGCGTTATGATTGCTTCGCAAGTTATGAGTGCCTGCGGCACGTT
>CACYWW010000017.1 GCA_902778145.1 uncultured Ruminococcus sp.
ATGATGAGTGCCTCCGGCACATTCTGCGGAGCTCATCTCATCATTTTGCGGTAAAGCCGCAAATCATCATTGCGACCAAAGGGAGCATCATCATTTGTCTGAAGGACGATCATCATTCAATGATGGACTCCGCTGACGCGGAACATGATGAGCGCTCACGCGCATGATGATCGGCTCCGCCGAATGATGAGTTCCGCTGCCGCGGAACATGATGAGCGCTTACGTGCGTGATGATCAGCTCCGCCGGATGATGAGTTCCGCTGACGCGGAACATGATGAGCGCTTACGCGCATGATGATCGGGATCCGCGGTACAAATCTCCTGCTTGTGCCGATATACGGCAAAAACCGACTGAAATAAGGATAAACTTTCCTTACCTCAGCCGGTTTTTATTTTCCGTCCTTAAAATTCGGACAGTTCTTTTTTTATTCCGATCAGCCGCCGAGCTTCGCGCCGTTGAGCTTGATGCCGGGGCCCATCGTTGTGGCGATGCAGACGCTCTTCAGGTACTGACCCTTTGCAGCGGCAGGCTTCGCCTTGATGATAGCGCCCATAAGAGCGTCGAAGTTTTCCATCAGCTTCTCCGCGCCGAAAGAGGACTTGCCTATCGGGCAGTGGATGATGTTCGTCTTGTCGAGACGGTACTCGATCTTACCGGCTTTGGCTTCCTTGACGGCACGGGCAACGTCGGGAGTGACGGTGCCGGCCTTCGGGTTAGGCATAAGTCCTTTAGGACCGAGGACCTTACCGAGACGGCCTATAACGCCCATCATATCGGGGGAAGCGATGACCACGTCGAATTCGAACCAGTTTTCCTTGGTTATCTTCGCGACGTAATCCTCGGCGCCTACGTAATCGGCGCCCGCCGCGGCGGCGGCGTCAGCCTTGTCACCCTTCGCGAAAACGAGGGTACGCACGGTCTTACCGGTGCCGTTCGGAAGAACGATGGCACCTCTGACCTGCTGGTCGGCGTGACGGCTGTCGACACCCAAACGGATGTGAGCCTCAACGGTCTCATCGAATTTGGCTTTCGCTGTCTGGATAAGAAGCTCGAAAGCCTCGCCCTCGTCGTACTGCTTGGAGCGGTCGACGAGCTTTACGCTGTCTTTATACTTTTTTCCTCTGAACATTTCTCTGCCCTCCTATCAGTCGACGACGGTGACGCCCATACTGCGGGCGGTACCGGCTACCATGCTCATCGCAGTCTCGATGGAACCTGCGTTGAGGTCGGGCATTTTGGTCTCTGCTATCTTGCGGATCTGTTCTTTGGTGATCGTGGCGACCTTGGTCTTGTTCGGGACCGCGGAGCCGGACTCGATACCGCATGCCTTCTTGATAAGAACGGCGGCGGGCGGAGTCTTGGTGATGAAAGTGAACGTACGGTCGGCGTAGATCGTGATGACTACGGGGATTATGAGACCGATGTCGTTCTTGGTTCTTTCATTGAATTCTTTACAGAAGTTAGGGCTGCTGACTCCGTGAGGAGAAAGCGCGGGACCTACAGGCGGAGCGGGATTCGCTTTGCCGGCAGGAAGCTGGAGCTTTACGTAAGCTACGATTTTCTTTGCCATTTTTATTACCTCCGTATGTGGTTATTGTCGGAAGACACGAAAAATTTATCTTCCTCCCACGATAGCGCGTGACAAGCGGCAAAAGCCTGTCCGCGCGTGCAGACAAAGTCTGCGTTGACGGGATGCTCCCGTCTGTCAGGCTCACATGGGCGACAGATCCGCCGCGTCAAGCTCGATCACCGTCTCACGTCCGAACATGAACGCGGAGCACGTGACCGTGCGGCCGTCCGCAGAGATCTCAAGCACCTTGACCTCGGATATACCGAACATGACGCCTTCCTTGACCCTGACCGTATCGCCGACGGCGAAATCCGGACCGGATTTCTTCTCGGCCGCGGGCTGATCGGCGGCGTCGGGTTCAAGACCCCACATCGCGACTTCCGCGTCCGTCAAGGCGACGGGCTTTGATCCGGGTCCGACGAAGCCGGTAACACCGCGGATGTTTCTGACTATGTGCCAGGTGAAATCGTTCATCACCATCTTGACGAGAACGTAGCTCGGGAATATCTTCGATTCGTGCCTTTTTTCGGTCTCCCCGTCCATCTCCACGGTGACCTCAACAGGGATGCGAACGTCGGTAACGACGTCCTGAAGACCTCTGTTCTCAACGATCTTTTTGATATCGTCCATCACTTTGTTCTCATAGCCCGAATAGGTATGTGCCACATACCATTTAGGTTCGGGTGAGTAATCATCCATCATAGCGAGCCTCTTTCTTTATGCGGATGGAATTGACGTCCGCGCACCCCCGCATAACGGGCGCCGGGCGTTTGCCGGAAACGGTCAGCCTATGTTGCTGAGCAGCTTGATGATCTGCTGGAAGAACAGGTCGAGCAGAACGACGAACAGACCGATAACTACCATAGCGGCAAGCACTATGCCGGTATTTTTCGCCGTCTGTTTCGGCGTAGGCCACGTGATCTTCTTCAGTTCACCTTTGTAATCCTTGAGGAACCTGACAATGCGCGTCCACAGACCTTCTTTTTTCCGGGCCTCCTTGACTTCCGCTTTATCGGAAGTTTTCAGTTCGTTTGCCATAACAGCCTCCCGGTAAAATTACTTGGTTTCCTTGTGCAGAGTGTGCTTGCGGCAGAATCTGCAATATTTGTTCATTTCAAGTCTGTCGGGGTCGTTTTTCTTGTTTTTCTTGGTGTCATAGTTCCGCTGTTTGCAGACCGTGCAGGCAAGTGTTATCTTGTCTCTCATATGACGGCACCTCCCGTTTAGATTTGACGGCATATCCCGGAGATGGTTCGGGCATCCCGCCGAAGATTGTACCTCCCTCGACGGCGGCTTTTTTTCTGCACGAAAAAAGAACCTCCCGCAGAGGTAGAGTCATCATACCACAAAATAATGTGTTTGTCAATAGGTTTTCAGGATTTTTTTGCAGATATTGAGAAAAAACCCGCTTTCAGGGCACCTTTCGGTCCCGTCACTTGACATTTTTGAAATACGTGGTATAATCCATATAACGAAGGTGAGAAACGATATGACTGAAATAACCGAAAAGATCATGAAAGCCGTCCGAGGGGCGGCGGAAATAATACTCAAGGCGCCCGAAAAGTGTCCCGACGACCGGATACACGGCAAGGACGGCACGTTCAATTACGTCACGGAATACGACGTCGCGGTGCAGAGATATCTTGAAAAGGAGCTGTCCGCCGCATTGCCCGGCGCCGTATTCTTAGCTGAAGAGGAGGGCGAGGACAGACAGGCCGCCGACAACGGATACGTCTTCGTCATCGACCCGATAGACGGTACGAGCAACTTCATACACGGATTCCGGATGTCCGCCGTATCCGTTGCGCTGCTTCACAACGGACAGGCAGTATCGGGCGTCGTGTATCTTCCTTATCAGGACGAGATGTTTTGCGCCCGCCGCGGCGGAGGAGCATATCTCAACGGAAGGCCGATACACGTCAATTCTCTACCGACGCAAAGATCCCTCACGCTCTTCGGGACGACGCCTTATATGCGCGACACGATGAACGGCGCCGTGACGGAGCTGTTCCGCGGGCTTTTCATGACGTCCGTCGACGTGAGAAGGTGCGGCGCCGCCGCTGCCGATCTCTGCTTCGTCGCGTGCGGGCGCGCGTCGGCCTTCTGCGAGATGCTTCTCTCCCCCTGGGACTACGCGGCGGGTGCGCTGATAGTAACCGAGGCGGGCGGCGTCGTCAGCAGATTCGACGGTTCGCCCCTCTCATACACGGAAAAGTGCACCGTCGCCGCCGGCAACCCGCTGGCGTACGCACAGGTATCCGCCATATGCGGCAAGATCCGCGACAAATACAACGTGAACTGACCGGCAGGCGTAAAACGGAGGATAAATGGAAAAAGAATATAAAGTAATGTTCGGTCTGATCGGAGCCGCCGTGACAGGCGCCGAGCCGGATCCGGAAGTGATAAAAGAGGCGGACAGGCAGACGCTCGAAAGCATATTCAAGGTATGCCGCGCGCACAGCGTCGCCCAGATCGTGGCTGACGTAATATCAAAGTACGGGCTTTTGCCCGAGGATGACGACCTGTATAAAAAATACAAAAGCTGTCTCGTATCCACGATATATCAGACGACCCTGCTCGATCACTGGCACGGCATGGTCATGAGTACGCTCGACGAAGCCGGGATCGACCACATCGCGATCAAAGGCGCGGCGGTACGGAAGCTTTACGCAAAGGGCTTTTACAGGAACAGCTGCGATATAGATATACTGATCAGAGAAAGCGACCTTGAACGCGGCGTAGCCGTACTGACGGAAAAGCTCGGTATGACGGCGAAAGACAAGGGCAGCCACGACGTTTCACTGTATTACCGTGACAAGGTCCACGTCGAGCTTCATTACGATACGGTTGAAAAAGGCAGGCTTTCGGATGCGGACGGACTCCTTTCCCGCATCTGGGAGCACGCCGTTCCGGTAAGCGGTCACGAATACGCGCTTGACGACGAAATGAATTACTTTTACCTCACGGCGCACGCGGCGAAGCACCTCATAAACGGCGGCTGCGGGATAAAGACGCTTACCGACGCGCTCGTTTTGAACCGCGTACCCGGATTTGACCGCGAAAAACGTGACGCGCTGCTGAAGGATGGCGGGCTGTTGAAGTTCGATTCTGCGGTACGCGCTCTGTGCGATCACTGGTTTTACGGCAAAGACGCGGACGATACAGTCACACGGTTCGGCGAATATCTGCTGAACGGCGGCAGATACGGCACGCTTGAGAACAACGTCACTTTAAAGGTGTCAAAAAGCGGAAAATCAAAATATCTCTTATCGCGTATTTTCATGCCTTACGACGCGCTCAAATTCAAATATCCGGTGCTTCAGAAGCATAAATGGCTTTACCCCTTCATGGTCGTACGGAGGATCTTTTCTCTGCTCGACCCGAAAGTGCGCCGCCGCTCGTCAAATGAGCTTAAGGCGTCCGTGAACGTTACAAAAGATGAAGAGACCTCGGCGTCCGATCTGATGTCGTCGCTCGGATTACTGTAAAAACTGATCGGACCGCTTCGGACTCTGTATCACAGCATACGGACAGGTCCTCATAAATTATATAATAAATACGGGGTGAGATGATATGGCAGAGATGTCGCCGTTTCTTAAGGAATACTACGGGCTGAAATCGAAGATCGCGCCTTTCGAGCTGCGCCGGGACTTTGAGACAGTAAAGACCGTTTCCGTCGTGAACGTACTGCTCGAGCGCGCGTACAATGTCAACGCCGGCGCGTCGACTCACGGGCGCTTCGGCTTCGGGCCCGGGCATACCGTCGAAAACTACATGAGCCGTGCGCGCGCGTACACGGAAGCGCTTATACGCGGCGAATATCCGCTGAAGGGGAGGTTCACCGAACCCGGTACCGCGCTCGTCGATCACAGCTTCATCGAGCGTGACGGCGTCATGCATCTGTTTTACAACCGCGGATATATCGGTTACGAATGGGACACGATGCCGGTAAACACCGTCGGCCACGCGATAACGGAGGATCTGTTGAACTGGAGGATCGAGCCGCCGGTCGTCAGCGTTGAGAGCGGCGCGTTCGAGAATTATCAGGTCTGGTCTCCCGGCGTCGCCTTCCGCGACGGAGTATACTATATGTATTATACCGGGGTGAACGTTAACGTTGCGCAGGCTATATGTCTTGCGACGTCGACCGATCTTTATAGTTGGAAAAAGCACGAAAACAACCCCGTGCTCAAGCCCGGTCCGTGGTGCCCCTGGGGCGAGGATCACTGGTCGGACTGCCGCGACTCGATGGTCTTCGTCGACGACGACGGGACCGCGTATATGTATTACTGCACGTCGAAATACAACGAAGCGGGCGCAGGCCCCGCCGTCGGCGTCGCGTCATCCTCCGACATGATAAACTGGCGCGACGAAGGCGCGTACACGTTCGACATCTGCGACACCGCGCTCGAATCGCCGTTCGTTCTGAAACACGGCGGAAAATACTATATGTTTTACACGAACTGCAATCACGGCACCGCGTACGCGGTTTCGGACAGTCCCGTAAACGGCTGGCGCAGTCTCGGCATGCTCATACCGTGGACCGTGCCGCCGCTCTGCCCCGCGAACGTCCCGTCGTGCGCGGAGGTGTTCGAATTCAAAGGAAAATGGTACGTCTCAAGCTGTCTGCGCGAGCCCGGCTGCGAGCAGTACCTCGAGATATTCGGCCTTTCATGGCAGCCCGACGGCACCGTAAAAGTCACCGGAAGGGTAGAATGATCTGAATAAAGCAAAAAAAACAGACGGTCAGTACCGTCTGTTTTAATGTTTACGCCGGCTGTCTGCGCCTGTTTATGAGCGTCACCGCGAGGCGCAGCACCAGGTTGATCAGCAATATGATCAGCGATACGACCGCGGCTTTTTCTATCTGCATTTGGCTGACCGACTGCGATATCATGACCGCTATCGGTTTCGGCGACGGCGGAGCCAGCAGTGAAACCGCTGAGATCGTCATCATAGAGTTGACGAAGAAATACACCGCCATTTCGTACATCGTGAACCGCACCTTGGGCAGAATGACGTCGGTTATAATGCGTATTCTGCCGACTCCTATCGTTCTGCCGACGGATTCGAGGTCCGGATTGACCTTTCCGAGCGTGTTGTACATCATAAGGTACGGCGAGGCGAAAAAGTGGATCGTGTTCGCGAGCACTATGATGAAGAACGTTCCGTATATCGGCGTGTTATGGAAGAAAATGACGTACGACAGACCGAGAACCAGACCCGGTATAGCCACGGACGTTATGGATATCAGGTGCAGTCCGTTAGAGACCCCGCTTTTCGCTCTTGCGGTCAGATACGCGCAGATGAATGCGAGGACCGTGCCGGAAAGCGCCGCGAAAACGGAATATATGAGCGAGTTGAGCAGGAATCCGTCGGCGCCGCTCCTCATCGTATCGGCTATATGTGACAGCGTGAACGTCATATCGTTGGGATACGCGCTCGCGAACATCTGCACACCGAAAGCGACAATCGGCATCGCAACGATCACGGAAAGCAGTATGCAGAAGACGTATGCCGCCGTCCTTGCCGCCCTGCCCTCTCCGGGCTCCGCGTATTCGGTCACGAAACCGGACTGGCTCTGTTCCGGTACGAGCAGGTCGACCGCGAAAGCGATCACCGCGGGTATCAGAAGCAAAAGCCCTACGACGGACGCACGTCCGTATTCCACGCTGAGCACGTTTTCATACATCAGGATAGACACGGTCTTTCCGAACTCCGCATTATAGAGAGCTTCCGGAACGCCGTAGTCCGTTATTATCATCGTGAAAACCGCAAAAAACGTAGATATGAGCGTTTTTTTCAGATACGGCAGCGTTATGCCGGTGAAACGTCGGATGCGCGGTATACCGAGGACCGCCGCGGCTTTATACGGCATGCCGTCTTCGTACTGCAGTATGCTCTGCAGCATCAGGAAAGCCACCGGGAACGAATACATCACGGATCCGGCGACGATTCCCCAGAAACCGAATATGCTGATGCTGTCTCCGAATATGACGGAAAGTATGCCCGATCCGTTGACGCCGAACAGCGCTTTCAGTCCGTACGCGTGCGATATGGACGGTATGAGCATCGGAAGCGTGAAAAGCATGGCGAAAAAGCTCTTTCCACGTATATCCGTCCGGCACACCGCGAACGAGGCGCAGAGCGCAAGGACGACGGAGATTACCGTTGCAGTGAGCGTGGTCGTGACCGAATTGATCAGCGCAGGCATGAACTGAGACGACGAGGTCATCTCTCTGAAGCTTTCAGGCGTGATGCGCAGGAACATCCCGACGATCGGCGCTATAACGACTGTCGCAAAGAACAGCAGCAGACAGAGCTGGATTATTATCTTGGTAGTTTTTCTCTGTTTCATTCTCTGAGCCCCGGCGCGTATTTTGATAGCGAATCGATCTTGGCGCGCAGGTTGTCAAGCACGAACGACCGTACGTAGTCGTTTGCCGGCGCCTCACAGATCGTCTCCGGCGTATCGAGCTGGCTGATGACGCCGTTGTCCATTATCATTATCCTGTCGGATAACGCGAACGCCTCCTCCTGATCGTGCGTTACGTATATCATGGTCGTGCCGAACGACGACTGTATGCTCTTAAGTTCTTTGCGCATCGACAGACGCGTGGCTACGTCGAGCGCGGACATCGGTTCGTCGAATAAGATTATATCCGGCTGCAGCGCGAGAGTTCTCGCGATAGCGACTCTCTGCTGCTGTCCTCCGGACAGGTTTTTCGGCATCGCTTTAACGTACTCGGAAAGACCGACCGCCTCGATCATCTGAAGCGCCTTTTCGTGCGCCGTCGGTCTGGTCTCCTTTTTTATCATTAGGGCGTATTCCACGTTTTTCACAACGTTCATGTTCTCGAACAGCGCGTAATTCTGAAAAACGATCCCCATCCCGCGCTTGTCCGGCGCGGCGTTCGTGATATCGACACCGTCCTTCACGACGGTACCTGTATCGGGATGCAAAAGTCCTATAAGGATACGGAGAAGCGTCGTCTTGCCGCAGCCCGACGGTCCGAGGATGGAGAGGAACTCCCCGTCCCTGACCGTAAAGCTCACGCCTCTCAGAACGTCTTTGTCTTTATAACCCTTTGATAAGTCGCTTATAACGAGTTTGTCGTTCAATGATCCCATTTGGCAAGCAGCCTTTCCTTTTCGGCAAGCGTGTCGTCAGACATATTGCCGTATTTGATATTCTCGGGGAAGTTCGCCATCTTTGGCAGATAATCCTTATATATCTGCTCCGGCAGGAACTGTTCGTGGTCTCCTTTGCAGAGAGTGGTCGCAAGATAATTGAAAACTTCCATGACAGCGGTACGTCCGGAGCTCTTCTTGAGCACCGCGTTGCCGAGCAGGCTGTAAGGCGAGCCCTCTTCAAAGAACAGTATCTTCAACTCGTTGTTGCCGCCGTTGATCTTGACGGCCGCCTGAGCGGTCATGCCGAGACCGACCGCTACTTCGCGCGCGATGAGCGCCGTGACGGGGCCGGAGCCGGATGAAGTGTACTGAAGGATATTCTCGGAGAGCTTATCGAAATATGCGAAAGCCTCGTCCTCGCCCCACTCGTTCACGAGCTGGCGCAGGAACATGTACCCGGTGCTCGAGGTCTTCGGAGAAGGCATCGAGACGAGCCCCTTATACTCCGGTTTTAAGAGGTCAGCGTAGCTCTGCGGTTCTGCCAGACCTTTTTCCGCAAGGACCTTCGTGTTTACGATAACACAGCCGCCGTTCCGGCATTCGGGCGTGTATTTATGGCTTTCCGGAACTATCTCGGGCATGAATTCCGAATAATCGAAATCGGTAAGCTCCGCAAGGTATTCGGAGCATTTTTCGAGGTACTGATACTCTTCCGACACAAGTATGTCGGCGGAACATTTGTCTTTTTCCTCAATTACCTTTGCAGCTATGACGCTGGTCTTGTTGTATTCTAGGACTATTTCGTACTGCGGGAATTTCTTCTTGCATTCTGAAAGATAATATTCGTTTCTGTAATCCTCGCCGCTCGTCCAGATGACGACCTTTTCTTTCTTTGAGCTGCAACCGGTAAAAACGGCAAAAACCATCACCGCAATGCATACGAGCGCTGTGATCTTTATGATTTTTCTCATTTTCTATATCCTCCGTGTCAGATATCATATGTTTTATCTATCGTCTTCAATTCCTTGAAGGTATCTATCTCGACTATATCGCTGTCGAAGCATTCCTTGACCTCTACGGCATAGTGCTCTTTTCTGTACACTAACGGGACCTGTTCCCAGTAACGCTCCTTGCCTCCAGGAGATCCGTAAACGTCGGCGATATCCTGACTGAGCTTGTGTCCGTCAACCTCGTTCCAGTAAGAGATGCCGACCATCTGCCAGATGTCTTCACCCTCTCCGCCGACCTTTTCTTCTACGATAACACCGTCTTTTACGCGGAAGCACCAGTCGTCCGAGCGGTCTTTTTTTATGGCGAGAAAATCAGAGCTGTAATGGTATTTCGTGATGATGCGCGGATTGCTTATGAGAAGATCCGCCTCGAACACGTAGGCGTTCGACAGCATATATCTCGCCACGAGAGACGAGCTTATGTTGTTCGCCTCGTTGAACGCAGGATTTTCGAGAAATCTTATCATCGGGTATTTGTAAAGCAGCTGGTCAAACTGCTCCGCCAAATATCCGCGAACGATGTATATCTCGTTTATCCCCGCCTCAAGGCATGCGTCGATGAGCCGGTCTATGATCCTGACGCCGTGTACGCGGACAAGCGGCTTCGGGGTGTTGAACGTGATCGGCGCGAGACGCGAGCCGAAGCCCGCCGCGATGAAGATCGCTCGCTTCGCTCTGTACGGCTCGAGCGCGGTGAACCCGGCGTTCGTTATCTTTCCTTCGGAAAGGTACCCCGCCTCCGTCAGCTCCTTCACGACTCTGTTTATCGTCCCGAGAGAATGTCCCGTCGCCTTTTCAAGCTCACGCTGGGTCATCTGTGAATTGACTTCCGCCGCGGCAACGAGTATATCGAATTGTTTTCTTGTAAGCTCCATTTCAAAGTCTCCGTTCAAATGTTCATTTATTCGGACAAGCCCCGCCGTCTTCTTGGGACCTTGTTCCGAATTTCAAGTCAAGCGACACGTTTGTGAACAACATTATACGCACTTTGAACGCAAACGTCAACCCCCGAACGTCTTATTTAACATTAAAAGCACATTTTTTTAACACAATCTCACCATTTGAACAAAAAAACAGCCCCTGCCGTAAGCAGAGGCTGTTTTTCACCTTGTTCAATTATACGTGACAGAAGCGATGTTTTCGATCAGTATCTCGTTGTCTGTTTTGAAGAACTTGTTCTCAACTGTGGAGAAATACTCTATCGAAACGGTTTTTCCGTTGTTTGAAAAATGAAGCAGCGCCACAAGTCCGGACGCCCGGTTGTAATAATCGGTATGCTGCGGGTTTATCAGGCAGCACGTCACGACGTTCCCGTTTTCTCCCGTCATCTGACTGACGACCACCTCATTGCTCGGATCGTGTCCGCAGAGGACAAGGACTATGTTCTTATGCTTTGATACGAATTTGTCCCACATCTCGTCGCAGTTGTTGAAGCCCTCGTCACAGCGCGGCGGGCAGATATCGTTCTCATCTATCGTTGTCCCGTCGTGGAACAGAAACGCGTGCGTCGCTATGATCACGTTATCGTCCGGGTACTGTTCAACTATCCCGGACGCCCATTCAAGCACGTCATCGTCCGGCCCGTAATCGAGACAGAGAAGCAGATACGGTACGCCGCACACGGTGAAGCGCTTGTAAGTGTGATGCGGTGTTCCGTCGTAGCTTCCGTCGTACTGTTTTCCGTAAGTCTCGTTATCAAAGTACTTGCCGAACATCAGCTCCTTTGTCGCGACGGCGTCTTCCGTCCTCGCATAGTGGTCGTGATTGCCTCTTACCACCGTATACGGGACCTTGCCGTCGAGCCTGTACACCTCGCTGCTGACGATCTCCCACTGCTCGTCTATATTGTCTTCCGTCATATCTCCGAGTCCGATAACACGCTCTATTTTCAGTCTTTCGAGATTGTCAAGAATAAAATCGTAAATGCAGTGGACTTTATCCGGATTCAGTTTTACGAGAGACTGGGTGTCGCCTATGCAGGCAAACGTGTAATCATAGCTCTCCGGGTCATCGAAATCCTTATCGTAGTAATACGGGACCAGGACGTTTTTTGCGGCGCTTCTGTCCTCGTCGGATTCTTCAAAATCAAACGACAGCATAAGCGACGGGTCAGACGTGTCGATCCTGTTTATGTCTTCTTTGATCTGCTCCGCCGTCCTGTACCCGGAGAAAAGGTTCACCGTGCAGATCCCGCCGTTCCTGAACCACCAGCTGTTATCCGTGCGGTTGTCTCCGCCTATAGAAAACGGGTACGGCGTGAGCTCCGGCAGATATCCGCAATGGGCTTTTTTGAGCATCAGCTCGCCGTTCAGATATCCGTAAACGTACGTATCGTCTATTGAAAACGCGACGTGTACACGTCCTTTTCCGAGGATCCTGACGGGTATCGTGTACTGATCCTGATGATCGTGATCGTATCTCAGGCACAGGCTCGGATTCCCGTTGAGATAGACGCGGAACGTTATACCGGGTACGTACGCATCGTTGTAATTACCTATGATCGTGCATCCCTTTTTGTTCGACACGTCGGCGTTCGTCTCGATCAGGGCCTCATACGTCAACGGCACGCGATCGAAATTGTCCGTAAGTGAATAGCGGTCAGAACTGTCCGTTCCGGAAAAGCCCGATCTTTCGCGTTTCAGATCCTTGCCGTACGGTCCGAGATCCCTGACGCTGTCCGCCGTGTCGAAAACGTATGCGCTCAGAAGCATCGGGTCTGACGTATCCACGCCACAGCGCGCGTCGCGCGCGATGCTGTCGCCATCTCTTACCCCTTCATAAACCGACAGCGAGTACACGGTGCCTTTGAAATACTGTGCGTTCCCGTTCCTGCAGTCTCCGCCGATCATCATCCTGTCACACATGGCCGGGACGTCGCAGGTCATCTCTTTCTCTTCCTTGAGCGCTCCATCAACGTAAAGCCGGCATACGCCGTCTTTTCCGGGAAGCGTCACCGCGATATGCTTTATTCCGTCACCCCGGATATCTGTATCGAAATAAATATTGACCGGGGTCGAATTCCCGTCGGAAATGTACAACCTCAGCTTTCCGCCGTTGTAAGCCTCGACGTTGACCGTACCTCCGCCCGTACCGTAGTTTCCGAATATGACCCCTCCGCGTAGGGTGACGGACGTGGGAAGGCTGATCGCAGCCTCGACCGTCACGGGAGACGCGGTATAGAAATAGGGTACGTTCAGGTGATCGTCCGCCGTAAAGCGTATCCCCTCGAGCGAGTCCATCCGTTTGACGGCCGCGCTCACGGTTATGTCGCGGTCAACGGTCAGCTCTAATTCCGGGCCTGTCCCCAGAACGCTGCCTTCCTCGTCCGTCCAGACGATCAGAGCGGCGGTTGCGTCAACATCCGCGTAAAGCGTCTGCACCGACCCTTCTTTATACAAGCCGTATGAAAATCCGTCGGACAGGTGCGCGTTTTCAAGCCGTACGTCATAAAACGTTTCGTTTGCGAGCGTGTCTGTCCTGTGATCGAATTTCAGCTGCGCCATCGCGCCGTACTGACGGAGCGAAGCGGCGAGATCTCTGTTTATCTGCGAGCCGTCTTTTCCGAGCCCGTTCAGAAACTTCAGAGCGGAATATTTCACCGGCTTGCTGTATATCTCCTCAGACCCTATCTTCGCATACGCGCGGCAGAAAAGCTCGTCGGTCAGGTTTTTCGGCGCTATCCCGTCCGAATAGAAGACTTCATAGGGCTTGCCGCCGATTTTTGCCTGTCCTTTTGAGCTTGCGGAATACAATTCCGTACCCTTGATATAGCCGTCCGTTCTGAACTCGTCCCAGAACAGCAGGGTTATATCCGTGGTTTTCGGATCTATACCGCTATGAGACACGGCGTAAACGATAAAAGTGCTCTCGGCATATGAAAGGTTGTAGTAATCAACACTGAGCTCCGGCGTCTCCTCCGCGGCAGGCGTATCCGCCGCGGATACGAGTACGAACGGTATCAGGATAAGTACGAGCACCGCGCACCGCAGTATTTTGCTTTTGTTCATATGATCTCAGCGGACCGTGTCCGCGCTCCTTGCAGAATTGTCAGCGGGAAGCTTGTACTCCGGCTTCCGTCAGGTGTTTACGACTGCCAGTCGCCCCAGTCGACGTTGTCGTCGGTGACGGATCCGGTCACTACGTCCGCAGCGTCAAATTCGATCAGCTCGATCTCGGCTTTGACGTATTCTTTCTTTTCTTTGACGTTATTCATAATGTTCCTCCTGTCTTTCAGGCAGACCGTCACGTCTGCCACGCATCCCAGTCGACGTTATCGTCATACGGGTGTTCTTCCGTTTCTTTTTCGGTCGATGAGGAAGTCTCATCTTTTATTTTTTCCGTAGATGTCACAGGCTCGGTGTCGGGCGCTCCGGTCGTCTGTACTCCGGTCGTCTGCATGTCCTCAGACGTTTCTCCGGCGCTTACGGGCGTCTGTCCGTCGGTGTCCGCGGCCCCGGTCCGGTCTTCACCGTCTGTTTCGGTCGAAGACGGTCCCACGGCAGTGATCGCCGCACCCGTTTTATCCGTCTGTTCCGCGATACCCGTGTCCTTCGCGGAGGAAACGGGGACGTCCCCTCCGCGGCACGACGCGAGCGTCAGCACTACGGCGGCGAGGATCGGGGCGAGGAGCCTGTCAGATCGCGCCGTACGTCGTTGCATGGCCGAACGTTGTGTAGAAATCATGGTTTTCTTCGGTCTCTTTTATAACGAGAACGCTGTTTGTCCTCTGCCAGAACGGGCCCACGCCGAAGTTGGCGGAGCTTATTATGGAAACGTATTTCCGCTCCCCGTCCTTCTCATAGGACATTACGATGTCCTTTGAGTGGAGGTACTTGTTCAGGTTTTTGTTGACGTATTTGAATCCTATGTCCTTGCCGACCACGAGGTCGTTATACCTGCTTTCGGAGAAGGATTCGAAATGCATGTAAATACGGTTTTCGGGGCTTTTGTTTCTGTGGAACGCCTCGCAGATGATATCTTCGAACGTATACTCGAAGAAATTCGTACATGAGTTGTACGGCATGTTCCACGTGAACACTATGGGACCGGTGGAAGCCGCCATTTCCGAAAGATACTTGGCATACGGGTTGTGCACTGTGTCCCAAACCATCACCGCGCCGGGAAGCGGCGTGAAGCACATTTCGAAGATACTGTCCGTATCGCTTCCGAGATAGACGAGCTTTTCGTCCTCGGGGATCGTGTCCCCCTGTCCTTCACGGATCAGATCGATCTGTTCCGTCTGACGGCATCTGATCAGATCGCGGAAACGCGGAAGATCGTCTCTTCTCCTGTAATCCGAAATAAGATCGAGGTAATTCTTTGTCACGTTCACGAGCGCCGCGTGATCCGATATGACAACTCCGGACTGAGAGCCTGTATTGCCGTTGCGTCCTTTATAGTCGTTTTCGTCAAGATTTGACGACGTGAGGAAGATGCTCGGTCCGTGTTCGACTCCGTCCTTGTCAAGATAATTCGAGACGATCGTCGTCTTTATATGATTCATATCGGCGCCTCTCGCGTCGACGTCCCAGCCGACGTGAGCGAAGTTGAAGAAATCCGAGACCTTCTTTCCGTTTGCGTACTCGCTGTAACACGCCCTGTTCATCGAGCCGTTGAAATACGTCACGTGAGAGAGATTCGATTTATAAGCATAGTGCTTTTCCGCGGTTTCGGAATACTGATTCGTACCGTACGAATCGAGCTGTGTGACTGCCGTCACATGTATCCCCATTCTCGCGGCTTCTACGAGCATGAATGAAATGCGGATGAAGCCGTGGTCGTCATATTCGCGGTCGAACAGCGATCTCATGTATCCGAAGTAACGGCTGTTTCTGTCTACGCAGACAGACGCAGTGACCGAGGTCCGGTATGACGAAAAGTACAGGAACATCTCCTCTTCCGGGTGTCTTACCTTGTACTGTATGCACTGATATATGAGTATTCCCTGTGCAAAGTTCGGGTCGTCTATCGAATCGCCCGGGTCGCGGTTGAGGCTGTCGACCGTTACGGTCTTTCCGTTGATATTCGCATACGTCGCTGTGCCGAGGCTTGAGAAGTTCGATCTGTTTTCCGATACGGGAAGCTGATCGAACCACATATCGATCGACGTCTCGTTGTCAAGCGAGTACACGTTGTCCATGTAGTTGTTGAAGAACGGCGAGTCGCTCGTATAAGAATGTTTTATAACGTTAGCTGCCGCCGCTTTTGACGGGGCAAGCAGCAATATGCTGCCTGCCACCGCGAAGAGCGCGAGCGCGACTGCCGTCACGCTTCTGAACACACGCTTTTTCACGGCTTTTCCGTCACTGTTTTTGTTTTCTGCTTTTTTCATTTTTGCACTCCTGTCCGGTCGTATCAGACGTACGTGACGTTCGTCAGCGTACCGATGATGAGCAGCGAGAAATCGACGGGATCGTTATTGACGTCGGTCACGCCGGCTGCCGTCACGGTAACGTACGCGCCGGTGTTTCCGATGTTGATCGGATCGCCTCCGTTCTGGTCGAACGTCGCGCTGTTTATCGTGAAGTGTGTGTTCTTGCCGGAACCGTTCGTAACGTAGACCGCGTCGCCCTTGGCTCCCGACTCGTTGTCCTTTACCGTCACGTTCGTCCACGTCATATTGGTGGCGCATGAATGATATATCGCACCGCCGTTGCCGGTCGAGGTATTGCCCTCGAATCTGCAGTTCGTGAACGTCGCGTCGGTACCGTCAAGGTAGAGGTACACGGCGCCGCCGAGGTTAGTCGCGCTGTTCGAGATGAAGTCCGTATCGACCGCCGTCAGGCTGACCTTGCCGTACAGAGCCAGCGCACCGCCGTTCGTCGCGCTGTTCGACGTGAACGTGCATCCGTTGAGCGTAAGCGTCGCCGCGTCGGAATTATCGGATCTGCCAAGCTGGATCGCGCCGCCGGTGTTATTGGTGGACGCGTTTCCGTTAAACTCCGTATCCGTTATAACGGCGTTCGCGGTCTCAAAGATGTAGATCGCTCCGCCCGCGGCCTTCGAACGGTTGCCGTTGAATTCGGAACCGTTGATCGTCAGGCTTGCCGTGCCTCTCGCACAGATCGCACCGCCTGCGTACTTTTCGATATGGTTGCCGTTGAACACACAATCGTCGATGACAGAGACTGACGTGCCGTTCATATAGACCGCGCCCGCGTAATACGAGCCGTCTCCCATGCCCGAGTTCCCTGTGAACGTGCAGCCGTTGAAATTCGTGTTGCCGCTGTTTGAATATACCGCGCCGCCCTGGCCGGTCGCCGTGTTATCGTTAAAGATACAGTTTACGGCTTCAAAGGAGCTTGTCGAACTGTTTACGAACACCGCGCCGCCGCCGACAGCGGAGTTGCCATCGAACGTTGCGTTTTCGGCGGTAAAATGTGAATTCGTATTCACGTATACGGCTCCGCCGCCGGATCCGCCCGCGCAAACATTAGATCCGAAGATCGTTCCGTCGGCGTCGAGCAATCCCTGTTCGCCGTTGCCTCCCTGACGCAGATAGATCGCGCCGCCCTGGCCCGAAGTACCGCTGTTGCCGGAGATCTCACCGCCCGTGAGTCTGACGTCGGCGCCGTAGATTATCATCGCGCCGCCGTATCCGGCTGTATTCTCCGTGATCACGGTGTTATCTATCGTGCAGACCGCCGATTCTTTTGCGTAGATCGCGCCGCCGGATCCGGGAACGGTATTTTCGCTGAGTGTTGAATCGGATATATTGAGCGTCGTGTCCGCCTCGGCGTAGACGGCTCCGCCGCCGGTCGATCCGGCGGTATTGGCTGTCAGAGCCGTACCGGTGATATCGGCGCTCGCGCCTTTCTTCACGTAGATCGCACCGCCGCCGACAGCGTTATTGCCGCTGAACGTGCAGTCTGTGACCGTCGCCGAGCTGTTGTCGTTTTCGTCCTTACCGATCTGGAGCGCTCCGCCGGTGGTATTCGATCTGTTGTTATTGAACGTCGTATTCTTTATCGTCGCGGTTATGCCGAATACGTGCACCGCGCCGCCGACGCCTGCTGTGTAGTTTTCTTCGAACAGACATCCGTCAAGTTCGAGAGAGCCCGTGCCTCTCGCGCAGATTGCGCCGCCCGTTCCGTGGGTGTTGTTGTTGCCCCTGAACTCGCATTCCGTCATGGTGAGACGCGACGTTCCGTTCGTGTATATCGCGCCGCCGTACCACGCGGATGTGCCTGTCGTGGAGTTGTTTGTGAAATCGGTATCGGTCATCGTTGCCGTCGCGCTGTTGGAGTAGTAGGCGCCGCCTATGCCGACAGAGGTGTTCCCGTCGAACAGCGAGCCATCGACCGTGAGCGTCGCGTTCGTGTTCGCGTAAACCGCGCCGCCGGTCCCTGATGACGTATTACCGGTGAATTCCGTACCTGTGATATCAAGGATCACGTTTTTGTTGGCGTATATCGCGCCGCCGTCGCCGCTTCCGGTGGAGTTTCCGTTGAACGTCGAATCGCTTACGTCCGCCGTACCGTTGGTGTCGATGTAGATCGCGCCGCCGTATCCGGACGCGGAGTTGCCGTCAAACGTACAGTTGTCCGCGTTGAACGTGCAGTATTCACGTACGAGGACAGCGCCGCCTTTGCCGCTCGCGGCAGTAGACGCCGTGGCGCTGTTGTTGCCGAACGTTGTGCGGATCGCCGTCACGGTGGTACCGAGGGTCTCGGATTTGTGACGTATATACATGCCGCCGGCCCACGCCGTAGCGGTGTTGTCCGAGATCTCCGAATCGGTGATCGTGACGTTCGAACCGTAGCCAGCAAGTATCGCGCCGCCGTAGCTGTCGGCGCCGTTGATACCGGAGTCGTTATGACTCATGACGCAGTTATTGACCATGCCGGTCGCCTCCACGAAGTAGAGAGCGCCGCCGGAGCCCTTGGTCGCGTTATACGTAAGGTCGGTATCGGAAATAATGAGCGTCGCGTGCGTATCGCAATAGATGCCGCCGCCGCCCGACGCCGTGTTGCCGTTGTCGGCTCCGCCTATAACGCTGCGCTTGCCCTGTGAGGCTTTGACTGTAACAGCGGAGTTAAACGCGTACAGGAAACCGCCGTTTGCGTTTGCGCTGTTGCCTTCAGCCGTTACGTCCGTCAGCTCGACCGTGCTCGTCGTATAAGCCGCTATCGCGCCGCCGTTGACATTCGACCCGTTTTCTTTGAATACGGCGTCATTGAATTTGCCTGTGGAGTTGGTGAAGTATATCGCACCGCCTCCGTACTGTGTGTTTTCGGATCTGTTGTTTTCGAACGAGCAGCCGTTCGAGATGAGCGTTGCACGGCTGTTATTGTAGACCGCGCCGCCGTTTGCGTTTGAAGTGTTTCCGCTGAAACCGCAGTCCGTGAATTCCGCCGTGGTAGCGCTTATATGTGCGGCGCCGCCGTGAGAATTCGCGGTATTGCCGGTGAACGTGCATCCGGTCGCTTTGATAACGGTAGTCGCGTTATCGTAATCGATCGCCATCAGCGCTCCGCCGGAGCCGTCCGAATGGTTGTTTTCAAACGTGCAGTCCTTCGCTGTAACGGTACTTGCGACACGTGTGGTAACGGGATTTTCGGGATCGGTATCATCCGTCACGGTACGGTACGAGGCATAAAGCGCGCCGCCGTTGCCGCTGACTCCCGCGCCTTCCTCGGGCGTTGTCGTGGATGTGGAGTTTCCGGTGAACGTGACGTTCGTGAGTTCAAGCTTCTTTACGCCGTGAAGCGATATCGCGCCGCCGTTTCCGACAGAGGAGTTATCCTTCATCTGCGTTCCGCTTATCGAGACGGTACAGTTGAGGTCCGCGAACAGCGCTCCGGCTTCACCGTCTGACGTATTGTTCTCGATCCTGCCGCCCGTCATCACCACGTCAGCGCCGGTGTTGTCGCCGAGGCGATTGATATAGTAAGCCGCGCCGTGGACCGTCACGCTGTTGTTTATCGCGACACAGTCGGTCACGGTCGTATCGCCGCCGACTATCGCTGCCGCCGCACCGTATTTAGCGGTGTTTCCGTCGAACGTGACGCCGGTCAGCTTTGTCGTTCTGCGGTCGGACGCGTTTGCGGTAATATATACCGCGCCGCCCGTTCCGGCATGGTTGTTCGTGAATACCGCGCCGGGTCCGATCTCTCCGCAGTTTGCGAGATAAACGGCGCCGCCGTTTCCGGGAGTCGTATTGGAATCAAACGTGCATCCGCCGTAGATCAGGGTATAGCACTTCGCTCCGCTGTAGATCGCGCCGCCGGACGAGACCGTAGTATAGTTGTTTCTGAATATAACGTCGTCGGGATCGCCGTTCTCGCTGCCTACGGTGAGAACTCTTCCTTCGGAGTTATAAACGTATATCGCGCCGCCGGCGTGAGACGTGAAGTTGCCGTCGAAGACGCCGCCCAGGATCTTGCATTCCTGGAAATTGGCGATCGCACCGCCGTAATAACCGCTGTTGCCGGTTATCATACCGCCGGTCATCGTGAAGTTGCTGTTGTTGAAGATCGCGCCGCCGTAGCACGACTGCAGATAAAGCTCATTCGTCGTGTCTCCCGCGCCGGGATCATCAAAGTTCGTTTCGTTGTCTCTTATAACACCGCCGTCCATCGTCACGACGCCGTTGATATTTACTATCGCCGCGCCGCCGACCATGCTTCCGTAATACTGCTGCATGCCGAGTGAGCGGGCGTTCGAGACCTTCTTATTGTTCGCCAGGACCGCGTTTTCGTGGATGTTGAGCGTGCCGGAGTTGTTTATGTAAACAATGGATCCGAACACATCGTCCGTGACGTTTTCCTTGTTTCCGTCTATCGTGAGAGTTCCCTCTGCCTCGGGCTTGCCGAGATCGAGCTTGCAGATGATACCGTCGAGTATCAGGTTCCTGCCGGTGGAATTCTCACCTATGACGAACATATCGCTGAAGAAGTCGGGATCTCTGATTATCGAAACGTCGCTGTTCGAGAACAGTGTGACATCGGAGATCACGTATACCGTGCGGTCAAGCACGATGTCGTTCATGACCTCTATGCTGCGGGTACCGTGTCCCGCGTGATATACGAGTTCCTCGGCGTTCGTTACCTGTGCGTAGTCGAGTATCTCGTCAAGCTCCGTGCTGCCGATAAGAGAGCCGGCGTCAAGGAGGTTGTAGCTTACGCAGCAGTTGGGATCATCCGCGTTCGCCAGTATCAGGTCCGCGTTGATCTCCTCTTCCGTCCTGATGTCGCGGAACACGGACGCCGAATAGACCGTACCTTTGAAGCTCTGGCTGTTGCCGGTACGGTTGTCTCCGCCGAGGACGAGAGTCCTCTTGATCTGCGGCATCGCAAAATCGGCAAGCTCCTTTGTTTCCGCAAGCTGTCCGTCGATGTACAGCTTCGCAACGCCTCTTTCAAGCGTTATCGCGATATTGACAACGTCTTCGCTTCTGATATCGGTATCAAAAACGTAGTCATACTTTGTATCCTTGTCTGTCATGAAGAACAGACGCGGATGGCCGTTCGTGTATATTTCGAGGTTGAATCCGGGATTCTTTCCGTCGTAGTTGCCGAGGATGACGCCCGCACGCTGTGAATAGTCCGGATCCAGCTGTACAGACGCTTCTATCGTATAAACAGACGAATCGAAATTATACGGTATCGCGAATTTGCCTGCCGTAGTAAAATCGACGCCGGAGTAAAGCGAATAATCGAAATCGGAATTGTATTCGTCGCCGCATACCGAACACACGTGATGTGTGTATCCTCTCGCCTCGCCCGCGGGCTCAACGACGGTCTCCTCATAGCTGTGAGGATCGGTGGCGGGGAGCAGCTCATATCCCTCGGTATAGTCGCATCTCGTGCAATAATCGTAGGCGGTCCAGCCGTCTACGCACGTGGCGGGTTTCGCGTCCACGTGTACGAGATCGTGTCCGAGAGCCGGAATGACGACCGGGCCGGATATCAGCGCGTGATCCGCGTCAAAATCATGCTCGCAGAGATCGCAGTGGTAGTGTCCGACGACGCCGTCTTCTGTACATGTCGCATCGGCGGCCTCTATCCACTCGCCGAAATCGTGATCGCAGTACGCGGGATCTGAGGAAACGACCGCACGCACGGTCATATCGCGGTCAAGCGTTATATCGATCTCGGGTTCGGTGCCGAGGACGTTGTCCTCATCGTCAAGCCATTTGGCGAACGATTCGCCTTCCGGTATCTGCGCCTTGAGATGAAGGACTTCGTTCTCCTTGTACAGACCGTACGCGAATCCGTCGTCAAGAACGGCGTTTTCAAGCTCGATGTAGTAATGAGTATCCGTCGCGAGATCGTCAGTCTGATGATCGAACTTGATCTGCGCGCACGCCGCGTAATTCAAAAGAGCGTTGGCTATGTTTACGTTGACCTCACTCTGTGTCGGCGAAAGCGCCATGTTGCGCAGGAAGAGGATGGGGCTGTATTTTACGGGTTCACTGTAGTACGTGACGCCGTCGATCTCCGTATACGCACGGCAATAGATCCTGTCGATCAGATTCTTGGGAGCTATGCCGTCTGAATAGAAGATCTCGTGAGGTACTCCTCCTATCTTGTTCGTGCCTTTTGACTCTGCCTCGTACTTTTCCGTGTCTTTCAGATAACCGCCTGTTATCTGAGGCTCCTCCCAGAAAAGCATTTTGACAGGGTGCTCGCTCGCACTGAAGTTCTCGCAGTTGACTGCGAAAAGAACGTACGTCGAGTCGGAATAGGAAAAGTTCTTATACTTTATCTCGAGACGCGGGGCAGCGCCGTCGCCGCTTTCCTCGGCAGATCCGGCAAGCACCGTTCCCGAAGACATGCAAAGCATAAAAACCACCAGTAGTGCGGATACGATGAGCGTCCATGCATATCCGCGCCTTGCCTGCTTCTTCATTGATTTCTCCTCCGTTTGATTTTGGATATTATCTCCATTATACTCAATAATATACGAGTACATTATATATTTACGCGTACCGATTGTCAAGACCTTTTTATTGAATTTATATTATATAAAATGCCGGTAAAAAAACCGGAAGGATGACTTCCGGTCTGTTATTCATAATTCCACCGTTGCGATTCTCGGTTCGAAGCAGCAGGTCGGTCTGACACAGACTATACGCACGCCCGACGCCCGCTGCGGTCCGACCTTCAGAAACGTAGCGATAACACTCGTATCTCCGCCGAGTCCGAGCGGACCGACGCCTGATCTGTTGACTGCTTCCGTGATCCTCCGCTCCATGTCGGACTGCACGTCGTACCTTCCGTCCGCCTGCGCCTGCAGCATCAGAGCCGCGGCTTCGTAATGCGATCTTCCGATCCCGACGGCGAGCGTGCACGGTGAACATCCGAGCTGAGCGACTCCTTCAGACGCCCACCTGACTATCTCGTCGATCACGACATCGGTATCATGCTTATGGAACACGCGGTACGTCTTTGCTCTTATCGCAGGGCCGCCGCCGAACATAAGGATATGAAGCCGTATGACGCCGTCCTCGCAGCGTCTGATCAATATCGGCGCGGGCTCTACCCCGGCGCTGTCCGGATCCGGTCCTCCGCTCTGATCTATCCTCTGACTGTCATTGCCCATTATCCCCATCGGTCTGCCGGGAAGCTTGCGCAGGCCCTCGGCAACGCCTTCCCTGACAGCGTCAAGAAGGCGTCCCGTAACGGCGCGATCACCGCCTACCTCAAGTATAAGATGCGGGATGCCGGTATCGTCGCACAGCGGACTCTGATCCCTCTCCGCGGCTTTTGCGTTTTCGATTATCTGCTCAAGCACCCAGCGCGCCTGAGGATTCGTTTCGTTCTTTACGGCTCTTTCATATGCGGCTTTTTTATCCGGTCTGAAAGAGGACCCGGCTCTGACGAGCGTATCCCTTACCAGAGCTACAGTTTCTTCATAGCTTCTGTTCATATATGCTCCTCCCGTGTGCCGCGCCGATGATAGCCGGATATTTGTCGACTTTGATCAGATGTAAAGCCTCCATTCCGAGTTCGGGGAACGCGATGATCTTTTTTTCGCCTGTTTTCGCTCCAAGGAGAGCGGTCACCGGAGGGATAACAGCATAAACTGAACCGCAGCGGTCAAGCGCCTCCACGGTTTCCTTTTTGAGCGCGCCTTTTCCGAGATGGACCTTTACTCCGGCACGGCTGAGAGGCTCGATACTGCTCTCTATTTCAAGCTTGTTGGAGCTAGTCGGTCCGACTCCGGCAACGCTTACGGCGGTGTGGAATATGACCTGACCTTCAAGATCGACGCCGAGTTCCCCGGCTTCCCCTCTTTCGATCATTCCGACGACCTTCGGCAGAACGGCGTCCCTCCCGCAGAGGATATATCCGCTGATTTCAACAGCGTCCCCGACGTTCAGCACCGCTATGTCCTCCGCTTTGATCGGAGTTGTGAGTTCAATGACTTTCATCCTGTTTTGCCCGCTTACTGCTCATTGACCGCGAAAAGCTTGACGTATCCGCTCTCGTTCTTTATGACTCCGAATGCGCGGGCGCGATTGTATACCTTCTTTGCCCAGTTCGTATGAGGCTTGATCTCGTTCATTTTGTTTCCGCCGGAGCCTTTCACGACGCCTCCGCCCGTGCCGAGGATCTGGCACGCGTCATCATATTCTTCCTTTGTGACAGCCATCAGCGCGTTGACGAACTTCACGTGCGTGGGGTGTATAACGGTACGTCCGACGAAACCGTTCGCTTTATCGAGCAGGACTTCGCGGAGAAGACCGTCGATCTCACAGTTGACGAGAGGCTGTCTGCGCATGAGATAATCCTCGATCCCGTAATGCTGCAGCTCCTCGAACATAAGCTCCTTAGGCGCGCGGAAATATTCCCAGACCGGTCCGGAAATGACGTAATCGTTATTGCGGCCGCAGACGTTTATGATATCACTCAGGCACTCACGTACGGTCATGATATCGTAAAGCGAATAGTCTACGCCGCGACGCACTCCGAACACGGAGCTGAAATCCGTACCGCCGACGCGGACCTGAAGGACGAGATCATGATATTTATCAAGTATTTTCTTTATGCCTATGAGCTCCTGGATCCGGCTTTCCTTATACGCCACCTCCGGGTCCTCGATGATCGGCATGCCGTAGATTATTTCATCGAACCTGATATTCAGGTCTTTGAGATAAGCATAGTATTCATATCCGTTCTCGGCATTGAACTTCGGAAAATTGACGCCGCAAAGTGAGCGTACCTCTTTTTTCGTCAGCTTTTCACCGAAAGCCTTGAACTGGTCGAGGTTCCGTATGCGGACAAAGATAAGCGGCACCTTGTCCCCGTCAAGAGTTCCGTTATCAATGGCGTCGGTGACAGTCGCAAGCAAGCGGTGGACGTTTTCCATAGCCTCGGGTACCTTCTCCTCGGGGCATGCGTCCTCAAAGCACAGCACCATACTGGTGAGTCCCGGCATGGCGTTAGACAGGATCTTCGGCGCAAAATCCTTATATCCGGGCATATACATGGTGGCGCCGAGACAGTATTGAAGCAGCTCCCTGTCCGTGTATTTGTTGAAATGCTCCGGTTCAACGACGAATTTGAAGTCCGGATTATACATATGGTGTCTCATATTCTTT
Source organism: uncultured Ruminococcus sp. (assembly GCA_902778145.1). Taxonomy (GTDB): domain Bacteria; phylum Bacillota; class Clostridia; order Oscillospirales; family CAG-272; genus UBA1248. The sequence goes on from CACYWW010000017.1 coordinate 25,263, forward strand.
TTTCCTTTCTCATCTCATCCGGATGTCAGCGCATCCGTTTTATTTAAGCTCAGACGAGCAGTCAACGGTTTTTTGTGTCAGGCTCCCCTTCGGGCTCCACACAGCCTCAGGGTAGTATTCGTCTATCATACGCTTGACAAGCGTGCACTGCTTCGCACGCTTCCTCGCGTCGTCCTCGGTGCTGTCCCAGCTGTGAGTCTGCGCCACGGATCCGCCGGTCTTGAGATATATCGGTGATGCTATACGTATCATTTCCGGCACCTCATAGTGTCTGATGAATCCTCCGGTGGATTTCGGGTTTTCCGTGTGGATGTCTATCGGGCAGCTGACCGCCTGGCGCATCGCGGCAAGCATCTGGAGCTGAATGTCGCGCACCGGATTTATTGAATCGGCGCCGATGCTCTCAAGCAGTCTGGCAGAGCACGGGTTTCCGTGTCCCGCGTGAGCTGAGACCTTGAAATGACAGTCCGCCGGCAGCTCACCGGCACGGCGCATCTCGTTCAGTATCCAGAGACAGCCCTCGTCGTATACAAGAAAGCCGCGGCATCCGAGACGGGCGGCACGTTTGACGTCCTCTATAGCGCGTACTATCTGCTCCTGTCCTCTCAGCCTGTAACCCATCCTGACACCTTCCTCGGTGTTGACGGACGCGGACGTATCCGTAGTCGCGCGCGGACCGATCGCAAGGATAAGATCGGTCTCATATTTGTGGGCAAGCTCCACCATCTGCGATATATCTCCGTCCGACAGGCGCATGATCCCCTGAGTCTGTGTGACGCGGTGCAGATAGAGTCCGTACGAATCGATCGCTTCGAGCAGCGCTCTCATTACCTTCGGTCCCTGGATGCCGGGGACCTCAAAACGGTACTGACCGCCATCCGCAAATCTTTTCCCGGACGTGGGAAGATCGTACGCATCGCCGCCGGGCAGACCGACGGAACGCAGGAATTCTCTTGTTTTATCCATACTGTTCATATGTTTTCTTCCTCCGGATATATATCGTTATAAAAATAAAACTTTTGCTTTTCTTCTTACTTGCAGAGCTCATCCGTCAGCCCGTCGATCGCCGATCTGTGATCAAAAACTATCGGCGGAAGCTTGTGAGTCATACCCTTGTGTATACGGCAGTCGATGAAGGACGGGCGCCCGCAGTCTCTCAGCGATCCGATCGCCGAGATAAGCTCTTCCCTGTTCGTCACAGCGCGTCCCGTCGTCATGTATCCGCATGCCGACGCGATGGACGTAAGATCTATAAGATGTCCGGCGGACGGCTGACCGCCGACGGATTCGTGCGCCCCGTTGTTCAGGATCACGTGCATGAGGTTCGGCGCGTTCGCGCTGCCGATCGTTGCCAAAGCTCCGAGATGCATGATCGCAGCGGAATCTCCGTCAAGCACGACGACGTGTCTGTCCGGCTTTGCGAGCGCTATTCCGAGTGCGACGGAGGAGGCGTGACCCATCGACCCCACGTTCAGATAATCATGGGTCTTTTCTTCTCCTCTTTTTTCGCGAAGGAAGAAAAGCTCCCGTGTGGCGCGCCCCGTGGTGGCGGAATAAACGGTATCCCCGGGCATATTATCCAATATGACCTCTATCGCCTCTTCCCGGCTCATAGGATATACGTCGTCAGTGTTGTTCGGCTTTTCCGGATCCGCCATGACGCCTTTCGGCGCGATCAGCGCATACGCCCCTCTCTCTTTGACACAGTATTCCGAAGCCTTCTCCACGGCTTTTTCAAAATCAGCGTCGTCATCATCGAGGACGGTGTAAGGTATACGGAGAAGATCCAGAAGCGACGCCGTGATCTCCCCCTGAAGCTTGTGCTGAGGGTGATCCGGTTCCGTATCGCCCATTCCTCTCCAGCCTATCAGGAGTATCATCGGTACGGAGTATACGTTTTTGTCGGCGAGGCTCGCGAGCGGATTTACCGCGTTGCCCTCTCCGCTGTTCTGCATATAAACGAGCGCGATCCGGCGCGTGGCGATATAGTGTCCCGCGGCTATCGCCACGGCATTGCCTTCATTTGCCGCCGTCACGTTTTTGTCCCGGAGACTGCCGAGCAGGTAGTTGCAGAAGCCGTTCAGATAACTGTCCGGAACGCCGGTAAAAAAAGTGATACCGTGCTTTTCAAGTGTTTCGAATACTCTTCTTTGATCAAGCATTATTTCCTGTTTTCTCCTTTTGCCTCTCCGCCTGCATTTCCTTTGCCTTTATAAAGCGTGAAATACTCCGGCGAATCCGTCCGGGACAGCTCCCACGCTTCATTGAACGCGTCTGCCGCAGCCTCGGGAAGCGGGCCCTCCTTCACCGCCTGTATATTGCGGAGAAGATGCGTCAGTTTGCTCGCTCCGATAAGTATCGCGTCTCCGCGCTCGCCGTTGAGCATGGAATGATACGCAAGCCAACGGTATGACGCGTCCGCCGGGGATATACCGTAAGGCTCACAAGCGGCCGTTATGACTTTTAACGCGTCGAAATAACTCTTTTTCCAGTATCTGTTCTGATAATTCGGTCTGTGCGTGAACCTTCCGTCGGACGGCGCGTCCGTATATGACGTGTATCTTCCGGTAAGAAGTCCGCCCGCCAGGGGATTGTAAGCGTAAAAGCGCATCCCGAAGTGATCGAGGCAAGCGTTGAGTTCTGTCTCCGCTTTTCTTGTAAGCGCGTTGTATATACCTTCGTATACGGTCGGTCTCACCCATCCGTGAGATTCGCATATGTGAACGACGTCGGCGACCATCCACGCCGGATAGTTCGATAATCCGAGCTCCCTGAATCTGCCCTTCTCATGGAGATCCGCCATCGCGGAAAGAACACTTTCCACCGGTGTCGCGGGATCCGGGAAATGAAGGAATACGGTGTCAACGGACGGCATTCTCAATCTTTCAAGAGACCCGGATAACTGCATATACGCGGCTTCCGCATCAAGCCTGCCGGTTATTCTGGGATTGACCTTGGTACAAATCTTAAAAGGACGGCCGAGAGACGGCAGTACCTCACCCAGTAATCTCTCGCACGTTCCGTCATTGTAGACGTACGCCGTGTCAAGTTCATCATGACCGGCATCAAGAAAAGCGTTGATAAATGAATCCACATCGGGTCTGAATACAGACTCGCCGAACGTCATCGTACCGAGTATCAGTTTTACATTCTTCATATATCCGATCAAAGCCCCTTCACCAACGCGTCAACATTCGGATCTCCGATGATCACGGATCCGTATATCTCTTCGCTGACCGATCTTTTAACGCCTGCGTAATCCATAAGCCCGTAATATCTCTCACTGAATTCCGCCTCGGTCAGAGGATTTTCAGGCTCTCCCTTCGGAAAATCGACTCTTTCCGTGTACTCACCGTTCCGTGTTCTGAGAGTCACAACGGCGGTCTGTGTTTCGGGAAAAGCGCGGCTCAGGCTTTCATCAGCCGACACCTTTATTTTTTTCGTAAGTTCTTTTATTTGTTTTTTTTCGATGGTCTCCTCGCTGAATTCCGCAAGACCTGCTTTTCCGTACAGAAGCCCGGCCGCCACGGCATACGGTATGCTCATCTTGGCGCTATAGCTGCCGAGGATATCCGTGTGGTCATGGCCGGCAACGGCAAGACCGTAAGTCGATATCCTGACTTCTTCAATACTATCCGTATCCTTTACGAGGCGCCTCAGACGTATCGCAGCCTCCACGCTCGGATGCGTGTAACGGCAGGAAGCATACGGTTTTGTGTAGGTTCTCATAACAGCGTAATTGCCGTCGAGCAGCACGGGCTTAAGTTCCGTGTCTTCGTTTCCCGTCATCATTTTGAGGAACCCGCGCCCACCGAGAGGGTCGGCCGGCCCGTTGAACCCGCTTTTCGCAAGCTGAAGCGCGGTCAGACTCAGAAGCGACGTTTTCGCAACGTTGTATGGCTTGAGTTCGCTGCCCTCATCGAGCGCTTTGAGCACGCCGGACGAAGCGATACAGGCGCAAGCAAACGCGCGGTATATCTCTTCCCTGTCAGATCCGGTCATATAAGCCGCGGAGAGTGTCGCGCCGAGGGTACCGCACGTTCCCGTGGCATGATATCCGATCTCCTTGTGTCTCGGTTGTATCGATAACGCCATGGTATATGAAGCCTCGTATCCTGTCACCGCGGCTCTCAGCATCTCCTTCAGACCGTATCCGTATCTCTGCGCAAGAGGTACCAAAAGCGAAAAGATCGGCGACCCGAGATGGATTATCCCGGAATTCGTACCGTCATCATAATCGAGCGCGTGCGCGTTCAACCCGTTGAGAAACACTGCTTCTTTCAATACAAGATCCTTACCGGTCCCAACAGCCCTGAACTCCCCCTTTTCCGGCCGGGAGAATTCAACGTATTTTTCCAGCTTTCTTTTTTGAAATTCTGCGCCCGCGCACGTCACGGCTAAATAGTCCAAAAAGCTTCTTTTTACCCTTGCCATGACATCTTCAGGGATCTCTTTCTTCCAAACGCTGTCAACGGCATTCAGGAACTCAATCGATTGGTTCATGTTTTCTCCTGTTTTTTGACGGTCTTTGCCTGTTTTCACAGATAAAAGCAACAGTTATATCAGCAGTTTATCCGTGCTGACTTTTTCGGGTTTATTCTTTTACTTTTCCCCTTCTGTCTGAGCGTTTTTCTTTTCGGGAGTCAGCGCTTTTTCTCCGGCCAAATACATCGTTACCAGGCCGAACAATATCAGGACAGTACTCGCATAAACGATCACGGGAATAAAGGATTTGTAGATCCAGGTGCAGATATTTGTTGCAGTTTCCCCACCTATAATCATAGCGGCTACATACCCAAAGAACGTCAGACCTCCGGCAAAGAGGACTATCATGATTCCGTATCCGAAGATAAGTTTAAAAATCTTTGTGACCTTTTTAATCTTCTCTCTCATTGTTTTTCCTCCTTAATGCAATCCAAGGATCGGCAGCCATCCCATCAGTACGATGATCTCCATGACAAACTGAGCGGATACCCACCACAAATTATTCTTGAACGTCTTACCGAAATCTGAATTTGCCAGACTCATACCGGCATACATGCCAAGTCCGAGCGGCGGTGTTATTCCACACATAACGCCGCAGATGCAAGGCAGCATGGCAGCTGCCAGAACGGGATTAACACCCTTTGCAGCAAGGATTGTTATGAATACGGGACCGAAAATAACCACCAGTGAAGAACCCGGGATCACCATACCCAGCAAGCACGTAATGAAACAAATGAACACCACAATGCCGAACTTGCCCATGTTCAAGCCTTCCATAAAGGTCAGCATTTCATCGGTCACACCCAAGTCGGTAAACATTGCGCCGATCATATAACCGACAACACAAACACCGATGGCGGGGGCAATGGTCTTGATACCATCCGCAAACATATGGGCAATTGCGTTCGGAGTGACCTGCTTCTTATCCTTTGCAACGATAACGGCATAGATCGAAGCAAGACCGCCGATAAAAACGAGTAATGAAGAACTCATATTCTTTGCGCTGGAAGCACCAAGTCTCTCCGTGAAGAAAGTGGACTTGAAAAAGTAATCCAGGACGAACGGAAGCAGGATGATGACAGGAAGTAAAAGCCCCTGCCATCCGGCCTTGAATGTTTCCTTCAGACTCGGCAGATCTTCTTTCGCAATCGGTTTTACTTTATAGACTTTGCAAAAAACAAATACCATGATAAGGCGCTGAAGGATGAACCAGAGGCTGCAGCCCCAGAGCACGATCCAGAACTCAGCCTGACTTATATATCCTTCTCCGTAGGCAATCATGCCGGTCAAAGCTCCGAGAGCAGCGGTGATATTTCCCGACGGAGGTATCATGTTTCCAAGATAGCTTGCGTTGGACTCGATATTTGCCGCCAACTCTGCCGGGAACCCGGATTTTTTCATAGCGGGGATGGTAATTGAACCGGTCGCCATGACGTTGCCGGGACCGGAGCCTGACAACGCTCCCATGAAAGAGCTGGCAACTACCGACACATAGCCGGCGCCGCCCGTAATACGGCCTAATAGAGCAAGAATGAGCGCGATAGCTGAATCTATGACCTTAGTCTTTGTCAGCAGTATGGACATCGCGCAGAATGCTGTCATTGAATAAAGAAGGGATGTTTTAAGCCCGGTATCAATGTATTTCCAAACATGACCCCAGGTACCGGTAATTGTCAGCAGAATGATGAAACTGATCAAAACCGCCTCATAGACCGGTCTTTTCAGCAGCAAAAACCAAAAGATGATCACAATAAGCATGATCGCAAGATAGATTAATGCAGCCGGCATTTGATTTATCCTCCTGTTTATAATTATTGTTTTTCGTGTTCTTCAGTGAGCATGAATACAGTTTATAAAGTACATTAGTTCTCATGCCGGCGGATCAGTCTGCAACACCGCCGTTATTTTTTACGGGTCATCTTCTTTTTCAAAGCTTTAAGATATGAAAGCGTGACATCTTCTCTCAGCAGCACAAGACTTACGGCAAAGGTCAAAAACGCAGCTGCGGTCGACAGCACGGCGGGATTTTTCATGATCCGTTTTTTTGTTTTTTAACGTTACTTCAGATCTGCCGGTCCTGTATCCTTGCCGGATCAAACTTCAAAAGATCCATCCGTGAACCGTCCGAATCATATATTTCAAGCTTTTCCCGGATAGATCCAACGGCATCCGTGATCTCCCGTTCGCTGTTCGCGATCAAAGTGAAGCGCCCGAAATGCTGCTGCAGCGTTCCGATAAACTCTTTCTTCACTGTATCTCCGACACGGTAATATTGAATAAAGTCCGTGACCGCTCCGATGCTCTTTGCCTCTTCCAGTCCTTTGACCTCAGCGATCGTCCCGGCGTTCAGCGGGATCATGAGCTGTGCCCCGTATCTCCCGTTACAGCTCAGATCGATCCTGTCGGCTTCTTCTTTGGTTATGCATTCTCCGCCGAGAGCGCATCGGATCATCATTTTCATATCGTTGATCCCCATAAGAGGTTCTGTCAACTTGTAGATCATACCACCGCTGAGACGGTATCCCATCTCATGAAAACAGATCTTTCCTTTATACGGTAAGGACTGGAAGAAGACCGTTCCTTTTTTTATTCCCATCCCTTTGATCATGGCGCGGACTTTTTGATCCATATTCTCCATATAGTAGGAGCTGTATTTGGAGGGGGTCAAGGTAAACGCGCTGATAAGACTCGTTCTTTTGACCGGATCGGCAACATATGTATCGATCAGCAGGTAAGGATACGCTTCCCCGTCCTGTACAAGATATCTCGCTCCGAAGATCTCACCGCCGTTTTCGATATATTTTTCGGCTATTACCCGCTTGCAGGCAGACGCATCAATGGCTTTTCGATACGCCGGCAGGACTTCTTCCTTGAAACGGCAAACCGAGATCCCTATCGAGCTGCAGCCGTCGACCGGTTTGATTATGATCGGATAATCTATCGCATCCAGCTCCCCGTCGGTCATGCCTTCGTGAACGTTATATTCCTCCGGAACGTCAACACCGTACTTCCGGCAGCACTCCGTGAATTCATCCTTGTTTGCGCACCTGTTCCACATGTCCATCGTTGTATAGCAAGGCAGACCCGACGCCTCACACAGCCGGATCATGTTGCGGATATTGAACTCACTGGGTCCGCAGAACACACCGTCGATGTGCTCATCCATCACAAGCTTCATCAGCCCGTCGATATCCGTTGTGCTGATTTTAAAGTGGGCGTCGGCCTCTTGTTTCGCGGCTCTTACGGAAACATCCGCGTCATCGACCACAACGGTATATACGCCCATGGACTTTGCGAGTCTGACAAGATTAAGTGAAGCGTACGTGCCGCCGAGAATGAGAAGTTTTTTTCCTTCAGTGTGCATACTGTTTTCCTCTTTCATTTATACCGGTTCAAAAAACGTATCCGGGCGGCCGGGATCAAAGATCTCGTTTGCCCACATCAGGGTCACCAGATTCTCTGTTTCCGACAAATTGATGATATTATGGGTATACCCCGGCAGCATATGGACGCACCGGATGTGCTCCCCGCTCACCTCAAATTCAAGCACTTCGTCGGTCCCTATCTTTCTCTCCTGTATCAGGCCGTGACCGGATACTACTATAAAGAATTCCCATTTGGTGTTGTGCCAGTGCTGGCCCTTCGTGATACCGGGCTTCGAGATATTGACGCTGAACTGACCGTGATCCACGGTCTTCAGAAGTTCCGTAAAGCTGCCGCGATCATCGCAGTTCATCTTAAGATCGAATGACACCTTCTCCTTCGGCAGATAGCTCAGATACATACTGTACAACTTATACTCAAGGGACTTCGGCGGGATCGCGGGCATGATCAGGTTCTGAGACTGATCGTGAAACACACGGAGCAGATCCACGATGTGTCCCAGAGTCGCTTTATGGGTAACTACGGCGCCGCAGTACTTTCCGTCTGAACACCATCTGGGCGTCAGTCCGTCATATTCCACGCCGTCGATGATCTCCCCGGTCTTCGGATACTCGCAGCGATGCGGGTGTCCCTCCATAGCGTTGTACATCTCATCGATCATATCATCGATAAAAAGCAGCTCCAGTTCGACAGAAGGATCGTTGACGGTGATCGGAAGATCGTTGGCGATATTATTGCAGAAGGTACCGACGGCGGAATTGTAATTGGGACGCACCCATTTACCTACCAGATTCGGGAAGCGGTACACATACACTTCAGCCCCCGTTTCCGCGGCGTAATCGAACAGCAGGTTTTCTCCGTCACGTTTTGAAAGACCGTACTCGCTTGTCCCGAAGCGGCCAGCAAGGGAAGCCTGCAGTGACGAGCTGAGCATGACCGGGCATTTATTACCGTTCTTTTTCAATGTATCCAGCAGAGCGTAGGTAAACCCGAAATTTCCGGTTTTAAACTCCGCCGGATCCTTCGGGCGGTTAACTCCCGCAAGGTTAAAGACAAAATCGCAGTCGCGGCAAAAAGCATCCAGCTCCTGCGGCGTGTTGTTCAGATCGTATTCGTATATTTTATCGACGGAGATCTCCGGTCTTGTCCTGTTTTTTCCGTCCCTTATGTTCTTAAGATTCTCCACCAGATTTTTTCCGGCAAATCCGGCAGAACCCGTAACCAGTATGTTCATCGTTTATTTTTCCTCCGTCAGCCCGCAGCTTTCATAGAACGCAGCCAGGGCTTTTGCGTTGTGCATATCTCCGGATAAAAACGCCCGGAACAGGATCCTCACGTTTTTCTTTCTTTTCGCAAGGCTTTCCACACCGCGGATCAGCCAGGCGAGAGGGAGAAATACTCTGTGCCTGAGCCAGGGAAACATCGAACGCATATCTTTGAACGACGGAAACATGATCCTTCGTAAATATGACATCCTTCCGGTCGCGATCACCGAGTCGTTCCTGTTTTTTTCCGTTCCGAATATCCCTGCGTTGAGAATATATTCCTCCATGGAAAGCATCGTTATCGTGTTCTCTGTCTCATCTCCGAACCATCGTTCGGCAAGTTTTACAGTATTATTATAGAATTCTTCCAGACCAAGGCTCTTCAGCTCTGATATAATGTATTCCATGTTTGCCTCAAGCCGGTGATAGACCCATATGTCGATAATAAATCTTATTCCCGCTCCGCCTTTTTTGAAATGTGAAGCCAGATGGATTATATTAAAGATGATCTCATCTTCAAGGTTCATTTCGTAACAATGACTGACGCCATGTACTTTATGGACCCTTCTGCAAAGCTCGTCGCTGAACAAGGCGTAGGGGGAGCCGGGCGGCAAAAGCTCTCTGTGAGCCTCGACCACTATACCCTGTTCTCCCTTATAGATGTCATGAACTCTTCCTCTTGAATCGCACCGGAACAACAGCCGCTTCATCGCGTCCTGCAAGTCTTTTTCTTGTTCCGGGTCATACAATACGTCTATATCGCCCATAGACCTCAAAAGCTCGTTCTGATACCTGGTTCTTGTCACGGTTCCTTTGAAGAACATATGATCGATACCCATCGCCTCAAACGTATCTTTCATCTGCGCCGCCGCGTTTTCCTGAAGGATGCTTTGCTTTACAGCGGAATAGTAATTCTGCTTCAGGGCTGTATAAACGTCAGGATCGACTTTGACTTTTCCGCCGAAGTGATCCAGGTACTGATAAACATATATTATCAGACCGTGCTTCTTTGCCGCGTCAACTATACCGTTCCATTCTGACTCCGGAATGTCAAAAGCTGTATATTCATTTGTAAGAACGCATCGTATTATTCTGACCAGAGTTCTTTCTGAGGATAGCGTACTTTCCATTATAGCTTTCAGTAAGTGATCCCGACAGACGCAAGCTCTTCTCTGACGTACGGAATAGTCAGTAATTTTTCCATCGTTTCTTCCACTGTCAAAAGTTTTGTATTGTTGCTGTTGAACTGAGTCAGGCCGTTTCTGTCAGTTCCTTCATCCAGGTACTTTTCGTAGTTCAGATCTCTTTTATCGCAAGGAACTCTGTAGAAATTCCCAAGGTCAACTGCGTGATAGCATTCTTCATCCGTAAGCAGTGTCTCATATGTCTTCTCGCCGTGACGGATGCCGATGATCCTGTTCTCACACTCATAGTGAAAGAGTCTCTTTACCGCTTCGGCAAGTACTTCTATTGTCGTTGCCGCGGCTTTTTGTACCAAAATATCACCCGATACTCCGTTTTCAAAAGCGAAGAGGACAAGGTCTACCGCTTCCTCCAAAGACATGATAAAGCGTGTCATCGCAGGATCGGTCAGACTGAGACTCTTTCCTTCCTTGATCTGTTCGATCCACAGCGGGATAACACTGCCGCGGCTGCACAGAACGTTTCCGTATCTTGTACAGCATATTTTTGTCTTTTCGGTCGTCCTGCTCTTTGCAACAATGACCTTCTCCATCATTGCCTTTGATGTACCCATCGCATTGACTGGATAGGCGGCTTTGTCGGTCGAGAGACA
>CACYWW010000018.1 GCA_902778145.1 uncultured Ruminococcus sp.
TCATAGTGGGTTATTCTCTTTCAGCTTGTTCTAACCGCTTTGATATTAAGAATGATTTTGAAAACAGCTAAATTGCTCGCAGTCGCTCGCAGCTAAATTATACGCCTGTCGGCGTATAGCTAAATTGAAGCCTTACGGCTTCAGCTAAATTAAATTCGCCTGCAAGCTCGGCAAAGCCGAATTTAGCTGGGCGAAGCAAATTTAGCTGGGCGAAGCCCAATTTAGCTCGCCGCAAGGCGAATTTAGCTAAGGCTCATTTTTTTACGGTTCGAGATTTGCTTCAAGATACGCGCAAAGCTTTGAAAAATCCTTGATGTTTCCGTATTTGTGGATCGTTCCGGGGATCTCCATATATCCCGTGTCCTTTGCGGCGCTCGTCTGTATGAGCTTCAGCTGAGAATACCTGATTTTCCCGCAGTCATACGACGCGCGGAGCATCCCGCTGTGACTGTTGTGTACGTAGAGGTACGGTCCTTCAAACGTGATCGTCCACCTCGTTGACACCTGAAGTACGATAAGCATCAGTACCGACGTTAATATGCAAACGGCGATGACCGCGTACAGCGCCGCGCTTATTTTCAGAGCGAAAAGCGCAAGCGCGAGCAGCACGACCCCGGTCAGTGTGAAATACAAAATGTTTTTCGTCTGCACGCCCGTCTCGGTCCTGAACGTACAGTTCTTTGTTTCATTCATGAAATTTTATCTCCTTCACTTCAATGACGGTCACTTTTCCGTCAGCCGTTTTGAATCTGATCTCATATCCTTTATAATTCATTCCGTAGATCCTGTCCGGTTCGTTCTTGTAAGCCGGGCGCGGATCCTGTTCAAGCAGCTCTATTACGGTTTTTTTATCATCTGGAGAAAGCGGCGATACGTCGCATTCGAACGCGACGTCGTACAAACGACCGTTCGTGTCGGACGTAAACCCGTCGGACGCGTCCGGGATACAGTCGGATATTTTCAAATACGGCTTTATATCGTATACGGCCGTGCCGTCTCTCATATCGATGCCGGATACAAGCAGATCAGTGCCGTCTATCCCGTCGAGCCTGAGAACGGACATGCCGATCGGATTCGGACGGTTGGGTGAACGTGTGGCGAATACCCCCATCCGTTTATTTCCGCCGAGCCGCGGAGGGCGCACCGTAGGCGACCATTTATCGCCGTTAAAGCCGTCGAACCGCCAGATCACCCATATGTGGGAAAAGCCCTCAAGCCCGCGCAGAGCTTCGGGACTTTTGAATTCGGGGCGGAAAACGATCCTTCCGCGAAGCCCGGGCACGAGTCCGCTTTGACGCGGAAGCCCGAACTTTTCCTTCATATCTGTCTGTATCTCAGCTATGATCTTCATTTCTCAGCTCTTCAAGTCTTTCTTTGAAGATACGGTAAGCTCCGTCGGCACAGTTCATCTCAAGAGCTCTTTTCTCCATCGGACACAATCCGTCGCCTTTTCTGTTTTTAATGCTGTCCGTCATTTTGACAAACGATACGGGTATCCCCGCGCGGCGCAGCAGATCGACCGCGCGTCGGCTGACCGTGAAAGCGAACACCTCGGAAACGCAGGCTTCTATCAGCAGAAAAGCCGCGGCGGAGCCTATGACCTTGTCGGCGGCGGAAAACCCGGAAAGATCCGGAACATTCTCTATTACAGACAATAGCGGCGCGATGCCCGCCCCCGTCCTCGTAATGATCGCATCCCCTTGGCAGGCGGCGCAGGAAGCACCCGCTTCGATCGCGCCTCTGGCTTTCAACAGATCGTCACGCATTATCTTCCGTCAATGAATCTGCAAGCCGCGAGTGCCGCGGCCGCGCCGTCGGCGGTCGCCGTGGTGATCTGTCTCGTTTTCTTCGTTCTGCAGTCACCCGCGACGTATATGCCGCTCTCTTTTGTCTCACAGTTTTCGTCGGAGATGATGTAGCCGTGTTCATCAAGGTCGACCACGCCTTCAAGCGCGATATTGTTAGGGATGAGACCTATCGCTATGAAACACCCGTCACAGTCGATGAATCTCTCCTCATCGTCACAGAGCACCGCTACTCCCCTGAACTGTTCGCCCGGGAACGATATGACGCGGCAATTGTAGTATACCTCGATGTTTTCCTTCTCGTTGATTATCGCGGCAAGCGCTTTTTCGCCCGTCAGGTACGGCATATCCTGTAATATCGTAACCTTCGAGCAGCGCTCGGACAGCATGATCGCTTCCTGCATCGCGGAATTGCCGCCGCCTATAACGGCTACGTGTTTGTCCGCGTAAAACGCGCCGTCGCACACCGCGCAGAAGGAAATACCGTTGCCGATCAATTCCTCCTCACCCGGCACACCGAGAGTTCTGTGTTTTACGCCGGCGGCGAATATCACGGCCTTCGCTTCAAAGCAGGCGGTATCCGTCATTACTTTTTTTATTTCGCCGCCCGTGATTCTTTTCACCTCGTCGATCTCTATTTCCGCGCCGAGAGCAAGCGCCTGCTCGAACATCTTGTCAGACAGCTCAAGTCCGGATATTTCGTTATATCCCGGGTAATTCTCTATTTTCGGCGAATGGGTCATCTGTCCGCCGAAGCCGTCTTTTTCAAATATAAGCACGGATTTTCCCGCGCGTCTCGCGTATATCGCCGCGGTAAGTCCCGCGGGTCCTCCGCCGATAACGATGATATCGTACATATTATCCTCCATAAAAAGAGGCGCACGCTTCCGTGCGCCTCCGTAATTCTATCAGACACCTATATATTTTCTGATGTTGGAAAGATTGACGTGCATCTGCGCCTCGTCGCCGTTGATCTCAACGAGCGTGGGAGCCTGCTTTATGCCGTATTTTACGGCGAGCTGCGGCTCATCCTCTGCGTATATCTTTCTGTAATTCACACCGGCTTTGTCAAGAAGTATACCTGCTGCCTTGCAGTTCGGGCACGTCTTGCTCGCGAACAGGATAAGCTCTTTTCCGCCTTCCGGCGCCTTTTCCGCGGGCTTTTCTTCTGCCGCGGGAGAGCTGAACACGGGGCGCTCATGCGTGAGACGCGATTTCGCTATATCGTATTCTTTTCTTTCCTTGAACTCCTCCGCCTTTCCGACGTTCCAGTCCTGAACGGGGCGGTAATAACCGGTTATACGGCTGTAGACCTCGGTCTTTTCGTGGCAGTGCGGGCATTCATAAACCTCGCCGACGAGGTATCCGTGGTTCTTGCATACGGAATAAGTCGGGGAGAGGGTGTAGTACGGTAGTCTGTAGTTTTCCGCGATCTTGCGGACGAGGTTGGCTGCGGCGCGCCAGTCGGGCAGTCTTTCGCCCAGGAAGGCGTGGAAAACGGTACCGGAGGTGTAAAGCGTCTGCAGCTCATCCTGAACGTCAAGCGCTTCGAACACGTCGGCGGTGTAACCGACGGGCAGATGCGAGCTGTTCGTGTAATAAGGAGTTTTGCCCTTTTCGGACGCGGTTATTATATCGGGATAACGCGCGACGTCGTGCTTTGCAAGACGGTATGCGGTGGATTCCGCCGGGGTCGCCTCGAGGTTGAACAGGTCGCCGTATTTCTCCTGATAGTCGGACAGACGCTCTCTCATATGATTGAGCACGTCCTTCGTGAATTCCTGGGCTTCCTTGTGAGTCATATCGACGCCGATGAACTTCGCGTTGAGGCAGGCCTCGTTCATGCCGACAAGTCCTATCGTCGAGAAGTGGTTCTCGAACGTGCCGAGATAACGCTTGGTGTACGGATAAAGTCCCTCTTCAAGGAGCTTCGTGATGATCTTGCGCTTCGTATCAAGTGATCTCGCTGCGATATCCATCATCTTGTCAAGGCGCTCGAAGAACTCTTCTCTTGTTGCGGACAGATAACCGATCCTAGGCATATTGATCGTTACAACGCCGACGGAGCCCGTGCTCTCACCGGAGCCGAAGAAGCCGCCGGTCTTTTTGCGGAGCTCACGAAGGTCGAGACGGAGACGGCAGCACATACTGCGTATGTCGGACGGCTCCATGTCGCTGTTGATATAGTTAGAGAAGTAGGGCGTTCCGTATTTCGACGTCATCTCGAACAGGAGCTTGTTGTTCTCGGTTTCGGACCAGTCGAAGTCCTTCGTAATGGAGTAGGTGGGGATCGGATACTGGAAGCCTCTGCCGTTCGCGTCGCCCTCGATCATTATCTCGATGAACGCGCGGTTGATCATATCCATCTCGGCTTTGCAGTCCTTGTATTTGAAATCCATCTCCTTGCCGCCGACGATAGCGGGAAGCTCCGCAAGGTCGTTCGGAACGGTCCAGTCAAGGGTGATGTTTGAGAACGGAGACTGCGTGCCCCATCTTGACGGGGTGTTGACGCCGAATACGAACGATTCGATGCATTTCTTTACTTCTTTATAAGAGAGGTTGTCCGCCTTTACGAAAGGAGCAAGATACGTATCGAACGACGAGAACGCCTGCGCGCCCGCCCATTCATTCTGCATTATGCCGAGGAAGTTGACCATCTGGTTGCACAGCGTGGCGAGATGGGACGCAGGAGACGAGGTGATCTTTCCGGGGATTCCACCGAGACCTTCTTTTATGAGCTGCTTCAGCGACCAGCCGGCGCAGTAGCCGGTGAGCATGCTGAGGTCGTGCAGGTGGATATCGGCGTTCCTGTGGGCGTCAGCGATCTCCTGATCGTAGATCTCCGACAGCCAGTAGTTTGCCGTGATCGCTCCGGAGTTGCTGAGGATCAGACCGCCGACGGAATACTTGACGGTGGAGTTTTCCTTGACTCTCCAGTCAAGGTTCTTTACGTAGCTGTTTACTATTTCCTTGTAGTCAAGGATCGTCGACTTCATGTTGCGGATCTTTTCGCGGTTCTTTCTGTAAAGGATGTAGCATTTCGCAACGTCCGCGTAACCCGCGTCGATCAGTATCTTCTCAACGCTGTCCTGTATCTCCTCGACGCCTATCTTGCCGTCCTTGATCTTGGGCTCATAATCCGATGTTACCTTCAGCGCGAGCATATCGATTATATCGTCGTTATACTGTCTGTTCTGTGCCTCAAAAGCCTTTTTTATCGCTTCCGAGATCTTTCTGATATTGAAATCAACAACTTTACCGTCACGTTTTACTACCTGATACATTATTCTCCTCCTGTTTTCTTCGGTACCGTATATCGTTACAATTGCGTTTATTCGCATTCAGCTTGTTTATCATACACCATATTTTCGGTTTTGTCAAGTGATTTTTGCAAGATATTGTAGAAAAAATTTTCGCAAAATCAACATATAGTTAAATTCCGCGCAAAGCCGCGTTCGGCACAAATCTTTGTATTACGGACAGAAAGCGCTCCATTTCGCTGTCCGACGGCGCGGTGAGGTTGCCGTACGGAACGTTTTCACTATCCTTGAACCTCTGAAGATAATACTTTTCGCCGCCCTTTATCCACTCTCCGATATTGACGAAGTCCTCTTCTTCATGCAGCTGGGAGACAACGGTCGTGCGGAATTCGAAATCCGTCGTCCCGCTTTTCAGAAGCATTATGCTTTTGTTTACGCTGTCGAGATCGACATCGCATCCGGCGGTCAGATAGTACTTTTCGCGGCTGTTTTTTATATCCATTGCAACGTAGTCGACAAGACCGCGCGTCAGAAGCTCCGCGAGACGCGCGGGGAATGTTCCGTTCGTATCGAGCTTTACGGGGTAGCCGAGCGCTCGTACTTTTTCGATCAGATCCGCGATATCCGGATGGATCAGCGGCTCGCCTCCGGTAATGACGACGGCGTCAAGAAGGCCCGTGCGTTTCTTCAGATATCCGAACACCTCCCCGTCGTCAAGCGGCTCTCCGGGATCCTGCACGAGACCGAAGTTATGGCAGAAGGGACAACGGAAATTGCAGCCGCCGGTAAACAGCACAGCCGCGGTCTTTCCGGGATAATCAACAAGCGAGAGCTTTTGCAGTCCGTATATACGCATTTTTGAATGTACCTCATGATCTTTTTTATCATCATATCACAGCAATGATGCTTTTTCAAGTCAATTTTCGATTTTCCGTCACATTACACGAACGTATATTTTTATCTTTGCTGTTGACTTTTTATTTCTGTTGTGATATGATATATAATAAGGTTATTAGTATGCCTATTATAAAACAACCGGGAGAAGATATGAGTAAGAAGTCAAAACTCGTAATTATATACTGCATCGCGTTCTCCGTCCTTTTCATGACGGTGTTCACGCTGCTCAGTCAGACTGACAGGCTGAACGGAACGGCACCCGC
Source organism: uncultured Ruminococcus sp. (assembly GCA_902778145.1). Taxonomy (GTDB): domain Bacteria; phylum Bacillota; class Clostridia; order Oscillospirales; family CAG-272; genus UBA1248. The sequence continues at coordinate 6,226 of CACYWW010000018.1, forward strand.
CGTGCTCTTCACCGTCGTCTACTGTCTGATCACCGTAGTCGGCGCCTGGTTCATATCGCACGCCGGTAAATCATCTCAGACAAACGACGCTCCGCCGCGCTCCGCGCGGTCGATAACGCATCTTCTCGCCGTTATGAGGACGCCGGTCTCCGTCACGGACGGCGACGGAAAGATCATATGGTACAACAACGCTTTTTCAGACATGATCGGGGATAAGATCAAAAAAGACGACACGCTGTCGGATCTTTGCGATATAACTCTGAAGGAGCTTTTGTCATCCGAAAACAAAGAAGGCGTCCCCGCAAAGGTCGGAGACGCGGATTACCGCGTGTACGGCTATCCGCAGACGAACTCCACCGGAAGGACCGTCACAACTGTCTGGTTCGACGTTTCGAACGAAACGGCGCTGCGCAGACAGCTGTCGGACGAGAGGCTGGTCGTCGCGTACGTCGTCATCGATATGGCGGACAACTTTCTTTCCAACATGCAGGATCAGTACGCGGAGGCGTCAGCCGCCGTCACGAAGCTGCTCAGAGGCTGGGCGGACTCACTCGACGGTCATATCAGAGAATATGACGACGGCAAGTACATCATGCTGTTCTACGCGGATCAGCTTGACGGAATGCGCAGATCGTCCTTCCCGATACTGTCCGACGTCAAGAAGATCACCTTCGGCGACGATTCAGTTCCTATGACTATATCTGTCGGTATCGCCGACTGCGGCGGTACGGTCGCTGAAAAATGCGCGCTCGCCTCCTCCGCCATGAGCTTCGCTCTCCAGCGCGGCGGAGACCAGGTCGTTATCAAGAACGACCGCAACGGCAAGGACGAATTCTTCGGCGGGCTCTCGAAGCACGATCCGCAGCTTACCGGCCTGAACGCGCGGAGACTCGTACTGCAGACGACGCCGCTTATAAAGAAAGCCGGCTCCGTCTTCATCATGGGTCACAAAAACGCGGACTTCGACTGTCTCGCGTCCTGCATGGGTATAGCAAAGATATGTCTTTCACTCGGAAAGAAGACGACGATCGTCGTTAAAAACAATAAAAACATCGCGCGTCCGTACGCGAAGCTGATGGAGATGCCGGATTACAAGGATATCTTTTTCGACTTCGAACGCGACGATTTCGATATGGTCGAGCACGACTCGCTTCTCTTCATCCTCGACGTGAACAATCCCGTCATTTTCGAGTATCCCGAGCTTACGAAGCACGTTTCGTCGATCATAGTTATCGACCATCACAGGATGTCATCGTCGAGCTTCCCGTTCGACACGCGTATAACGTACGTCGAGCCGTCAGCCTCATCCGCGTCCGAGATCGTGGCGCAGATGATCGCGCAGTTCTTCCCGTCGGGCGTTCTGACGCCGGATGAGGCGAACATACTTCTGGCGGGCATCCAGCTCGATACGAACAACTTCACGCGCGACTGCGGCGCCGGCACGTATGCCGCCGCACAGTTCCTGCGCCGCGAGGGTGCAGACGCTTCCGTCTCCTCCTCCTTCTTCACACTCGATAAAAAAGCGTTCATGCTCGAGCTGAAGATCGAGAGCAGCATGCGTGTATACAGAGACGGCTACGTGATCTGTGCGGGTGATGACAGTACGCCGTCTTCCGATCCCGCCACAGCGGCGAGAGTCGCGGAGACGATACTGAAGCTCGACGGCGTCAGCGCGTCGTTTGCGATAGTCAGGATCAACACCGACGTTTCATCCGAACCCATGTACTCCGTATCGGCGAGAAGCGACGGAAAGGTGAACGTACAGCTCATACTTGAGAGGCTCGGCGGCGGCGGACACCATTCAAACGCCGGCGCTCAGCTCACAGCGGGAAAGACTGTCGCCGTTTACGACGGCCCGCTGCCGCGCGTCACGTCGGAGCTTGCGGTCAAGCTGGTCGAGCGCGCGATAGACGAAAGTCTGAAAACCAAGGAAGATATTTTACTTTGAAAGGAATGATATAAATGAAAGTATTACTGCTTGAAGACGTAAAAGGCCAGGGCAAAAAGGGCGAGATCGTAAAAGTCTCGGACGGATATGCCAAAAACTACCTCATCCCCCGCAAGCTCGCAAAGGAAGCTACCGATTCCGTTATGAGGGAGCTTCAGGCGAAGGAGGATTCAAGGCTCCATAAGATCGCCGTGGAACGCGAAGCGGCAAAAGCGCTTGCAGTCAGGATAGAAGCACTCACGGTCGTCATACGTCAGCAGTCCGGCGCGGGCGGAAAGTTCTACGGCTCTGTCACCGCCAAAGAGGTATCGGATGAGCTGAAAAAGCAGCACGGTATAGAAATAGACAAGAGGATGATCCGTCTGGCTGAACCGATAAAAACATACGGGAAATACGAGCTTGACGTCAAATACTATCAGGACGTGACGGGAAAGCTCAACCTTATAGTGACCGAAAAGGAGTAACGGTAAGCGATGCCGGATGAATTCAACAGACAGATGCCCTTCTCGCTTCAGGCCGAGCAATCCGTGCTCGGTTCGATACTGATCGATCCCGAGAAATTCAAGGACGTCGCGGTGCTTCTGTACGAAAGCGATTTTTATCTTGATCTTCACCGACAGATATATTCCGCGATGAACACGCTCTCGCTCGATCAGAACCGGAACATCGACCTGATAACTCTTACCGAGGCTATGGTGGAGCGCGGCGACACCGACGAGACGACGTGCAGGAATTACCTTATGACTATAGTCGAGGTGACGCCGTCTACCGCCAACCTCCGCGATTACATACGGATCGTCCGCGAGAAAAGCCTTCGCCGCCGCCTGATAGAAGCGGCGTCGGAGATAAGCGAGACGGCATATGACGACTCGGAAAACATAAACACGGTGCTCGAGCGTTCGGAACAGCTCATCTACGGGATATCCGACAGTCAGCAGAACAACGAGCTTGAGCATATAAGGGATCTTCTCACAAAAACGCACATGTCGCTTTCCGCTTTAGCGAAGGATCCCGAGGGGCAGAAGGGCGTACAGACGCATTTTTCCGGACTTGACAACGTGCTTGTCGGCATGAACAAGGGCGAGCTTCTGATTGTCGGCGCGCGTCCCGGTATGGGTAAGACCAGCTTCGTGCTGAACATCGCGGAGAACGCCGCGTTCAAGGGAAAAAAGACCGTGTGCTTCTTCACGCTCGAAATGTCGGGCGAGGAGCTTGTGAAAAGGATGCTTTCGACAGAGGCGTGCATCGCGAGCACGACGCTCAGATCCGGAAAGCTCTCAAAAGAGGAATGGGACAGGATCGGCCTCGCCTGCACGAAGCTCGCAGAGTGCAACATATATATCGACGGTACGACGGAATCGACGGTCTCGCGCATCAAAGCGAAGCTGAAGCGCATAAAGGAGCTGAAGGGCAACGGTCTTGTCGTGATAGACTATCTGCAGCTCATGAACGACCCGACGACAGCGAAAAACGGCAGGACCGCGGAGGTGTCGTCCATATCAAGAAACCTCAAGCTTATGGCAAAGGAGCTTGAGGTCCCGGTCATCTGCTGTTCTCAGCTCAACAGAGACCTTGAGAAGACAAAGGAAAAGGTGCCGACGATGGCGGATCTGCGTGAATCCGGCTCTATCGAGCAGGACGCGGACGTGGTCCTTCTGCTCTACCGCCCCGACTATTACGACCAGAAGCAGGATCAGCAGAACCGCGCTCAGGTCATAGTCGCAAAGAACAGGCACGGCAGCACCGGCACGATAGAAATGGCGTGGGATCCCGAGCACACGAGATTTTCGGAGCTTTCGAGAATAGATGAACCCGATTGATAAAACGCTTGAACGCGTCACCACGTTTATCCGCGAAAACAGAATAAGCCTTGACGGGCGTATACTTGTGGGGCTGTCCGGCGGCGCCGATTCCGTGACGCTTCTCCGCATCCTCCTGATGCTCGGCTCGGATACCGTATGTGTCCACGTGAACCATATGATCAGAGGTGCCGACGCCGATCGGGATGAAGAGTTCTGCCGCGCACTCTGCCAAAAGCTCAAAGTCCCGTTTCACAGCGTCAGAGTCGACGTGCCCGCACTGTCACGGAAAAACCGGAAGGGGCTTGAGGAGACTGCGAGGGATGAACGCAGACGTGTGTTTTCGGAGTTGTATCAAAAGCTCGGCTGCTCGGCTGTCGCGCTCGCGCATAACGCGGACGACCGGGCGGAGACGCTTCTGTTCAATCTCGCACGCGGAACCGGCGTAAAAGGGCTCGGCAGTATAAGACCGGTAAGAAGCGACGGCGGCGTCACCGTCATCCGGCCGCTTCTCTGTCTTTCCAAAAAAGAGATCATATCGTTTCTGTCGGAATTATCCGAGGAACACGTTACGGACGCGACGAACAGCGACACGGATTACACAAGAAACTATATACGGCATGAGCTTTTGCCGATGTTCGGCAGAATAAATCCGTCGTATCTGTCAAACATTAACAGAGCCGCGGATTCAGCCGCCGAGACGGACGATCTCATATCGGAGCTCGCCGACGCCTTTATCGGAGAGAGCGACCGCGCGGATACGGATAAGCTGCGCAAGCTTCATCCGGCCGTAAGGAAAAGAGCCGTCACACGGCTTTACGAACGGTGCTCCGGCGAGACTTTGTCCGAGGTGCATCTCCGTCTGATCGATTCGTTCATATGCGGCGGTGAGAACGGAAAGCGTCTTTGTCTGCCGTCCGGCGTCGACGCCGTGATCGACTGCGGTATGCTGCGTTTCATCAAACGCGGAAGGACGGATGATTACGATCTGAGAATAATCCTCGGGATCAACGCGATCCCCGGAAGAAATTGCGCGGTGTTTCTCGAATATTCAGACGATCTTCACCTCTCTGACGCTTATATAAATATTTACAATCTCGTAAAACGGGTTAAAATAAGATCTGATATCATAGAAAACGGCATATACGCAAGAAACAGAGCGGAAAAAGACAGTATCGTTTACGGCGGGATTACCCACGAGGTCAAAAAGATCCTGAGCGAAAAAAAGATACCCTCGTCCGAGAGGGCGGGATGGCCGGTATTTTACGACAAAGACGGTTTACTGTTCGTTCCGCCCGCTTCCGTAAGGGACGGGATCCGCGGTGACGGAGCGTATTGTCTCTCATATTTTGAATACTGAAAGCCGGTAAAACAACATGAACATACTTGAAAACGACATTGAAAGAATACTTGTTCCGGAAGAGGAAGTTGCCTCGATCGAAGACAGCATGGCAAAGCAGATCTCGGAGGATTACGCGGATAAGAATCTTCTCCTTCTCTGCATCCTGAAGGGATCGGTGGTGTTTTTCTCCGATCTGATGAGAAAGATAACTCTTCCCATGCAGATCGACTTCATGAAGGTCACGTCATACGGCAAGGGCAGCACGTCCACCGGCAACGTCCGGATCCTTCTCGACCTTCACAGGGAGGATTTCTCGCATGTAGACGTACTGATCGTCGAGGATATAATAGACAGCGGCAGAACGCTCTCCACGCTCGTTGAATATCTGAAGATGAAGGGCTGCCGCAGCGTCCGCACGTGTACGCTGCTTGACAAGCCGGCAAGACGCGAGGTGGAATTCACACCCGATTACGTAGGGCGCATCATACCCGACGAGTTCGTCGTCGGCTTCGGGCTCGATTACGCGGAAAAATACCGCGAGCTCCCTTACGTCGGCATCCTCAAGCCCGAAGTTTACAAAAAGAAGGAAAGTCTGGATTAAAGAATGAAGTCAAATTTCAAAAGCATACTGATCTTTGCGGCTCTTATGATAGTTGCCGTACTGATCGCAGGGATGCTTATCCGTAACTCGTCCGGCACACGCAAAAAGATAGAAAACTTTTCCGAGGTCGTCGAGAAATTCGAAAACAACCAGGTCGAAGAATTTTATATCCTCAAGGATAATACGCTTGTCCTGAAGGACACCGCCGCGGTCGAGTACACATATAAGCTGCGCGACATTGCGATATTCATCAATCAGCTGAAGGATACGGTAGATAAAAACAAGGAAAGCGGAGTACTGAAGAAATACGATTATCAGCCGATCCCCACGTATCCCGTCTGGGTCTCGTGGATACCGATAGGAATACTTCTTATCGGCGTCGGCGTTATGTATTTCCTCTTCACCAGGCAGATCACGTCCGGCAGTGGAGGCTTCGGCAAGATGAACTCCTTCGGAAAAGCCAAGCTCCGTCTCGGTTCCGACGAGAAAAAGCGTGTTTACTTCTCCGACGTGGCAGGTGCCGACGAGGAAAAGGAAGAGCTGCGTGAAGTCGTCGAATATCTGAAGGACGTCAAAAAGTATACGAAGCTCGGTGCGCGCATACCGCGCGGCATACTTCTCGTCGGACCTCCCGGAACGGGTAAAACGCTTCTTGCGAAAGCCGTTGCGGGCGAGGCCGGTGTTCCGTTTTATTCGATATCGGGTTCCGATTTCGTGGAGATGTACGTCGGCGTCGGTGCGAGCCGCGTCCGCGACCTTTTTGACACCGCGAGGAAGAACAATGCATCGATCGTATTCATAGACGAGATAGACGCGGTCGGACGTCACAGAGGAGCCGGTCTCGGCGGCGGACACGATGAGCGCGAGCAGACGCTCAACCAGCTGCTTGTAGAGATGGACGGCTTCGGCACTCATGAGGGCGTCATAGTTATGGCGGCAACGAACCGCCCCGACATCCTCGATCCCGCGCTTCTCCGACCCGGCCGCTTTGACAGACAGATAACCGTAAACTACCCGGATATGAAGGGCAGACTCGAGATACTGAAGGTACACGCGAAAAACAAGCCGTTTGAGGAAAACGTCGATCTTGAAAAGATCGCGCAGACGACGGTCGGTTTTACCGGCGCGGACCTTGCAAATCTTCTGAACGAAGCCGCGCTTCTCGCGGCTCGCAAGGGCAAAGCTCTCATAGGTCAGAACGATCTTGAGGATGCCATGCTCCGTCAGATCGTCGGCACGAGAAAGACGTCTAAGCAAAGGCTCGAATTTGAAAACAAAGTCACCGCTTATCACGAAGCAGGCCACGCCGTCGTATCGTATTATCTGCCAAACGTAGACAAGGTGACATATATAACGATAGTCCCGGCGGGCAACGCGGGCGGCTTCACGCTGCTCCCGCCCGAAAAGGATCTCTTCTACTATTCAAAGACAAAGATGGAAGAGGAGATCGTCGTAAACCTCGGCGGCAGAGTCGCGGAAATGCTTATATTCAATGATCTCAGCACCGGTGCTTCGGGCGATCTCAAGACGAGCACGAGCCGCGCCCGCGCCATGGTCACAAAATACGGCATGAGCGAAAAGCTCGGCTCTGTCGTTTACGAAGAGCATTCGAACGACGAGGTATTCCTCGGAAGAGACTTCTCTTCGAGCAAGCCGTATTCCGAAAAGACCGCCGCGGAGATCGATTCCGAGATCAAGCGCATAATCGACGAAGCGTACGAAAGATGCGAGATGATCCTCTCCGAACACAGGGATAAACTCGAATTCGTGGCGCAGTATCTGTTCAAGCATGAGACGATGGACGGCGACCAGTTCGAGGCCGCGATGTCCGGAGATCCGACGTTCGAGGATCTTGAGAAAATAAACGCGGAAAAACGCCGCAAGAGCGAGGAAGAAAACAAGCGCCGCGAGGAGCTTGAGGAAGAGGCCCGCAAACGCGATGCGGAGGCCGCGGAAAAGCGCCGTCACAGTGAGGCTGACAAATTCACACGTCCGGATCACGGTATGTTTACGAACAACCCGCAGGACAGTGACGACAGTCACGACGAAGAAGGTCAATAACGGTATATCTGCTTCCGTTTTTACGGAAGCAGATTTTTAAAGGTGTTGTATTATGGATAAAGACTTGTTTTTAAAGCCCGAGGATTATGAGGAGCCCGCCTGTCTTCTCTGCATGGACGACAGCGCGGTATCCCGTATCGACGCTAAGAGGTTCATAGAAAAGCTCGACGGGTATTATTCGAGAAACGACTATGACGGCGCCGAGCGTCATCTCAGATACTGGCTTGCCGAAGCGGCGGCGGGCGGCGACAAACGCGGCGAATTCACTGTTTATAATGAAATGATGGGTTACTTCAGAAAGACAGGCAAGCGTGAGGAAGCGCTTTCATCGGCAAAAAACGCGCTCGATCTGATCGCGCCTCTCGGCCTTCAGGGCAGCGTAAGCGCAGGCACCGCTTACGTCAACGTCGCGACGGTATACAAGACGTTCAACGAGTCGGACAAGGCTTTGCCGTGGTTCGAAAAGGCGATGACGGTATATGAAGCCTCCCTTTCAGAAGACGACGCGCGCCTAGGCGGACTTTACAACAACATGGCGCTTTCGCTCTCCGATCTTTGCCGTTACGACGAGGCGATCTCATACTTCGAGCGTGCGATCGGTATAATGATAAAGGCGGAAAACGGCGAGCTTGAGGCGGCGATATCGTACCTCAATATGGCGAACACACGTGAATCACAGCTCGGACTCGAGGGCGCGGAGGAATATATTTCGGAGTATTGCGAGCGCGCGTATGAGCTTCTTGAAACGCCGTCTTTGCCGCGCAACGGCTATTACGCTTTCGTCTGCGAAAAATGTGCGCCGACCCTTCGCTACTACGGGTATTTCCTGTACGCGTCAAAGCTTGAGGAATATGCGAGGATCATTTATGAAAGGTCTTGAATTATCAAAGGAATTTTATCTTCGTCACGGCGAAGAAATGCTGAAAAAGAGCTTTCCGGAGCTTTTGCCGCATATAGCTGTCGGACTTTGCGGCTCCGGATCCGAATGCCTCGGCTATGACGATGAAGTATCTGAAGATCATGATTTTGAACCTGGCTTCTGCATTTTTCTGCCCGGTGAGGATAAAGTCGACAGAAAAGCCGAATTCAGGCTTGAGAGGGCATACGCCTCCATGCCGAAAGAGTTTATGGGCTGCAAAAGACTGCCCGTAAGCCCGGTCGGCGGCAACAGACACGGCGTCATAAGGCTTGAAAGATTCTTTACGGAAAAGACCGGGACGCCGGACGGAAGCCTTACACTTGAGCAGTGGCTCAGACTGCCGCAATACGCGCTCTGTGAGGCGACGAACGGTGAGATATTCTACGACGGCAGCGGTATTCTCTCCTCCGTGCGCGAAAAACTTTCAAACATGCCGGAGGACGTCCGCAGAAAAAGGATAGCCGGAGCTCTTCTGATAATGGCGCAGTCCGGGCAATACAACTACAGCCGCTGTATCAAGCACGGCGAGACCGCCGCAGCGCAGCTTGCGGTCTTCGAATTCATCAACGCGTTTCTCAAAACCGCTTTCCTGCTCTGCCGCCGGTATATGCCGTATTACAAGTGGGCGTTCCGTGCGTTGTCGGAGCTGCCTCTCCTCTCAGAATACAGGGACACGGCGGAACTGCTTTTGACGACGGAAAACGGTGCCGATATGGCGGAAACGAAGTATTATCTCATTGAGGATATATCATCCGCGGTTATCACCGCTCTTCAGGATCAGGGACTTACCGAGGCGATCTGCGGAGACCTTGAAAAACACGCCTATTCCGTAAACGACGGTATAAAGGATCCGACGGTCAGAAACCTGAACATACTCGCAACAGAATAAAAAAAGCGTTTGCTGAAGCGTGGTGCTCTAAAGGACAGTCAATAAAAACCGGCTGAGGTAAGGACAATGAAGTCATTATTTCAGACGGTTTTTTCGTCGCATATCACAGCAAGCAGGACGTTTGTGTGCCAAACGTCAAAACAGTGAAATCTTTTGCCTTGCGGCAATCTTTTGCCTTGCGGCAAAAGGTGAAATCTTCGGGCTTCGTGACGCGTTCGGTGAAATGAAATCCACCCACCGTCGAGGCGGATTTCACTGCCCGCAGGGCAATTTCACCGCCGCAGGCGATTTCACCCACCCTGAAAGGGTGGGTTTCGTTGCCGACTGTCCTTTAGAACAGTCGGCAGATGCAAGCGCTTATTTTATTTTACCGGAAAGCATCTCTCCGTTGAAGGATACGTTGCCGCGCTCTTCATCGGCTTCCGTTTCCGCCGGATCCGTTATCATCCTGTCGAACCATTCGACCTCAGACTTTCCGTCGCGGCTTACGCGGCTTATGAACGTTCTGTCGATCGTACCGCTGTAACAGCATTTGACGAGATCGTCATCTGTAAGAACACACAGAAGACTGTCCTGTATCTCGCCGTTTACGGTGAAGATGATCTCAAATCTGCCATCCTCCGCGTTGTAGCTCACTTTATAAGAGCAGTCATCGTCCTTTTTCTTTGCCGTGAATTCTGCGGCGTTTTCTTCCTCTTTGTACGATCTGTCGTCATATCCGCGCAGCGCGAAATACATGTCAAGCCTGGCGGCGGAGTTTTCATCAAAGAACATCTCCGCTATTTCAGAAAGATCGTCACCGTGCTCATACGCCGTGATGCCGTAACCGTATTTCTGACCCATTATCGAATTGATCGCGTTCTCGGTATTTTTGAAATACTCTTTGTTTGCGGTCTTATATTCGGCAAAAAGATTTTTATAATCAGCGTATTTGCCGCTGTCCGGAATATCGGAGGTCTCGGCGGTATCGCTCATCAGGCTTTCGATCACGTCAGGGATCACGGGTCTGCAGGAACTCAGAATAAAACTGCATAACAGGAATGATGTGACGGATAACGTGATCAGAATTCCCCATCTGTTTTTTTTCAATTCATTATCCAACCTTATGTCATTATTATGCGGCGGGCGTAAAGCGCGCCGTCAAACATGTAGATTATACACTACGGTGTTTGATTTTGCAATATATTGCGCTGAAAGTTTACAATTATACCATATATGCCAATTCACAGCAGAATTATTCCGTTTTCGCGACATACACGTATCGTTTCATCGTCCCAGACCGATGACTGCACCTCACCGATATGCGCTTTGTTCATTATAAGCATGCAAAGTCTCGACTGTCCGATGCCTCCGCCTATCGTCTGCGGGAGCTTTCCGTCAAGGAGGTCGCGATGGAAAGGACGGTTCACCCAGTCGTCACAGCCGCGCTCATGAAGCTGTGAAAGGAGCGATTCTCTGTTCACACGGATCCCCATGCTCGAGACCTCAAAGGGTATGTCGAGCAGACTGTTATAAAAGATTATATCGCCGTTCAGGCTCCAGTCGTCATAGTCAGGCGCTCTGCCGTCGTGCACCGTGCCGTCGGAAAGCTTGCAGCCGATCTGAGAAATGAACACGGTACCGTACTCACGGCATACAAGAAGCTCACGTTCCTTCGGAGATTTCCCGGGGTATTTCCGAAGCAGCTCTTCACTGCTGATAAAATACACGTCACGTTCAAGCTTATGTGAAAGCGACGGATATATATTCATCAAGGCTTCCTGAGTGTCGCAGATGCAGTTGACTATCGTTTTGACGGTTTTACGGAGATACTCCTCATTTCTTTCATCTTCCGATATTATCTTCTCCCAGTCCCACTGGTCGACGTATACGGAATGGATGTTATCGAGCGACTCCTCATCACGTCTGATGGCATTCATATCGGTATACAGTCCGCGCCCTGTAGAAAAGCCGTATTTGCCGAGCGCCATCCTCTTCCATTTTGCGAGAGAATGAACGATCGACGCGGTCCCGCCGACGGCAGGGATATCGAATGATACGGGGCGCTCGACGCCGTTCAGTCCGTCGTTCAGACCGGACGACTCGATCACCATAAGCGGTGCGGAAACTCTCTGAAGTCCGAGCATTCCGATCAGGTTATCCTGGAATATCCTTTTTGTGAGCGCTATCGCTTTTTGCGTTTCGTACAGATCGAGCGACGATCTGTAATCCTTCGGTATTATGATACTGTTCATTTTATTTCATCCGTTCTGTTATTCCGGCCGGCATACGACACCGGCAAAGCCTTCAGCCGCAAGTGCGCCGCAAGCTGAGAGCGCATTTTTTTCGTTTACAAACACACCGAATACGGACGGTCCGCTTCCGGTCATCAATGTTCCCTCGGCGCCGTGGGACAACATGATCTCTTTTATCCTGTCGTCATGGTCACCGTTTTGTTCGAATCCGTTGTAAAGTGAGCGGCAGATCCCGTGCAGATCCTTGTTTTTGATCGCGTCGATCATGAGGTCGGCTTTTCTTCGCTCTCTTTCAGGACATTCATCTATGCGCGCGTACGCGGCTCCGGTCAACACGGTTCTCTCGCCCTTTGAGATAACGAAAAAGCATTCCGGAAGCGATCCGAGCTCGCTGAGCTTTTCCCCTATCCCGGCAGCGAGACACAGTCCGCGTTTCAGACAAAACGGGATGTCCGCGCCGAGCGACTTTCCTAAATCAGAGAGCTGCTTTTTCGTAAACGGCTCACCGTAAAGACCGTTCAGAGCGGAGAGAGTCGCCGCGGCATCAGTCGAGCCGCCGCCGAGACCGGCGGAAACGGGGATATTTTTTTCGAGCCGTATCTTTATTCCGCCGTTTATGCCGCTTTTTTCAAAAAACAGCTTTGATGCGCGAACGACGAGATTTGACTCTGACGACAGCTTTTCGTCACTGCAGCTGAGCTCTATCCCGCACGGCGTCTTTGAAAACGTAAGCGTGTCATACAGAGTAACGCTCTGCATGACGCTTTCTATCTCATGATATCCGTCCTCCAGTCTGTCGCCGATTTCAAGAAACAGATTGAGTTTGGCAGGCGCTTTAACGGTTACAAATTCGGACGGTTTCATATATATTCATGTCATTTCCTTTCTTTCAAAGATCTGAGAACGAGCAGAGATCCGGCGGCTCCGATCACGATCCCGCCGGCAGCGGCGGCGATCACGATCCAGAACGGAATGCTCTTCGTCATAGTTTTGATGAAGCCTCCGTCTTCCGTATCGTCAGGTCCGATCCGGTTGTCCGTATCCGTCTGTTCTGTTTCCTCGTCCGTAATAATGTCATATGAAGTATCAACAATATCTGACGTATCGTCCGGCGGCTCTGTCTCCGTATCGGTATCCGGTTCGGTCTCCGTTTCCGTGTCAGCCGCGGTCCCGGTTTCCGTTTCATCAGCTTCGGTTGTATCCGGCGGATACTGAGGCATGCGCACGACTGTTATCGTATATTCGGACGCGGTGCCGTCTTCCGCCGTACAAATGAGCGTTAACCTGTTTTCCCCGGGCACAAGCTCCTGTGAAACGCTGTCTGACGACGCTTTTCCGTCGCTCGGCTCACCCTTTGCGGTCATATTCTCCACCTCGTAAGGTACGTATACGATGTAGTCCGTCACGTCCGGGCTGAACGGCGGCGAGAGCCTGCCGTCGGAGAGGCTTACTGAAGACAGTGTGGCAACGGAAGAGGCGACGTAATCGGGATCCTGTTTCATCCTCGCTTTGATCGTATAAGTCGTTGTATGCGACCCGTCCTCGGCCGTGACCTTCACTCGGACCGTATTGTCTCCGACAGACAGCCTTGCGCCGCTTATCTCTACCGACGCCTCACCGTCAGAGGCTGAGGCGTTGATCTTCAACGCGGTTTTTGTATATTCGACGTCGCCGTCTATCTCATATTCCGTATTTGACCGGGAGAAAGAAGGCTTTAGCGTATATCCGTCGACAGACAAGCTCTCAAGCGAGCTGTCCGTGGAAAGCGGACGCGCGACGGTGAGGCTGTAAGAAGCGGACAGTCCGCTGAGCTCGTCATTTCCGTCAGAAGCCTGTTTGATATCGGCTTTGACGGCCGTCTTATCACCTGCTGAGGCGCCGGAGGCGAGCCTGAACTTCAGCTCTATCACGGTCGACTGAGAGTTGATCGGCGATTTGAAGCTGTTGTTTTCTTCAGCCCAGATCTGAAGCCTGCCGTCTCCTCCGTTGACCTCTACACGCCAGTTTTTCAGTGCGCCGGACGACGAGGAATACGTGAGCATATCGGTGTCGTACGTGATCTCGGCGAGTATCCCGCATATGCCGTTGCCGTCCGCCTTGAACGCGACGGTGACTGAATTGCCGGGGCGCGCGGACGAGGGTCCCGTAAGTGAGAAGGAGGCGCTGAACGCGGCGCTTGCGGGTACGGACATCATCAATATCGCCGCCGCGATGATACAGCAAAATAAAGCTTTTTTCATATTCTCCTCCTTTTCAATATCTGTTCTGCTCCGGCGACTCGCCGTTCTGTATGCAGTACTTGAGTTTAAGATAGTCGGTTATCGTTATCTTTCCGTCGCCGTTGACGTCGCACGCGTATTCGCGCGGGGTCGGGAGCGCTTTGCCGTTGAGTATACGCTCTTTTATCTGCAGATAGTCCGTGATCGTCGTTTTACCGTCCCCGTTAACGTCTCCGGTAATGACGACCGTATAGCTGTCAACGAGCTTTCCGGAGCTGTACAGCCTTACCTCACTGCCTGTGCCGACGACAGCGGTTCCCTTGATCTCCGAGCCGTTCTTATAAACAGTCAGCTTATCTCCGTCTTTGAAATTCTTAAGAAACGCGGAAACGTCGGTACCCGGCTTCACAAGACTTACCGTCCCGCTTGCCGTGTTCAGAAAATAAACGTCTGTCCTGATCTTCAGAATTTCCGGCGCCGTGTAAGATGCGGCGGAGATAGCCGACGCCTCCGTCGTTTCCGTCTCTTTATATCTCTGATAAAGGACGTAAGACGCTCCCGGCGTAAGTCCCATGAAAACGTTGTTATCCGAGAAAACACCGTCCGAATTAAGCCTGTATTCGCATCCGTCGACTTTTTTGAGCGTCACGGAAGTCTCGTCCGACGATGAGATCACCGGTTTCGGCGGAGTCTGCGCCTTCGCTTTCATGACAGTTACGGGACTGCTCACAAGCTCGCCTCCGACGCCGCCCTTTCCCGTGATCCTGACAGTCAGGCTGTGTCCGATATCTTCCTTTACGGGTACGTATGAGGCGGACGACGCGCCAGATATCGCTTTTCCGTCTCTGTACCAGCCGTACGTCACGGAATCCGTTTTCGGTAAGACCGCGGACATGTCGGCTTCAAGCTTCGTTCCGAAACGCGGATCGCCTTTTATTGAGACGCTCCCGGTGAGAGTCGCGGAGCTGACCGTTACGTCAAACACGGCGGTACAGCCGCGATACGTGACAGTCGCCTGTACGATGCCGGCGGTCGACGTGTCGCACTCAACTGTAAATCCGTCGGACACCGTTGTCGTTGTACCGTCGTCCCGTCTGTAGTAGATGACAAGCCCTGCAGCGTCTATCTCTTCGTTTTCGTTGTAATCAACCCTGTCAGGATTCTTTTTAACGGATATACGCTCGGTGTACGGATCGCCGTATAATTCGATTATATTCTCATGTCTGTATAAATATCTGCTCGCGGCGTCCTCGCCGATAACGGTCAGCACGCCGTCGTGCAGGTAGTATCTTTCGCTCGATGTCTTCTCGCGTATCATTACGTATTCTCCGAGCGGCAGATAAACGCCGCTGTAAAGGATATCCGCGGAATACGCCTTGACAGGGAGCTTCGCCGCGACGGACGCTCTCGAAAGATACTGTTTATCCGTGTTTTCCGTCACCCTGAGCGTTCCGTTCACCGGCGAATATGACGTATAAAGTCCGTGTGACGAGTAGTACATGAACTCAAACGGAATTCCGTTTTCAACGCAGTACGTATACGCGTGTGAATCCTTTCCGGTCCGGACGCTGCACCCGGAAAGCGAGATGACCGTCGCGCCGTCCGGTATATAGACCGAGAGGCAGCAGCACCTGAAGAACGGATCCTCGCCGAGTCTGCGGAGGCTCTGCGGCAAATAAAGCGCGTATAGGCGCGTACAGTTGCCGAAAGCGTAAGCGCCTATATCCGTTACGCTCGTATTAAAGACAACATCCTCAAGCCCCGTGCAATTGAAGAATGCATACGGCATGATCCGAGTGATCTTCGGAGGCACTGTGAACGTTCCTCTCATCGCCTTCGGAACACACTTCAGCGCTCCGTTCTCATACAGCACTCCGTCAGTCGCCGAAAAGACCGTATTTGACGAATTGACTACGAATTTTTCAAGATAAAGCGCGTCTGAAAACGCTCTTTCGTCGATCCGTGTTACGGACGGCGGTATAACGACGCCCGTGAGGTAGACGGGGCCGTTGAAGGCGTACGGCGCTATTATCTCCGTTCCCTGCGGAACGGTATATGTCCTTGCGTTAAGAGCGGACGGGTAATATATGAGCGTCTTTCCGTCCTTGGAAAACAGTACGCCGTCATTCACGGTAAAAGCGTCTGACGGACCGCTGACCTTTTTAAGTCTGTCACAGTACGTGAATACCGATCCGTCAATCGAGCTGACGCCGGCGCCGAGCCTGATCTCCGTCAAAAGCGTACAATCCCTGAAGGCGCCGTCCGCTATCGACACGACGCTGTCCGGTACCGTAAACGTGCCGTCGTTCGACGGAGGAACACGCAGAAGAGTCTTTTTGTCTTTTGTATAAAGGACACCGTCAAGTGAAGAATAGACGGGATTCGAGGAGTCGACGGTAAAGGAATTGAGCGGAAAGCATCCGTCAAACGCACCGTCGGCTATTTCAACAACGGTTCCCGGAACGGAGAGCGTTCTGATCGGGGTATATGAGAACGCACCGTCGCTGATTCCGGCGACCGGCAAACCGCCGAGCTTTTCCGGGATCTCAACGAAGAACGCGCCGCCTTTGTAACGCGTAATATAAGCGGAGCCGTTTTTGTTTATAAATTCAAAGCCGTCCTCCGCGTCGTCCTTGACCGTTACGCGGCAAACAGCGCTTACGCCGTAATATGGAGAATAAACGGTTATATCGGCAGCCCCCGCGCTCAGTGCCTTGATAACACCGTCCGCGGAAACGTGCGCGACCGCACCGTCGGAGGAAACGCATACAAGCTCGCCCGGAAACGCGCCCGCCGGCACGGTCTTAGGGGAGAGCTCATAAGTATCTCCCGTCGAAACGGTGACTGACGATGGTACGGATATGCTTTTGACCGACTGAAGCGATGATACGGGAACGGCTGAAACGACTCTGAAGCCGTATGCGCCTCCCTTCTCCGCGGCGAGCGTTATTTTAACTGTATCGCCGTCAATGAAGATCGTTTCTGACGCGGTCTTTTTTCCGCTGAAAACTCCGTATACGTTTCCGCGCGCGTCCGTGACTGTCAATACGTCAGATGACGCGAGCATATCTGAGCCGGAAAACGTAACGGCGATCCTGCCGGGAGAACCGGGGACTTTATACGTATATGAATACGTTCCGGCGGAATACGGATGCTCGGAGCCTATGACCTGAGCCCCGTCATTCACAGTAACGGTGATCACCATGCACGCTCCTCCGCTGCGCGATACGGCGTATACACGCGCCGTTCCCTCCGCGACGGCGGTAAGCGTACCTCCTTCGACTTTGACGACGGGCGACGATGAGAAAAGATCATATCCGCCCTGGGCGGTGACTGCGGGTATAACGGAGGCGCCTGTCTTCAGTACTATCCCGTCGGATGAGACCGATATTGGGGAATACGGGGAGGCGAGCGTTTCATCAAGTCTGTCACAGAGATCGAATGCGTCAAGCGCGGCGGTGATACCGCCGGTACGGGCATATTCAAGCGATATGCAGCCGCAGAAAGCGAGACGCCCGATCTGTTTTATGTTCCTCCCCACGGGCGCCGTGACAAGAGACGTGCAGCCCGCAAAGGTCTGATCCGGTATCTTATCGGCGCCGTCGGGAAGAGACGCCGAAAGAAGCGCGGTATCCCTGAAGAAAACACCGTCGCCCATGCCCGAGGCGCCCGAAAGATCCGCGTATTCAAGCTCCGTACAGTCGGAGAAGGCATGCGCGCCTATAAAGCCGCCCGTGACCTTCGCGGTTTTTAAAGCGGATCCGGAAAACGCGTATTCTCCGATGCTGACTCCGACTGTTACGTCGGTCAGATACGACATACTGAAAGCGTACGCGCCGACGGACGACGCGCCGGAAAGATCGGAGGAAGATATGTGAGAGCCGGAAAACGAATAATCCGCGAGCGCCGTGCCTGACGGAACGGTAAACGAGCCGTCGACCGATTCCGGAAATTTAACTATCGTTTTTTTGTCCTTCGTATAAAGGATACCGTCTTCAAACGTATAATTGCCCGACACCTCGAACTCGCAAAGCGACGGCGTCGCTGTAAAAGCACCGGGTTCAATGTATTCGACCGTATCGGGAATGATGATCTTATAAGTCGATACGTTCCCGGAGAACGCGCCTTTTGCGATCCGCCTGACCGGCACACCGGCATATTCGGACGCCACGGTGAATTCCGCCTCGTTTCCCGTGTACGAAGTGAGTATACTGTACTTTCCGTCGTCCGATACGGAATAAAGCGCCGGGGATGCGGCGTGCGAAAACACCGCGGCAAACGCGGAAAAAAGCATTATCAAAAGACATACCGACAGCGCTTTTTTCATACCGGACCTCCCTTCGGCGATTTGTACCGCGACCTGAAAACAATATTCCGTTTATATTATACCACGCATTTTAAGCTTTGTAAAGTTCTAAATATAAATTTTATATAAAAGACGGACGCCGTGTCCGTCTTTGTTTTGTTATGACTGTCAGATCTTGTTGTATTTTTCAACGATCTTGTTCAGCTGTTTCTCGGCAGATTTGCTCTTGGATTTGTACTTTGATGCAAAATCCGTGCTGCCTTGCTGTACAAGCGCTCTGAACACGTCGGCGAGTCCGATCGAGCCGTAAATGTAACCGATGTCATAAACACGGGACTGAAGGATTATGTCTATCATCTCGGCGGATTCGGAGTCTCTCGATTTCTTTCTCTTCAGCGTTACGTCATAGTAAGCGGGCGTAACGTACTGATATGAATAAAGCGCGAGGGTCTCGAGTATAACGGCAGTCTGAGCGGGATCGGTAACGTTGGAAGGGATGCTTATCATAGAGCCGACGCCGTCGACGTGAGTTCTGTAGTTCTCCTGAGCTTCATCGAACAGAGGGGTCGGGAGGACGCCGTACGGCGAATCCATATCGCTGAGGTTTACGATATAACTCAGCACCTCGGAATAGAACAGACCCTGGTTGTTCATGAACATTTCTTTCGTCTGGTTGGGGTTGTTCTGCGAGATCCACGTGGTGTTGTCCTCGTGTATCAAATGCTTGCAAAGCTCGAGTACCTTGATGATCTTCTCCTGATAGTTGCCCATAACGACAGTGGGAGTGCCGTCTATGACCTCAACGGTCTTAATATCGCTCGTATACATGAAGTTAGTCAGGCCGCCGCCGTTCGTCGTAAGGAAGCCGTACGTATCCTTGTCGTCGTACTTGCCGTCGCCGTTGTCGCGGGAAACGTTCCTGCAGTATTCGTAGAACTTGTCAAGCGTCCATTTTTTCTGTCTGACGAGCTCGTACGGCTCAACGAGGTCGTTGTCGGAGATCATCTTCTTGTTGAAGATCATGATCCACGTGACGTCGTTATCGAGGATGTTGATATCGCCGTTCATGAAATAGACCTTGCCGTTTATGGCGCAGTCACGGAGTGTGCCGGGATCCCACCATTCCTTGTCAAGATTCATATGTTCCTCAAGATCAAGGAAGTTGTAGAGATATCCGTTCTGCGCGAGAGCGCCGGTAGAAGGACCGTTCGCCATGATGAGGTCGTATGACTTGGCGTTGGACTTTATGTCTTTCTGAGCCGCCGATGACACGTCTGCCTGCGGGTTCATCGTGATCGTCACGCCGAGTTTGTCCTTGAGCGCGGTGTTGCGGAGGAAGACGGCGTTTTCAATGGGTTCAGTGCTTGCGTCTTCAGCCCAGATCTCTTTTTCGGAGTTGCCGACGCCCGCCATGCAGAGCACGTTGAACTCACGCTTGTAATCCGCGTCAGGAATTGCGTCGAGATACGGCTTCGCTTTATCTGCGTTTGTCAGCTCCTCAACCACGGGCTGTGAATCCTCGGACGTCGTAGTCTCGTTTCCGCTGCCGGTGGTCGTCGCGGGGGCTTTGCCTTCGGCGCACGCCGTGAAGCATCCCACGATAAACAGCAACGACAGGAAAATGCAAAACAGTTTTTTCATATCCGTTTCCTTTCGTTTATTTATTGCTTTTTATTCTCTTGGAAGATGTTGTGAGCATGCCGCTGCTCTGGGCTTTTCCGGCTCCGAGCACTACGCACAGCTCGGGATCGTCGGCGACTCTGACGGGAAGACCGGTAACACTGCCGATCATTTTGTCAAGTCCGTAGATCTGACAGCCGCCGCCGGTCAGAACTATGCCGTTTTCGGCAATATCGGACACAAGCTCCGGAGGAGTCCGCTCGATAACGGCGCATATCTCCTCGATCAGATCCGTCATCGGCTCCTCGAGCGCCTCGGTCATATCGGATGCGGTAAGCCCGGTCGAAAGCGGGGCTCCGCTTATCAGACTTTTGCCGGAAACCCTGAACGTCTCAGGCTCCGCAACGCGCCATACAGATCCTATCGCTTTCTTGCACTCCTCGGCGGTACTGTCTCCTATCTGCAGTGAATACTTGTTTCTGACGTACCTGACTATCGCCTCGGTCATCGAATCTCCCGCCGTTTTGATCGACGAGGAGACGACTGAGCCGCCAAGACATATTACGGCTATATCAGTCGTTCCGCCGCCTATATCGACTATCATGTGGCCGGAATCGCCGTTAACGTCGATCCCCGCGCCGATCGCCGCAGCGACAGGTTCATCGATCAAAAACGGTTCCTTCAATCCGGCGCTGAGCGCCGCGTCAAGCACGGCGTGCTCCTCCACGTCAGTTACGATGCTCGGTACCGCGATAACGGCTCCGGGAGGCAGAAGGAACCTGCCGCAGGCTTTTCTCAAAAACCTCTGCAGCATAACAACGGTGTGGTTGAAACGGCTGATAACTCCCTCTCTTACGGGTCTGACGACCTCGATCCCCTCCTGCACTCTGCCGAGAAGCTCCTCCGCGTCGCGTCCGACGCGTATGACTTTGTTCAGATATCTGTCGACCGCGATGACCGACGGTTCGTTCAGCACGACGCCCTTGCCTTCGACGTATATCTGCAGAGTCGACGTGCCGAGATCTATTGCTACTTTTCTGATCATTTCAAATCTTTCATCTTGTGAATTTGTCCCACGGAACGGGATCGACAGCGCCTTCGAGCAGCGCACCTATATGGAACATCAACGGAAATTCAAGAGGATCCGCTCCGCGCGTCTTCAGTACGGAATACATCCTTTTTGTTATGACGACGGATTCGAGCGTGACGCCGGAGAGCATCCCGATCGCCTCGTCGAATGTGTGTCCCTCGCCGAGCAGCGTTCCGAGACGGCGGGTCCTGCCGCCGAATATCGTAACAAACAGATCGCCCGCTCCGACGTAAAGCGACTCCTCTCCTCCGCCGAAAAGCCTCAAAAGAGCGTTCATTTCACGCAGGCTTTGGGCAAAAAGCGCGGCTTCCGTGTTGTAGTGCTCCGGGCACCCCTCTCCGTCACGCTTGTGCGCCATGCCGATCGCGAGAGATACGGCGAGCGCGTACGCGTTCTTCAGTGCGACCGCGATCTCCGTTCCCGTGACGTCGTCTGTCGTATCGACACGGTAATAATCCGTCTGCAAAAGCGCTTTGAAATGCTCCGCGACCCATTTTTCATGACTGCATACCGATACGACGCAATTATTCCTGTCCGCCAGCTCATAGCTCGTACAGGCACCGCCGACAGCCGCGAAAAATATCTGTTTGCCTGCTTTTGACTCAAAATATGACGGATAATCAGTTACCGTACCGTCGCCGTTGTCAAGCAAGCCCTTTGTTACGGAAAGCACACGGGTCCCGGGTCTGAGCCGCGGTATCACCTCTTCCGCGAACCACCGTACACCGAAGCTGCTGACGCCGCATACAACGTCATAAGCTCCTTCAAGCGCCGATTCAAGTCCGGAGTATTTATACAACTTTACAGGCTGTATATGCCTTTTCATGTTTTTGTGGTAAAGATCGTCTGCGAGCCCGTCGATCAGATCGTCGTCAAGCGGAGTTCCGACGAGCCTGACTTCCACTCCGTTATCCGTTGCCGGGACAGTAAGTGCCGACGACATCATACCGGCGCCGATATACGTCATGATCCTTTTGCGTTTGTAGGTTACGTATCTGTAAGGCGTGCCGTCCGTATCGAAGAACTGCTCGCTTTCATCGTCTATATACCAATCCCCGCGCTTGTCAAGGTCGTATATGAAGGTATCGGCTTCATAATGACGGTCGATCTTTGTGATGTATGCCGTATCGCAATACGGTAAAAGCTGATTGTATACCGAGCCGCCGCCTATGACGAACACGTCCTTGTCCTTTATATCATAACAAACGGAAACGGCTTCCTCAAGGCTGTGGACGACGCGCGCGCCTTCTATCACGATATCGTCCGGATACAGCACGATATTATCCCTGTTTTTTAAAGGCTTTCCGCCGGGGAGCGACAACAGGGTGTTATATCCCATTATAACGGCGTTTCCGGTCGTCAGCTCTTTGAATCTTTTCAGGTCTGTCGAGATACGGGCAAGAAGATCTCCCTTATATCCGATTGCCCAGCCGTCCGCGACGGCGACGATCATTTTAAGCATTTTATCTCCTTATTCGGCTACGGGGATCTTCTCGTCAAGATCTGTATACTCGTAGTTTTCAAGCCTGAAGCTGTTTTTGGTGAACTGATAGAAATCCTTTATATCCGGATCGAGTATGAGCTTCGGCGCCGGTTTCTGCTCGTTTTGTATTATCTTTTTAACGATGGGTATATGTCTGTCATATATATGCGCGTCAGCTATAACGTGGACGAACTCACCGGGTTCAAGCCCGGATACCTGTGCCATCATCATAACGAGCAGAGCGTACTGCGCGACGTTCCAGTTGTTTGCGACAAGCATATCGTTTGAACGCTGATTGAGTATCGCGCAGAGCTTGTTTCCCGAGACGTTGAACGTCATACTGTAGGCGCACGGATAAAGCGCCATCTCGGACAGATCCGCGTGGTTGTAGATATTCGTTATGATGCGTCTGCTCGCCTTGTTGTATTTCAGATCGTAAAGCACACGGTCGACCTGGTCGAACATGCCTTCCTTATACTTATGCTTTACGCCGAGCTGATAGCCGTACGCCTTGCCGATCGAGCCGTTCTCGTCAGCCCACTGATCCCATATGTGGCTTTCAAGATCCTTTATGTTGTTCGATTTCTTCTGCCAGATCCATAAAAGCTCCTGAGCCGCGGACTTTATGAAGGTCCTTCTTATCGTAAGTATCGGAAACTCCTTTGACAGATCGTACCTGTTTACTATACAGAATTTTTTGACCGTGTGAGCCGGCGTGCCGTCCTTCCATCTCGGTCTGACGTCAAGGTCCGTGTCCCACACGCCGTTTTCCATTATATCGGTAACGTTTTCAATAAACACCCTATCCGCGTAACTCATACAGACCTCCGTTTTTTATTATTTTATCACCACTTCGGTGTTATGTCAATACCTATTTTCCGTTTCATATCAAGTATTCTGCCGACGGCTTCGTCAAGGCGGCTGACCGGGACTTCCCCGTCCTTCACGGCCTTTACTATGCACTCGTATCCTTCCTCGAAATAAGCCGAGATGAGCATATCGTTTCCGCATAAAAGAGCCCTTACGCACGGATCCTTGCCGCCCGTGAACTGTCTTATCGCGTTCATCGTGAGTGAATCGGTTATTATAACGCCTTCAAACCCGAGCTTTTCACGCAGGTATTCGTGTATCGGATAAGACAGGGACGCAGGATACTCCGGATCGAAGCAGTTCACTATATTATGTGAGACCATAACGCTCTGAGCGCCCGCCGCGATACCGGCTCTGAACGGAAGAAGGTCTTTTTCCTCAAACTCGGACAGATCCCTTACGTCGACGGACATATTCATGTGCGTGTCGGAATTGCCGCCGTAACCGGGAAAATGCTTCAGAGACGTGCAGAGGCCGCGCCCGGTCATCGCCTCGACGCTTATCCGTATGAATTCCGCGCTGGCCTCGGGCGACACGCCGAATACTCTCTTCGCTATGTATTTGCCTTCGTCGTCCGTATAGTCAGCGACCGGGGCGAGATCGTAGTTCATGCCGAGCCCGAGCATAAGATCCGCTTTTTCGCGGGCTTCCGCCGCCACGGCGTCATAGCCGCCTTCGGCGTAGATCTCCTTCGGCGATTTGAAAGGCTCGCTCCTGTACTGGCTGAATTTACTGATCCTGACGACTGTTCCGCCCTCCTCGTCCGCCGCGGTTAGAAGCGGGATCCTGGCTTTTTCATTGCAGGAGGCGATGAATTCCCGGATACCGTCCGGCGTGTTTTTCTCAAAATTGTACGCGAAAAGCAGCAGCCCTCCGAGATGCAGGCGCGACACGAGCTCTTCCGCGCCCTTGGCCGGGCAATGCGCGAGGAAAAGCTGACCCGCTTTTTCCTCCGTTGTCATACTGTCAATAATGTTTTTTATACTTTTCATATCTCAATCAAGACCCGCCGCGTGACGCGGCGGGTCGTATCCGCTGATTATTTATTTAATGGGCTCGATGAGTCCGTAGCTGTTTCCCTCTCTCTTGTAAACGACGTTGATAAGTCCGGTCGCCTCGTTCTCAAACACGAAGAACGTATGATCGAGCAGATTCATCTGAAGGATCGCTTCCTCGGTCGACATGGGCTTGATATCGAACTCCTTGACTCTGACGTCGAATTCCTTCTCCTCCTCGGTCTCCGGGATATCAGCCGTTGCCGCGGCGAAGTCCTTGTTTCTGATGCGCTTCTGGATGCGCGTCTTGTTCTTTCTGATCTGTCTCTCGATCGAGCTCATCACCGAATCGAGAGCGGTCTGGAAGGAAGGAGCAGTTTCCTCCGCGCGGAACAGCGTTCCGCCGACGTTGATCGTGAGCTCTACTTTTTTCTCGTTGTTCCTGCGTTCCTTGAGCGTCGCGGTCGCTTCCGCTTCGCTGCCGAAGAACTTATCGAACTTTTTGAGCTTTTTGTCGAACAGATCTTTCAGATCTTCCGTGAGCTCCGCCTGTTTGGAAACCATCAAAATCTTCATACCTTTATCCTGCCTTTCTTACGGATATTGCGGCGGTATCACCCTCCGCATCTTTATTATATCACAGGCATTGCAAAAAGTAAATAAATTTTACAAAAATAAATTTGAATTTTTGGTGATTTTTTCTAATATCACCCGCGGATCAGCTCTTCAAGAGCCTTCATATCGGCGGCGTCGACCGTGCATTCGGAAAGAGTCCAGTTCAGCTCAAACACGGCCTCGTCTCCCGGAGCTATGGCGGAAAGCGGAGAAAGCGCCTCCGCCTCGGTGAAATCCGGGCATGAATATATCTCGCTGCTGCAGCCGCCGTCGGGATATACGCCGTTTATATGATCGGTATCGAAGGTCTGCGTAAACAGCTGACCGTCAGCCGTGAGCGTCATTATCCTGCCGAGCTCGTTGTTGAAGCCGATCTTGAGCGCGCCCTTGCCGTCCGGATCCTGTCTTACATCTACCAGCCCGTTCTCTATCCTGATCCTGCCGTCATGTATATCGGTATAGGGCCAGATGACAAGCGTGCGGTTGGGGAGAAGCCCCGTATCCCTGACGCTCTGCGCGCCGAACGTATGCGATCTTTGAGACATGACCGCGAGCGTCCATACGGCGCCTTCCTTGACTTTCCCGGATGTGTTTTTGATGAAATTCCTGACTCCGATCTCCCCGTTCCCCTTGAACGTGAGCGAATACCCCGTCGCGAGTCCGTTTTCCGTCTGTGCGGGCGGCGTGAACGTGACGGTATCACCGTCGATCTCATAATTTACCGGGTCGTTGTCCGGGTAATACGTGTGAGGAAGTCCCTCAGGCGAAAGCCAGAGCCTGTAACCGCCGTACAGGTACCAGTAACGTCCCTTGCCGTAATATTCATCCATTTCCGGCTTATTGCAGCACGTTCTTCTCAACAGGTCGTTGAAGAACACGTTCTTCTTACCTTTCCTCGCCAGATATATCACGCGAGGTCCGACGTCGAGCGTTATCTTCGCGTCGACCGTGCCGTCCGATACACAAAGGACTCTTCCGTAGTTTTCGTATTCTTCGATGTTTGTTCTGATCATGGCTTTGTTCCTTTTATTTTGCGTTTTTCATTATCTGTTCGATATCGCGCAGGGCGCTGATTATATTCTGCGTCGGGCGCGTGGCTTTGATATAGTCGAGCGCGAAAACGGATTTCGTGCGGGATGCGTATATCTGATCGATCCCTTCTCTTTTTCTGATCTTATCGATATCGTACTTTCCGGGGTCGGTCGACAGTACTATAACGAGCTGCGGATCCTTTGATGAGACCTCCGCGGCGTTCGTGTTCTTCGTTCCCTTAACATCGGCGAATACGTTGTCGGCTCCCGCTAACGCGCACAGCTCGCTCACGATCGTATCTCCGCCGTACGCGATGAACTGCGACGCGCCTTCGATATAGACAGTTTTCCTCACTCCGACGATCTCCGCCGCAAGCCTCGTCTTCTCGTATTCCGCGCGCATCGACGCGATGACCTTTTCACCGATCTCATCCTTGAACAAAAGCGATGATATGAATCTTATGTTCGCTTCCGCCGCGGCTATACCGCCGCTGTCCGGGATCCTGATCAGCGTAAGACCGCTGTTTTTCAGGGAGGCTGCGGCGAGCGGATCCGTGGTCGCCGTCGAATAGAAGACCAGATCGGGTGAAAGCTCCGTGATCTTCTGCACGTCCACGCCGAAATAAGGTATGACCTCGGCGGAGATCGGCGCGCCGTCAAGCCTTGACGACGCCTCGTCAAGCGCGGTTATATAGCGTCCGGCGCCGATGCCGCAGATTATCTCCGTCGCAACGACGGACAGAGACACGACCTTTTCGGGCTCTTTTTTCAGGGTCAGTCCGTTCCCGTCAAAGTCCCTGAAGAAGACGCTCCCCTCCTCCACGTCGACCGGGATGAAATGCGTATCCGGCGATCCGGTCGTTTCCGGATAGAATTTTTCAGCCAGGCGTTCGCATCCGCAAAAAACGAGCAGAAGCCCGGCGAGAAGCGACGCGCATATCCTTTTGAATATCATTTTTTTTGATTCCGTTCATTGATAATAGCCGTTCGGCGGGAATATTATAACACATTTTTCCCCGTCAGTCAATAGTTTTCACACGTTTGTCTTCTTGTGTTTATAATATACGGGAGGGTATTATGGAGCTTAAAAGGATTTCTGACCGGCAGATCGAGGCCGTGCTTTCCGATGAAGAGATGGATGAGCTCGGGATAACGGACGACCCGGATTCATATGATGACGCGGCGGAAGCAATAATAGCGGCGGCGCGCTGCGAGCTCGGCTTCAAAGGGACGCGGCAAAGCGCACGCACCGAGCTTTCGCTCACCGGCAACGGATGCGTCATGAGAATAAACGTCCGTGACACGGATAACAACGAAGACTGCCTTTTCCTGTTTGACAGTGTTTCCCGAATGATCGCGGCATGCCGTCTGCTCGACTCCGCGGGGTATTCCGGCGGCTCTCTTTATCTGGCGGACGGCGGTCTCTACTGTCTGTCGATAACGGCGGACGCCGGGACCTTTGACGGGATCCCGTACGCTTTCATCTCGGCGTCGGAGATGTGCTGCCGTTTTTTTACCGGGAAGATGCCGTATATGTACTACATCAAAGAACATGGCGAGCCTGTTTTTACAAAAAATGCCGTAAACCGTATTGCAAATTCGACAAAAGAGTGGTACAATAAGCACGATAAATAAAAAAACAAGGATGAGTTTGAAATGGAATTATCCGAGCTTCAGAAAAAATGTGAGGAATGCCGTGCCTGCGAGCTCTGGCGTACGCGTACGAACGTCGTCTTCGGCACGGGCGATCCCGACGCCGATATAATGTTCATCGGCGAGGCGCCGGGCGAAAAGGAGGATCTTTCGGGCATTCCCTTCGTCGGACGCGCGGGTCAGCTTTTCGACCGTTATCTTGAGGCGGTAGGGCTCGACCGCGGGAAGGTCTATATCGCGAACACGATAAAGTGCCGTCCGCCAAAGAACCGGGACCCCGATCCCGAGGAGCAGGCGGCGTGTCTCGGCTTTCTGCGCGAGCAAACGCGGATCATAGATCCGAAGATGATCGTTTGTCTCGGCAGGATCGCGGCGTACCGCATAATCTCACCGGATTTCAAGATATCGCGCGACCACGGCGTGTTTTATGAACGCAAAGGCAAGATACTGACCGCCGTGTATCATCCTTCCGCACTTCTCCGCGATCCTCGTAAGAAGGATGACATGCTCGCCGATATGATGAATATTAAGAAAAAAGCCGACGAGCTCAAGGGAATATCATGATAGATATAACAAGTCTTTCCTATACCGTCATAACGCTGTTCATCGTCGTTATCGTGAGCTTCGCGGCAACGAAATTCAAGCTTGTCACGGAGGGCTTCACAAAGGGCTTTTCAACGTTCATCATTTGCGTGGCTCAGCCGTTCATGATCGTCGACTCGCTTTCACACGTCGAGTTTTCACTTGAAAATCTGAAAAAGGGATTTACAGTAACCGGGCTCGGCTTCATTTCGCTTGCGATATGCGCCGCCGTCGGTTTTTTGGCGACGAAGCCGTTCAGGGACGAAAACGATCGGAAGATCGGCACGTTCGCGCTCGTGTTCGCTAACACCGGCTTCATGGGTATCCCGGTGCTTAAGGCGCTGTTCGGCGAGATCGGAGCGTTTTACGGCGCGTTCTTCATGATCACGTTCCAGGTCGTTTTGTGGACGTACGGAATGATCCTGCTCGGGCGCGGACGAAACGACATAAAGGTCAAGCCGCTGAACCTGTTATTCAACTACGGCACGGTTCCGTGTCTGATCGGTATAATCCTGTACGTACTGCCGTTCGAGCTTCCGGCGCCTGTCAGCTCCGCTGTATCGATGCTCGGTTCGCTCTGCGCTCCCGGATCGATGATTATAGTAGGATCCATCCTCGCGTCGATACCGCTGCGCGAGCTCTTTCTCGACGTCAAGGCGTATCTTATATGCGCGGTACGTCTGCTCGTTTTGCCGTCGATCGTATGCGTGATATGCGTGCTTTGCAGGCTCCCGTCCGAGACTGTTTATCTTTTCACGACGCTTACCGCGCTGCCGTGCGCAACGAACTCCGCGATGTACGCGCAGACCTACGACATATCGCCCGGACTCGCCGCGAAAGCCGCGTCGCTCACGACGCTGCTATCGGTAGCGACGGTGCCGCTGATGCTGAACGCGGCAAAGCTCCTTCTCTCGCTCAGGTAAAATAAAAACGGGGTCACTTAGCCGACTGTTCCGAAGGACAGTCGGCAACGAAATCCACCCCTGCGTGGTGGGTGAAATCGCCTGCGGCGGTGGGTGGATTTCATTTCACCGAACGCATAAGCGTTCGATTTCACCTGAGGGCAACGCCCGAAGATTTCACCTTTTGCCGTAAGGCAAAAGATTTCACTTTTTTGACGTTTGGCACACAAACGTCCTGCTTGCGCCATTCTGCGACAAAACCCGGCTGAGATAAGGATCATTTTCCTTACTTCAGCCGGCTTTGATTAACTGTCCTTTAGAGCACCTTGCGTTCCCCGTTTTTTGTTTATTTTCCCGCAAGCCTTCCCGCCAGATTCGCGAGGGCTTTTTTCTTTGATCTGAGCTCTTCCGCGTCAAGCCCGTCCGGCTTTACGTTCGTTTCAAGCGAGAATACACCTTCGAAACCTATATCAAACAGCGCCTTTGAAAACTCCTCCCAGTTTATGACACCGGTCCCGGGCAGCCAGTGGAAGTCTCCTTTTCCGTCGTTGTCGTGTACGTGCAAGACTCTGAGATATTCGCGTCCGATCATGCGCACGGCGTCCGCCGGATCGTTCTTCGTCACGGCGCAGTGTCCCGTGTCGAGACATACGCGGAAATACGGTGAATCGATCATCTTCACGAAGTCGAGTATCTGAGCGGGCGTCGCAAGTGAAAGCGCCGGCATCGGCATGTTTTCGAAGTCTATCACAACGCCGGCTTTTTTCGCCTCCTCTGTCAGTCTGCCGAAAAACTCAAGATTCATCTCCATAAAGGCTTCCGGATACGGATCCTGCCAGTCTCCGAACGGCATTATCGGATGGATGACCATGTCGCGGCAGCCGAGCTCGGCGGTGCCGTAAAGGGATCTGACCATTTTTTCAAATCTCTCGTCGCGCTCCTCCTTTGTCGAATCGCGCGGGGGCCAGCGCCACGGTCCGTGAGTCTGACTTACTGTAAGCCCGGCGTCCGCGCACGCGTCTCTGACAAGCTTCAGATTTGCCGACACGTCAGAATGATCGCCGAAAAACACGTTTTCCGTGTGACAGAACGACTGAAAATCGATACAGTCATAGCCGAGCTCACGGATCTCGTAAAGCTCCCTTACCTTCTCTTCAACGTGATCCTCGGGGCACCATTCGATACCTGTTCTCATATTTGTTCCTCCCTGCACAGCTCCGCCGTGCCGAAGCTAATCACCTTTGACAGCTCCGCAAGCGTTATTTCTATCTGCGCGCCGATCTTCCCGGCGCTGAATATCACCGTATCGCATCCTTCCGCCGACAGGTCGAAGAACGTCGGGAAGAATTTTTTCATCCCGATGGGCGAGCATCCGCCGTGAACGTAGCCCGTCAGCGGCAAAAGCTCCTTCGATCTGAGCATTTCCACGCTCTTCTCGCATGCCGCGGCAGCGGCTTTTTTAAGATCGAGCTCGGCGCGGACCGGGATCACGAAAACGTAATTCTTCCCGCTTTTCCCGACCGTTACGAGTGTTTTGAAGACGTGCGCGGGATCCTCTCCGATCATCCGTGCGACCTCGTCTCCGGAAACGGCGACGTCCGTTTCATAATAGTGCGTGCCGTACGCCGCTTTATGTTGGGCGCAGATACGCATCGCGTTCGTTATTTCCTGTTTTTTCATTTACTGCATCCTCCACACTGAACGGGCTTTCGCGCGTCACACGCAGATATATCCGTTATATTTCGTGGGCAATCCTTCACGGTAGATATGCGAATCCGATGAATGCATGAGCACCTTCGGTACCGTCACGCCGCCCTCGTCGCTGAATTCGATCACCGTCATACCCGTCGTAGTTATATCGAAATGAGTACAGAAAGCGGGGTACGGTATATCGAGCACACAGCTGAGAAACGCGAGCCCGAAGCCCTGATGGGCAAATAAAGCGACACGTTTATCGTTCGGCGCGACAGATCTGTACTGTCCCGTACGGCGGATATGGTCGTAGCCGAGTGAACGGAAAAAACCGTCCGCGTCGTTATACACGCGCTCGACGCCTTTACCGTAATCGCCCCGGCGGAGCTGTGGATGGTCATACCATCTGTCTCCGAGCGCGCGCACCTCGGCACTGCTCATAAGCAGCTTCGTCCTTCTGTTCTGGAAGAGCCAGGTCCTGTCCGGAGCTCCGTCTTCACGCTCCGTAGTGAATTCGCGCCAGACGTGAGATTCGTTCGCGAAATCGAGTGTTTTCAGCTCAAGTTTGAGCAGCTCGCAAGTTGGCTTTGCTGTCATCATCGCCCGGTTCGACGTGGATGAATACACCTCATCAAGCCCGTGCAGCGCAAGACGCTTTGCGACAGCCTCAGCCTGTCTGTGACCGAGCGGCGTAAGCGAATCCGGATCGTATACGGGATCTCCGTGTCTGATATAATAGAACAGCATGGTCTCTGATCTCCTCCGTAAGCTTTACATAATTCAGCTTTCAACCGGTATTATAGATCGATTATATGAACAAGTCAAGGCAAATAGGAATTATATCACCGGCATATTCACTCTCAAAATGAATGGACAAAGAAGATCGGTCTCGCCTGCGGGCGAGGGAACGCCGGCTCTGAAGCGCCACCGGCGCTTCATTCACTCCCGGCTTCTTCGATCCCCTTCGATCGGTTGATGCAAAAACAAAATGACGCCTTTTGGCGTCATAAAAAGGGGATCGGTCTCGCCTGCGGGCTCGGTCAAGGCCGGCTCTGAAGCGCCACCGGCGCTTCATTCACTACCGGCTTCTTCGATCCCCTTCTTTTGTTCAATTCAAAATTAAAACCGGGGATCGGTCTCGCCTGCGGGCTCGGTCAGGGTCGGCTCTGAAGCGCCGCTGGCGCTTCATTCACTCCCGACCTCTTCGATCCCCTTCGACCGGTTGATGCAAAAACAAAGGGGATCGGTCTCGCCTGCGGGCTCGGTCAAGGCCGGCTCTGAAGCGCCACAGGCGCTTCATTCACTCCCGGCCTCTTCGATCCCCTCCGATCGGTTGATGCAAAAACAAAGGGGATCGGTCTCGCCTGCGGGCTCGGTCAGGGTCGGCTCTGAAGCGCCACCGGCGCTTCATTCACTCCCGACCCGTTCGATCCCCTTCTTTGTTTTATGCAAAATCAGAAAACGGCGCTTAAGCGCCGTTTTCTGATTTTGGTGGAGACGAAGGGGATCGAACCCTCTACCTCAGCGTTGCGAACGCTGCGCTCTCCCAGATGAGCTACGCCCCCGAAACTTGACAAGCGGTATTCTATCACAAAATATCAGATTTGTCAAGTGGTTTTGCGCAATTTATTCCGATAAAACTTCGTTTTTTTCGCCGTCGTTTTCTTCCTTCGGGTCGCCGTTGCCGTCGTAATATGGATCTATCATGATCTCCTTGATCTTCGGGTAGGCGGCGTACATTCCGATATAACCGCATACGGCAAACGTCAGAACGAACGGCATGATTATACCGAGCGGGAAGAACACGTAGATCAAAAGGGCGTTCAGTCCGACGGCAAGCGCGATGCCGATCAATCCGAGGACGTTCCTCTTCAGCCCGAGCACGGTGAAGATCAGGGCGTTCTTGTAGATCTTGAGAGTACTGAGCTTGAAAGTGACAAGCAGCGGATATATATACATCCTCATGACGACATACAGCAGGATCATGACGATCGTCGCGATATACAGGAAGAAGAACACGTTCCTTGACGAGTTGTAGGAATAAAATCTGAGGTTGTAGAACAAAAGCGCGATGATCGCCGCATCGATAACGCCGACGATGAGCGCCTGTACGGCGTTTTTCTTAAGCGTCCTGAAATAGTCGCTCCAGACGAAGACAGGCTCGCCCTTCTGCAGATTGCGGATCGTGTACGCCATACCGGCGTTCGCGTATCCCCACGTGAAGACGGTCAGAAGCGAGATGCCGTAGAAGATGTACGATGTAACGGAGGTCTGTGAGATGACTCCGGTCCTTACACCGAAGACTCCGTACAGCGACATAGTGAGCGGATCATATTCTCCGTTCATAATAAGCCCGTTAAGGACTGACGCCATCGGTCTCGTCGCCGTCGCGGCGCTCGGATCGAAATACCCGGCTATCGCGAACAGCGCGAAAAACAGCGGTATGCAGAAGAACGTGAACATCAGATTCACGTACAGCAGCTTTGTGAAGGACCTGCCGAAATATTTGAAAAAGTTCTTGAAGGTCGGTTCCTTCACCTCGCCTTTTTCAACGCCCTTCCCCACTCTCTGAGAATCGAACATATCGAACAGATTGAACTTCTTCTTTTTTTTCTTTTCCGTTTCCATAAGCGATCATCCTTTGAAAATAAGGCGCAGGACGCTCGTCAGCAGATCTCTTGAGACGATACACGCGCAAAGCGCCGTAACAGATATAAGATAATATGTAAAGCAGCTGTCGCCGTCATCCGTCGACACGGCGCCGCGTCTTCTGCAGCGCGCGTATGAGGCGCATACGGCGAATATCAGCGTATAAACAAGCATCACGGACACTATGAACAGGAGGGCCGGCGCGGCGGAAGCGAGCGCTGCTGCCGTTAAAGGCGACGGAAGAGACACGATCACGCAAAACGAGAACGCGCCGGATACAGCGCCCGTGACCGCGGGCAGGACCGTATCGCAGGATCTGCCGAGCGCGCCGCCGAGCGGAAAGCAAAGTGCGAACGAAACGGTCGGCAAAAGCGAGATGAGGAAAAGCTCCTTCATCATACGACGAAGCTCGAACGGCACGCCCGAAAAAAACGGGTATACCGCGTGCGCCTTCGCGCTCATCATATAAAAGCATCCCATTGCCGCAAAAATGATCATAAGCGCCGACGAACGAAAAAGCGATCCGTAAAACGCTTCTCTTCTTTTCTGCCTTCCCGCCATCGCGGTGTAAGCTTCGACGGTCATCGTATCGCGTCTTGTTCCGGGTCCGAGATATCCGATCTCCATTTCAAACAGCCTCCCTTCAGGTCATGCTAATTGATATGCGTCCGGATATCCTTTTATGATAATATTATCACCCGTGCGGCGCGATGTCAAGTTAAAAAATATGAAATTACGCTCCGTTTGTGGAAATTTGCTATTGCATTTCGTCGTATTTTGTGATAAAATCAAACAATAAACCGGAAAGGAAGTATATTTATGGAAAACAACAAGCGCCCGGAAAACATGGAAAGAATAACAACAAAAGAGCTTGCGCTGGCTTTCATCGACGAGCAGATCTCAGCTCTTCGTGAACAGATAAAAGACCGCAAGGTCCTGCTCGCGCTGTCCGGCGGCGTGGACAGCTCCGTCGTCGCGGCTCTGCTTATCAAAGCGATCGGTGACCGTCTCGTCTGCGTACACGTCAATCACGGTCTTCTCCGCAAGGGCGAGCCGGAACAGGTGGTAAGAGTCTTCCGTGACGAGCTCGGGGCAAATCTGATTTATGTCGACGCGGTCGACAGGTTCCTTGACAAGCTCGTCGGTGTTTCCGAGCCTGAAAAAAAGAGAAAGATAATCGGAGCCGAATTCATCAGAGTCTTCGAGGAAGAGGCGAGAAAGCTCGACGGTATCGAATTCCTGGCGCAGGGCACCATATATCCCGATATACTCGAATCCGGTCCCGTAAAAGCACACCATAACGTGGGCGGTCTGCCCGAGGATCTCAGATTCGAGCTCGTTGAGCCTTTGAAGTTCCTCTTCAAGGATGAGGTCAGGATGGTAGGACACACTCTCGGTCTGCCCGACAACATGGTATACCGTCAGCCGTTCCCCGGCCCCGGCCTCGGAGTACG
Source organism: uncultured Ruminococcus sp. (assembly GCA_902778145.1). Lineage (GTDB taxonomy): Bacteria > Bacillota > Clostridia > Oscillospirales > CAG-272 > UBA1248. The sequence continues at coordinate 41,180 of CACYWW010000018.1, forward strand.
CTGCCTCGGCGCCATCACGCGCGACAGGCTCGAAGCCGTCAGAGAATCCGACGCGATCCTCCGCGAAGAATTCGCGAACGCGGGGCTTCAGGGCAGGGTCTGGCAGTACTTCACTCTCGTTCCGGACTACAAGTCCGTCGGCGTAAAGGAAGGTCTGCGCAGCTTCGAATGGCCAGTAATAATCCGCGCCGTCAACACGCGCGACGCTATGACAGCGACGATCGAGCCCATCCCGTACGAGCTACTCGGCAGAATAGTCGACAGGATAGTGCACGAGGTAAAAGGCGTCAACCGCGTCCTCTACGACCTCACGCCGAAGCCCACGGGAACGATAGAATGGGAATGATTTTATCGGTTATTATCGCCTGACGGCGAATGTTGAAAGAATGACGCACAGCGATCAAGACAAACGCCAACGGAGGTAAACAGACATGAAGCTGAACGAAGTGCTTGAAGACGAAAAACGCGGCGAGAGGTATCCGGCGGTCGTGACCGACGCGGGTTTTCTGACGCTTTCCTTCAACGAAGCTGCAGGAAAATTGTTTGACGGGATATGCGGCGGCACCGACATTACGAAGATCGCCGGTTTTCCGGAGCTCGAGTATCTGAGGGGGCTGAGATATCCGTCGACGACTGTGGCGATATACGATGACGCAGAGTACTTCTGCTTCATTTGCCCCGCCGAGGACGGTTTCGATACGAAATACGTTTTCTTCTTTTCCCTGCCCGAGGACGGGGATCAGTATATCACGATGAAAGCTTCCGTGATCTCCTGGCTCAGCTCAGACGAGATAACGCATGGCAAGTTCGGTTCATCAAAGCTTGAAGCGGTCCTCCGCCTTTCGGCGGCGTTTGCCGGCGGCGGTCTGTCCACTGTTCACACGAGGTCGCTTTTGGACGACGCGTTTTCGTATTACTGCCGGGCGAAATACGGCGACGATCGTAAAAGATACGCGCTGACTGACGTCGAGGATTACGTGATAATGAACAAGGAGACCGCCGCCGCGCTCGTCATCTGCTTCCGCATCAGTACGATGCTTTCATCGAACGGATACTGCGAGGTAAGTGCCGCAGACCGTAACAACGTGACGTCGTTCAGATTCGTATTCAGACCGGGCAGGGATCTGCGCGTCAGCCTTGATTCCGGCGGGTCGGAATTTCACGCGTTTTACAGAGCGCTCGGCAAACGCGCGGAGGATCTGTACTTCGTCAAATGCCTTATGGCAGGAGCCTCCGGGCGGACTGATACAGGCTCGGAAGACGGGGCTGTGTTTATCGAGATATCCTTCGATCACGGCAGAAGGATCGAGCTCCGCTCTCACGGCACGGATCACACGGCGCTGCTGAGAGCCGTCGCGGACTTTCTGCTCTTCGAATGATAATAAAAAACGGGCTTGCCGCCGATACGGAAAGCCTGTTTTTTGTTCACTCAAGGATGTTGCTCGTCAGGTAATCGGCTCCCCATTCGGCGAATTTTTCACCCGTGCCTTTATCGTCGACCGTCCAGATATTTATCTTCTTTCCGGTCGATCTGATATCGTCGAATATTTCCTTCGTCAACGGAGGCCAGCATATATCGATGTCGAGCCTGTATTCTTCGATGAAGGCTTTGACACTGTCGTTCCATTCGCATGTAAGGAACTGGGCGGGCTGATCCGGCAGATATTCGCGCAGATATATAAGATCCTGTCTGTGGAACGATATAAAAACGGTCATATCGAGATGGTCCATTTCGCGGATGATATCTACTATCTCGCGGACGTGTTCCTTTTCAAACGGCGTTTTCAGCTCGAGGACGGATACCTTTCCGTATCTGTGACAGAGCTTGATATAATCCTGAAGCGTGGGGATGCGCAGATCGAAGCGGTCAGTCGAGCCGTCGATATCCATAAGCTGAACGGAGCGCAGCTGCTCCAGCGTTGACGATTCCACGTCCATATCGACACCCGATACGCCTTTCGTATTGCTGTCGTGGATGCAGACGTATTTACCGTCCGCCGTTCTGTGGACGTCCGTTTCGATGCCGTAATACTTTTTGCGATTGCATGCCGCGGTGAACGCCTGGTTAGTGTTTCCGCGTTCAAGTCCGAAAAGTCCCTGATGGGCGACCATCTTCATGTTTTTACTGTCGATCTTGATCGTTGTGTTTGCCATATATGACTCCTGTATTTCATTCCGCGAACGGAAATAGTTTTATAACGTCCTGCCTGTATTTTGCCGAAATCGGATTAAAGTAAAATTTTTGTCCTTTTGACGTTGTCACCGTGACAAAACGGAAAGATCCGCCGAGCTTTATGAATTCATTCTCTTTCGCCGTAACTGTTCCTCCGACGTAGTTTATCAGCTCGACCGTCGTCCCGTCTTTTTCTACGTGACTGACCTGTCTGAGCGCAAAAACGTACAAAAATACCGTCACCGCGCCGACCGCCGCCGCCATGATGACGACCCCGGGCAGCTCCGACGTATTCGATGTAATGACAGAGCCGACTATGTTCGCCAGAAGAAGGAACGTAAAAAGCGAGAAACATCCGCAGACGGAAAGATAAATGATCCTCGCAAAGAACAGTGCTCTGTTAAGCTTATACAGCTCCATCATCAATTCTCGGCTGTCGCGCGCATTTCAGGATCATATTCCATCGTATTTCTGATCGGTCTCGTCGCCTCAGCGGGGATCGGTATTTTATCGATCATATCAGCGCGCGCAAAGACGGAAAGCGGCATATCCGCGTCGCACACCATCTCGTATCCGGTGATCATATCCGGCTTTATATCAAGTCTTGAGAACATCATAACGCCTGAGACGGTAAGATCCGCGTCGTTGATGAAAACGACGTCGGGAGATGAGCGATATGCTATCACATGGATCTTTGCGGAGGAAAGCTCGGAGCCGTCGTATTTATACGAAACCCTGTCTCCTTTAAACGACAGGACCGCCGTTCTTTTTCCGTCTTTTCTCCACTCTATCCAGTCGCCTTTGAGCTTCGGCAGATATTTTTTGTCAAGTATAAGGTAGTTGTAAAACGGATCGTGATCGACGCGGTGAAGATCGTAGCTGCTGTCACCTGTGATGGTGTAGTGCGTATCCATATGGATCGTGTCGTTTTCGTACCACATGCCGGTTATGTACCACATCGGCTCGCCCTTGTAGTTTTTTGCGAGAGCGGTCTCACCTATGTGAAGCTCGGTCCGCTCACCCCTCTCGAGCGCTCTTGCGTCGTATTCTATTTTTGTTGTGAAAACGACGCGTTTTCCGGCGTCGCGCAGGGTAAACATATTGTTTCTGATCTCGAAATAATAGTGGTAGCCTTCTTCCCAGTAACCGTTCAGTTTCTTTGAATACTTCATTGCGGCGCCCTCCTTTTTTTCGATTATACCATACAAATTCCGTTTTTGCAATATTTTTCGATAAAAAAACCGGAGCAGCGCGGTTCCGGTATTTTTATATCAATAATAAGTAGCGACGGTGTCCTCAGGCGCGACGGCGGGCTTTACCTCAACAAGGCTCAGAACGGGCCCTTTTCTGCCGTAGACGCGGCACGGTTTTACTTTGATCTTCGCCGTGAGATTCACCCACTGTTCGTTTTCGACAAGCTCTGCTCCGTTCTCACAGAACAGTCCGCTGAAGGCGATGTCCGCGGCGCAGCACGTCATGATCGGACGTCCTATTATGAAGCCGCCCTTCGGGAGCTTGTCATACTTGCTTATCATTCCCGAGAAGTTTACGGTCTTACCGTCATACTGCGCCATATTCTCGCCCATATCGCGGTACATGAGCGCGTAGTCGCGGTCTTCCACTTTGATGAGAGGAGCATTTACGTCGAACGGGAGCGGATCTTCGATATCGTCGTACGCCGCCTGACCGTTCGTCTTCTCATAGAAGATATCCGCGCGGCGCGTCACACCGCGTACGAGCTTATGGAGCTTTTGTATGTCCTCGTCCGGCGCACAGCGGTTGAACGCGATAAGATCGGCATTCACCATCTTATCGACGACGAGATTGCGCATGTTCGCGTTGTATACGTCGACCGTCTCCGCGTCTATGAACGTCATCTGCTGGCAAACGTACCAATTCTCCGGCATGGAGTTCATCATATCGGTTATGAGCCACATACCGTTGCATTCGATCAGAACGCGCTCCGGCTTATATTTGTTTTCAAGTGACGAGAGCTTATCGGGGTTGAATCTTCTCTGCTCGTCTATTATCTCGATGAATACGTTCTTCGATATGAATTTTCCGGGATCGAGCTCCTCCTCGCCCTCCTCGCACAGTATCACGAGGGTGCGTTCGTTTCCGCGGTCGAAAAAACTTTTATCGCAAAGCGTTTCCTGCAGGAATTTTGTCTTTCCGGCTTCGAGAAAGCCTGCGAAAAGATATACCGGTAATTCCATGTTTTTCACCTGTTATTTTACACGGAAGAGCTCGGACAGAGCTTTTTTGTCAAGTCCGGAGCCTATGACACAGAGCTTGCCGATAACGTCCGGCACGCCCGTCCTGACTTCCTTTTCACCCGGCACGTAGTCGAAGTGGATCCATTCGCCTTCCGTCGGCGCCACGATGCCCTTTGCGCGCAGGACGGTGCCGAAGCGTCCCGTCATAAGCTCGTCAAGGCAATCCTCAATGAACTCCTTCGTGAATTTGTCGGAAGTCTCGACGCCCCAGCTCGTGAATACCTCGTCAGCGTCATGATCGCCGTCATGATGATGGTGGTGATGATGGCATTCGCAGTCCGGATCGTCACACTCCTCGTCATCGTCGTGATGATGGTGATGATGCTCGTGTTCGTCATCATCGTCATCATCGTCGTCGTGGTGATGATGGTGATGCTCGTGTTCGTCGTCATCGTCGTCATCGTCGTGATGATGGCATTCGCATTCCGGATCGTCGCATTCTTCACCGTCCTCGTGATGATGATGGTGATGATGATGCGCATCCTTTTCCTTCTGCTCCTCAAGCAGATGCTGAAGCTCCGCTTCAAGCGTGTTTTTCTTTTCCATCGTCTCAAGGATCACCTTGCCGTCAAGCTGATCCCACGGCGTTGTGATGAGAGTTGCGGTCGTGTTGAGCGAGCGGACGATCTCAACGGCGTCGTCAAGCTTGTCCTTGCGGAGCCCATCCGTGCGAGAAAACACGACGGAGGACGCGAATTCTATCTGATTGCGATAGAATTCCGCAAAGTTTTTCATATACATTTTGCATTTCGACGCGTCAATGACCGTCGTGAAGGCGTTCAGCTCAAGGCCTTCGATGTTAGCGTCCTGTACGGCGCGGATAACGTCGCTCAGCTTGCCGACGCCGGACGGCTCGATGACGATCCTGTCGGGATCGTACTGCGCCTTGACCTGCGCAAGCGCTTTGCCGAAATCGCCGACGAGGCTGCAGCAGATACAGCCGGAATTCATCTCCGTTATCTGTATGCCGGCTTCTTTGAGAAAGCCTCCGTCGATACCGATCTTGCCGAATTCGTTTTCTATTACGACTATCATCTCGCCCTTATAGGCTTCTTTTATAAGCTTTTTAATAAGCGTCGTCTTGCCGGCGCCGAGAAAACCCGAAAATATATCTACTTTTGTCATTTTTACCCCTCCGATAATTATCATCATTTCTATAATATATCAAAAGAAATAGCGTTTTACAAGCGTCGTTATGTTAATTTTTATCTTGTTCCCGATCATCCGGTCAAACGTTATTATTATCAGCGTTGTTTACATATCCTGTATTGATTTTTTTGTCGGGATACGGTAAAATATTAAAAAAAGTTATACGGAGGGATAGTCATGTCAGCCGTAAAGGAAAGAGTCGTTATCCCGGATACCGCCGGGCTCATAGCTTTCTTGAAGGAGCTTTCTTCGGATCGCGCGGCGATCGCGGGATCATACGCTGATTCTTACCGCGAGCTCTCGGAGGATCCGGAGCTTTCTGACAGGGAACGCGATTATTTTACAAGCGAGCTTGAGAGAAAGCTCGGCTATTCCGAGTCCGCCGACAACCCGGGACTGTTCGGCGCGTCGGACTCGAACGATTACAGGTTTTTCTACTGCGCCGGCAGCATTATGCCGGAGATACTCACACACGGGCTGCAGGCGCGTGAGGATAAGATCTATAAAAGCATATCCGTAGAATGCGCGGCGGAGCTCCGGGATCGTTCATATCTCGGAAAGCTCATCCGCATGCAGCAGAACGGCTGTCCCGTAAGGATGACGGAGCTGACCTCGGATCCCCTGATCGCACTTTATCACGCCTGCAAAAACAAGTGCGACGTTTCCGTTTTCGCCGTCCCCGCGGGCGAGATCGCCGGCGCGGGCAGCGACAGGGCGTTGATGCTGTCGGTCATCCCTTCGCTCGATCTCCTCACGAAGCGCAGGCTTTGCGAGGCGGCGGTCAATTCCCTTCCCGCCGGAAGATTCCAGCAGCTGAAGGGCGGTTCGAGGTACCTCGACGAGGCGGCGGAAGAGCTTTACCGCCGAGTGACTGACGAAAAGCCGTTCTTCAAGCGTGATATCGATCCCGCGGATCTTCTCCGCCCGCTGTTCGTGATACCCGACAAAACCACGGAAAAGCTTGCACTGCGCGGAACGGCGTTCCTTATGAGCGGTCTGTCCTCCGACGCTGATGAAGCGGCGAGAAAGCTGACGGCGGAGCGTCTTTCCGTCATCCATCCGAGCGATCCTGACAACATTCTGGAGGAGCTTTCCCTGCTCGGCATAAACGGGCTCTCCATGGCGTCCGGAATGGCTCAGATAGCGTCATATTTCACGGAGCTTTCATGACAGACAAAAAGACCGAACGCCTCGCCCGGTTTATATGCGAGTGCGATAACATAGTCTTTTTCGGCGGCGCCGGCGTTTCGACCGAGAGCGGGATCCCGGATTTCCGCAGCGCCGACGGCCTTTACAACAGACGCGACGTCAGGTTCGACGGATACGAGCCGGAGTATCTTCTCAGTCACGAATGCCTCGTGAACGAGCCCCGGGTGTTCTTCGAATTCTACAGACAAAAGCTTGACTGTCGCAATATAAAACCAAACGCCGCGCATTACGCGCTCGCGGAGCTTGAAAAGCTCGGAAAGCTCAGGGCTGTAATAACACAGAACATCGACGGTCTGCATCAGGCGGCGGGCAGTAAAAACGTGTTTGAGATCCACGGGACGACGGCTGAAAACTACTGTATGAGATGCGGCAGAAAATATCCCGCGGATCATATTTTCATATGCGGTGAGGATATCCCGCACTGCGAATGCGGCGGCGTCATCCGCTGTGACGTGACGCTTTACGGCGAGCAGCTGCCGGAGAAGGCCGTGGAAGGCGCGGTCGACGCGATATCTCACGCGGATATGCTCATTATCGGCGGCACTTCCCTTTCGGTTTACCCCGCGGCGTCATACGTCAAATATTTCCGCGGAAAATACCTCGCCGTCATAAACCGGGATCATCTGCCGCTTCGTTTTCCGGAGGACAGATCGGTTCAGATCAACGCGCCGATCGGCGAGGTCTTATCGGAAACGATGGACGCGGTGAGAAGGTATCTCGCCGAATGACCGGACGCTGATAGACTTACCGTAAAACAGCCCGATCAAAAAACTATCCGTTTTTTGACCGGGCTGACATCTTCTGAAATTTTTTCAAAAAAGGTATTGACAAAACGGGATCATAGTGGTATAATAATCAAGCTAAAAGAAATCAGGTATGCCGGAGTGGCGAAATTGGCAGACGCCCGGGACTTAAAATCCCGTGGGACCTAAATCCCGTACCGGTTCGAGCCCGGTTTCCGGCACCATAATATCGCGGGGTGGAGCAGCTGGCAGCTCGTCGGGCTCATAACCCGGAGGTCGTAGGTTCGAATCCTTCCCCCGCAACCATTTAGAGTGGTCATAACGGATTCGAGTTATGACCACTCGATTTCTCTCTTGCTTTTTGTCTTTGTTTGGGTGTCTGTTTCGTTTGAATACCTGTCTGCTGAAATGTGCTCACTTCTGTTTAGTTTTTTGGAGTTTGTTTTAACGATACTAAACTTTATGGGAGGATATGCTATGGAAGTAAGTGTTTTAGTGGTAATTGGCTTTAATGGTGGGCGCCAGGTAACACGATGGGTAGGATGCAAACAGATATACGCAAACAGAGCTTAAAGATAGCCAATTCGGGTGCAATTCCCGGACCACTACCATGGGCGTTAGCAATAACGCCCTCTTTTTTATGTACCGGAGCAGGTTTTCCTGCTCCTTTTTGTTTATCCTCCTTCCTCGGTTTCTTCTCCGTCGTCGCCGTAGTGTACCTTGATCGGCGCGCAGGAGATATACTCCACCGAAACGCCCTGCCTCGTGTCCTCCGAAAAGCGGGTCTGTTCCTCCGGGATCTCGAGATAGCCGACGAAGCGGTAGTAGATCACCACGCGCTGGGTGCGGTTCTTGCCCACGCCCTCGGTCTCGTGCACCTCGATCCGGTCGATCAGCTCGGTCAGAAGATTCTTCGTCAGCATCTTCATTTCCATAAAGCGCCGGATCGCGCGGACGAACTTGTCCCGCTCGTAGCGGCGGTCTTCGAGATCCTTCATCTTCTCCTGCAAAACGATGATCCGCTCCTTCAGCCGCCCGCGTTCCTCGTTGTACTCGCGGGAGAGGATCATAAAATCCTCGTCCGAGACCTTTTCGCTCAGGTTGTTCTCGTAGAGCTGCTTCAAAAGCTTCGGGATCAGCTCCAGCCGCTTGGTCGCCTTGGTAAGCTCCCCGGTCGTCTGCTTGTGAGCCGTCTGATACTCCTTATCGCTCTTTCGCGCTAAGATCTCGGCGAAACGGTCCTCGTCGTTCCGCAGATAGTCCGCGAGTCTGCGCAGCTCCATCGTCACGATGGTGTAGAGCGCGTCGGCGCGGATATAGTGGCGGGTCTTGCAGGTGCCGCGATAGTCCTTTTCGTAGTTTGAACAGGAGAAAAAGTGGATATCCTTATTGGTGGTGCTGGTGTGATACCACAGCTTTTTCCCGCAGTCCGCGCAGTAGACGAGATCGCAGAAGATGCTTTTCGGACCGTTTTCCTCCTTCGGCGGGCGGCGCTTGGTCTTGCCGATCAGCTTCTGCACCTTTTCAAAGGTGGAGCGGTCGACGATGGGCTCGTGCACGTCGCGGAAGATCATCTGATTCTCCTTCGGATTTTCAAGACGCTGCTTGTTTTTGAAGGACTTGGAGTAGGTCTTGAAATTGATGACGTCTCCGCAGTATTCCTGCCGCGAGAGGATGCCGGCGATCGTGGAGCATTTCCACTTGCAGGGATTGGGCTGAGTCTTCTTGCCGCCTCTGCCCACGCCCTTTTCGTGCCAATAGGCGGTGCAGTTGAGATGCCCCTCGTCCTGCATGATGCGGGCGATGGTGTCGATGCCGTTGCCTTCGAGATAGAGCTTGAAGATCTCCCGCACCACCGGCGCCGCCTCCGGGTCG
>CACYWW010000019.1 GCA_902778145.1 uncultured Ruminococcus sp.
GGGGAAACGGGATTTGCGCCGCCAAAGGGGTTCCCCGCCGCGAACTTGTGAGCGGTGGGGGTTCCCGCCGTGGGCGGATAAAGCAAATCACGTTTCGTGAGAGCGGTCAAAAAATCAAACCGGGCTCTGCTCGGTGCGGATTTTTTGGGCACCGCAAACCGGATGTAAGGCCGGCTTTCCGGCCGCGCCCCCTCAGATACTTCTGAGGGAGGGGTTAAGGGGGGTTGGGGGTTATGAGGGGTGGGGGGCACGCTATAATATCAAGTGCAACAAAAAAATATTGACTTCAAGATGTCCAAGGTGTAAAATGAAGTTACCACATCAACATAATGCACGGAGGACAAGATGAAGCCGTATACACATTTTACACCGGAAGAAAGAGTTTGTCTAGAGGTAATGCGAAAAAAAGGGATAAAAATTTCTGAAATCGCAAAAAGCCTTAAAAGAGACAGGAGCAGTGTTTACAGGGAGATAAAAAGGAATCAAAGTCAAACGGGAGAATATACGGCGGTAAATGCCATATATCTTTACAAAAGCCGCAGAAAAAGAAGCGTTCGAAGAGCAAGAATAAAACCGGACTCGAATATATATCGGTTTATACGCAAAAGGCTTAAAAAGTACTGGTCTCCGGAGCTGATCTCAGAGAAGTGGAACAAAAAAACGTTAATAACAGAATAGCCTTCGCAACAATATACAGAGCTGTTAAAAACGGAACGATCAATGGCATTACTCCGGGAAACAATTTCAGACGCAGAGGAAAGCCGGTAACAAGAGACAGATCGCGATTCAACACAATTCAACCGGAACATACTATTCATGAATGGCCGGAAGAAATTAAGCAGCGGATAAGACTTGGGGATTGGGAGGGAGATACGTTAAGAGGCTCTCCCGGTAAAGGCGGATTACTTACATTGGTTGACAGACGTTCCCGATATTTGATAGCGGTGCTGATACAAAGCTATTCAAGTAAATCTCTTAAAGCTGCTTTATTGCAAGCTTTCAAAGGTATACATCCGAAAAGCCTTACTCTGGATAACGGTTCCGAGTTTGCGTTGTTCCGTGAATTCGAGAAAGAACTCGATACAACTGTATATTTTGCAGATCCTCATTCGCCGTGGCAAAGAGGATCAAACGAAAACATGAACGGTCTGCTTCGTTTCTGGTTTCCCAAAAGCTTTGATTTTCGTACTGTTTCCCAAGCTGATGTTGATTATGCTGTCGATCTCATTAATTCCAGACCGAGAGCTTGCCTCAATTATCGCTCTCCTAAACAAATTTTTTGTCGCACTTGACTTGACAATTTGCCGGCACCCCCAAGAACGTGAAAGCAGAAGAGCACGTCCGGTCGAGGCAGAGTCTTCATCAGTCAATCCCGTTTCGCGTTGATCATTTGTCGGCGTTTGCCGGCAATTCAAAATCGATACGAGCGTTTTCCCTTATTATTTCACAATAATTTCGCTTTCGGGGCTTGCAATTCCGCATATTGTGTGCTATAATAAGTTGGATTATAATATTTGGAATAGTTTTACGAAAAGGAGCTTGACAAAGATGACGAAAAACGCGATGATCCTGTCTGTCTGTAAGTCAGTCAAGGGTACCCCTGTCTGCTTCTTTTGTCGATGCCTTTTTGAAAAAAATATCAATCGGCGCGATGCACTCGCTTGACGCGGGTTTGTCGCGCTTTTTTCTTCCCGCTCTTTGCCGTGTCTGCGGATCTTCCTTTGTTCGTCCTCCCGTTGGGATAGAAAATAAAATAATAAAATCAGGAGGCCACTTATGAAAAAGTTACTTATACTCGCGCTTGCTCTCTTAATGATCGTCAGCCTGGCGGCTTGCAAAGGCAGCGATCCCGGAAGCACCGGCACAAACCCGCCTGCAAGCAGCACCGGTGATAATCAGCAGTCCGGAAACGAGTCCGGCGACAGCAACACCTCGCAAAGCGGCAATAACGCCGAGGCGGCAAAACTCACCGGAAAACTCAATATCATCAATCTTGACGACAGGGATCCGTCCGTACTTCGCGGCGTGACCATCAAAGGCAACCATGCCGGCGGCTTCGACGGCATCAACGGAAAAGAGTCCTCTCTGACCGACGTCCGCTGCATCTTTGAACTGAACGAGTGGGTCTATTTCTACCCGGATACCGACGCGACCTACGGACTCAGAGTCTGGATCCTCAAGCACCGCGACGATCAGGAATACTACAACACAGCCAAATTCTCCGATCTCGATCCGAACTTTGCGAACTATTGCGATCTTCATTATCCCGAAGATGCGGAAAATCCGGATGAGTGGTACTGGGGCAGCTTCTATCTGCATCCCGAAGAATGCGAACCCGGCTATTACGATTTCGTCTTCACCTATGAGGGAAAAGCCGTCGCCACCCTGCTGACGCGCTTCTATGCCGAAAATGAACTCACCGTCAAATCCGACGCGGAGCTTGAAGCGCTGATGCACGAATGAGCGGCGCCGTGTTTTGTAAAGCTTGTCGAAGACAACGGCGGCTTTGAGTATTATCAGGCGTACCGGGGCGACGTGGATCTGATACCCGGCGGCAAGGTCAAGGCGAGCGGGTTTACCGTTGACGCCGAGGAGGAAGACCAAAACGTTTACGGGGTCGTCGTCTACACATATTCGGCTTATAACGCAGACAGATATCGCGTTGAGGTGACGTTTGCGTCCGGTACGGCCGGAATAACGATAAACAAATAAATGAAAGGGCTGCCGCAAAAGCGTATTCTGCGAGGTGTGGTGCTCTAAAGGACAGTCAATAAAAACCGGCTGAGGTAAGGACAATGAAGTCCTTATTTCAGACGGTTTTTTCGTCGCATATCACCGCAAGCAGGACGTTTGTGTGCCAAACGTCAAAGAAACAGTTTACAGTTATGATTGCACACGATGCGTGCAAGTTATGAGTTGAGGCTTCGCCTCAACGTGCGATCATAACGCGCGTCAGCGCTCATAACGTTCCGCGTAAGCGGAACTCATAACTGCCGACTGTCCTTAAGAACAGTCGGCAGACAGCCCGGTTTTTTCATCTGTAATGTACTTTTCCATTTGCAGTGACATTCAAATTGATTTCAGATTTCACTGCGATCCGTTCGCTTCAAACCCTCAAGCAAACCGCAAGGGACACCTGCTCTGTCGCAAGTGTCCCTCCGGGGCTTTTTTTTCATTGAGGTAATCCGGTCTCGTTTATCAGTATCAGAGGCGAAACGAACGTGCTTCCTATGGAGAATCCTATGTGCATACGGTCCTTGTCGCCGAAGCCGCTGTTGTCGCTCTTCGCTATGACGTCCCCGCGTGAAACGGTCTGTCCGACGGTGACGCCGTCTGTCGTGACCCGGCAGTACCACGAGCGGGCGCCGTTGCCGTGATCTATGACGACCGTGCCGCCGTGAATCGGCGTGCTCTCCGCGAACACCACGGTGCCGGAGAGTATCGCGCGGACTTCCGTGCCACGCTCGACATCGTAATCCGCGCCGTCATGGCGGAATTCCTCGCCGGTCTTCTCGAGCTTCATGTAGTTGCCATAGCCGGTCTTGTGGTCGGTGCGCTTCGTCGGGGTAAGCGGTTTTTCGCCGGCGCAGGCGAGTCCGGACTGTGACTGTGATCCGAAGACCCTCTGCTGCGCCGTTTCCTCCGCCGCCTTGTTTTCAGCCGAGAACACGCTCTTCAGCTCGGTCTCGGAGTTCGAGTACGTCTTGCTCGAATAACTGAACTTTTCCACCGTTATCTTCTGCTCGAACTGCGCGCCGTCATATGACATACGCAGCGTGTATTCGCCGGGCTCGGTGCCGAAATACGTCGGCAGAAACGCGAACGTGTCCTCGCCGCTGTCGTAGAATACAGGTGTTGCTCCGATATCCGGCTCGCATGTGAACACAAGGCCGTCGGCTTTCGCGTGCTGAGCCTTAAGCGCTATTATGCTTCCCTGCTTGACCTTGTCCGCGGATACCGAAAAGCTCGCGTCCGGCATTATGAAAGCGTTGAATACGTATGTCGCCTCACCGTACGAGTTCTGATCCGGCTCGTCGTTCCATACGGCTTTTATCTGTACCTTGAAATATTTGGATTCGCTTGAGGAGATACCGCGGAACTCCTCGATCATGCGCGGGACGGTCTGCTCGCCGCCGTCGAATACGGTTATCACCGTGCTCGAGGGCTTGCGTGAAAACGATATGCCGAGCGTCGTCTTCGAGATCTTGTCAAGGTTCTTCACCTCGGTCGAAGTCGGTACGGAGATCGGCGTATAGCTGCCGTCCGCAGTGCGGTATTTCCACGAGATCTCGGCGGGTGTTATGACCGTCGCGAGATCGCCCGCGGTCAGGACCGGCACCGCGGTGTCGTAAAGACTTACGGCGTAGGGCTTTTCCATGAACGTGCGGCTCTTCATGCTGTCGGCTTTATAGCACTTGTCCTCGCCGTCCTTGAAATACACCTGATCGGGCATGTCCGCGGACATATAGAATTTATAGCTCGCCGTGCTGTCACCGCGCGTGAACCTGAGTATGAAGCTCTTGAATCCGTAGACCGCGTCGGGCACGGACTGGACGGACGAGCCGTTCGCGAGATCGGTGAGGAACCTGATCTCCTCCTTGTCCTCGACCGTATAAGTGTTTGCAAGAGAGTCGGTAATGACGACAAGACTTACGTCGTCCGGCGTGTTGATGATCTCCGGCTGTCTCGGCTTGTACAGAAAGATCGCAAGCACAGCCGGCACCAGCATGATGACAACGCAAACGATGAGAGTTACTTTGTTTTTCATCTGCTGCTCCTTATCCTATTCGATTATGAATTCAGCCTCGGCGTTTATCTGTCCGTCCTGTCTCACGGTACGGAAGCACCTTACTCCGTCAACGTCCGCGGTGTAGACCTTCAGCTCCTCACCGCAGACGGCTTCGTTCACGTACGCGATATTCATCGAGACCGCACGGCGCCCCTCCCCCGTCCGGATCTCCGGAGCGAAGGAGAAGAGCATGTCGGCGTATACGGTGTTGTTCATGTGGCCGTTGAGATCGCAGTCCGAATAATACACCGTCCTCTCGCCGCAGAGCGTGAACGGGACGTCCTTGTGCGCCATTCTTTTCGGCATATCGATCCCCACGGTGTCCGTATCGGCGTGTATCTGCCAGTCGGCGTCGGTCGCGCGATATATCTTTTTATCGGCGACGCCTATAAGTCCCCAGACGGACGCGCCCTCGGCCACGAGATCGTCTCCGCGCAAGAGCTTGTAGAACCGGTTGAACACGACGCCGTGACAGTCGGAAAGCCACGTCTGCGCACACAGCTTGTCATGCGGGTGCAGATCCGCGTAAACGCTGACGTTCAGACGGCTGAGGATGAAGACTCTGCCCTGACGGTACATTTCATCATACGAAAAGCCCGTCTCATACAGCTGGAGGTTCGCCGCCTCCTGCATATACCTGATGACCGCGCCCGGTTTGAGATTGCCGAACATATCCTCGTCGTGCGAGTTCACGTCGAAATAACAGACGTGCTTCATTACGCTTTGTTATCAGAACCCAGAACGTTCTTTATTTTGTGCTCGACCGTCGCCTTGATATCCTTGCGCGCCGCGCCGAGATATTTCCTCGGGTCGAAGACGTCCGGGGATTCGACGAAGATCTTTCTGATCGCCGCGGTCATCGCAAGACGGATATCGGTATCCATATTGATCTTGCACACCGCGAGAGAAGCCGCCTCGCGCAGGATGTTCTCGGGAACGCCCGCCGCCGACTTCATGTTTCCGCCGTATGTGTTGATCGTCTCTATGACCTTCGGGTCGACCGAGGAGGCGCCGTGGAGAACGATCGGATATTCCGGCATGAGCTTCTGGATCTCACGGAGGATATCCATGCGCAGCTCGGCTTTGCCCGCGAATTTATATGCGCCGTGGCTCGTGCCGATGGCGATCGCAAGGCTGTCGCAGCCGGAGAGCTCAACGAATTTCACCGCGTCGGCGGGATCCGTGTAGAAGGCGTGATCGGAGGAGACGTTGACTTCATCCTCTATGCCGGCGAGTCTGCCGAGCTCCGCCTCTACCGTGACGTTGTATTTGTGCGCGTATTCAACGACCTTCGCGGTAAGCTCGGCGTTCTGCTCGAACGGGAGCGACGACGCGTCGATCATGACGGAGGTGAAGCCGTTGTCAACGCAGAATTTGCACGTCTCGAAATCGGGGCCGTGGTCGAGATGGAGCGCGAGATCGACTCCGGTCTCCTCGACCGCCGCGCGTACCATCGCGAGAAGATATCCCGCTCTCGCGTATTTGAGAGCGCTTGACGATACCTGAAGGATAACGGGGGAATGAAGCTCCGCCGCCGCGTCGACGACCGCCTGGATGATCTCCATGTTGTTGATGTTGAACGCGCCTATCGCGTAGCCGCCTCTGTAGGCTTTTTTGAACATTTCGCGTGTGTTTACGAGTGCCATATCAAAATCTCCGAATCTGATGATAATATTTTTTGTTATTATACCACGGCGGAAATAAAAAATCAACACGATATTGTTACAATTCGTGCAGCAGAATATCAAGTTGCGCATATTATATAGTATGACCGTTAAGGAGATAGCCATGAAAAAATGCAAAAACGCGACGGGCGCGGTGACGGGCGCCGCGGTATGCTTCAGTCTCGGCGTACTGCTTTCGTTCTTTCTGCCGTACTACGTGATGATCGTGATCCTGTCGGTACTGATCCTGTTGATCTGTGTGATGAATCTTTTATGAGGTGTATATGAAGATAATCGTTCTCAAGCCCCCCGCCTTCATAGCGGGAGTGATAAGAAAAATGGTAAGGGAGTTCAGAGTCAAAGATTGAGAGATCGGAATGAAAAAAGATGAATGATAAGTGTGCTGTCAACCTGAGCAGAGCGAAGGAGCTTCTTCGGCATCATCGCACGCCGTTGTATGGTGTTCGCCTCATCCACCACTTCGTGGTCCCCCTTCCCCAACGGGGGAAGGTATTTCGCGCCCCTCAGATACTTCTGAGGGAGGGGCAAGAGGGGGATAGGGGGAAACGGGATTTGCGCCGCCGGGGGCGGATAAAGCAAATTCCGTTTCGCGCAGCGGTCAAAAAATCAAGCCGGGCTCTGCCCGGCGCGGATTTTTTGGGCACCGCAAGCCGGAAGTTTGAGGGGTGGGGCTCCCCCGGCGTTGAGGCCGCAGAGCACGAAAAATCGAGGCAGGGACTTGACCCTGCCTTTTCGTTTCGCGTTGATCACTGATCACTTCACACTTGAATTCAGAATTCGCCGGATCCTTCACTGTGTTCAGGCTGACCCGCGCTGCATCGCTCGCCCTTATTCCCACTGCCCGAGGTTCCTTTCGCATATCACGTAAATGACGAAATCCGGGGAATACTCGGCGATCTTTTTATAATCCGGTTCGTAGCGCCACATTTTCTGGGCGTAGAGCAGGCTGAAGTGCTCGGAAATGACCGGGAACAGATTCGCGCTGTACGAATCACGGATCATGACGGCGACGGGGAGCGTCCCGTCGCTGCACGCGGACAGCAGCTCTCCGCCGTAGACGGAGCGGTCTATCGTTTCCGGCTTTGCGGGAAGTCCCACGGCTCTTGACCTGAAGCCCGGCGTCAGAAGGCATATCCTCTCCTTTATCCCGGTAAATCCGGCAAATCCGGAAAGGTCGCCGGGCGAGGCGTCGGCGTACGTCGGCGTGAACGCATTATATGAGTACGGCACGACGTTTCCGAACGTCTTTCCGACCTCCTCGATTATCGCGCGGTATCCGAAATACGCGCCCGCCTCCGTCCAGTGAGTGTCCGTCTGATAGTACAGCTTCGCTATATCCGTGTTCTCCCGCATGACCGCGCGCACGTCAAGAAACGTAAAACCGTCTATATCCGACAGAGCCGCCCTGAACTGATCGAGCCGCGTGACGTCGGACCGCTTTTCCGAAACGCCTGGGGGCGCCGCGTCCGGATATACCGACAGCGGGTCCGGAGCCGCGAGGAATATCACCTTCGTATCCTTGCCGCTTTCGGCGCGTATCCTGCCGACGATAGACTCAAATCTCTCCCGGACCGCGGAAAGTCCGTCCGACCTGAGAAGGTTCTCGCCCGTGTAGTCCGGGAACGTCGCGCTGTAGCAAAGCATCGAGCCCTTGCCCGCGAATACGCTGCCGTCAGCGGATTTTGCCGTCGGCGCCGCGAAATACGACGTCGCTGAGCGTTCCCTGTTCTCCGCTTCCGCGTAAAATCTCAGTCTTTCTCCCTTCTCCGCCTTAAGCTCGGCGATGAACATCCCGTCAAGCGAGCTCACCGTCACGCTGTCGGACGACGAGACGACGGTCACGCGGCACTCCGTCTCGCATCTGCCGGCGACAAGGAGGGTCCCGTCGCGCCTGAAAGACGCCGTGACCGGGATCGGGGCGGGCGTTATGCCGCCCGTTTCCGCGCCCTCGAGCACGAGCTCGTAGGATCTTCCGTCAGCCGGGTCGAGCAGCGAGGTCAGCATATCCTCACGCAATATACATACGCACGCCGCCGGCTTGATCGCGCCGCCGCAGTCGCTGTATCCGAGCGACGGCTCGTAGACCACATTCGTGTACGTCGCCGAGAAAAGCGTCATGAAAAGACCTCTCTCATAAGGCGTCGGGCACTGTATGAGTATCTCGGATCTGCCGATGAAGCCGTTGTATTCATCCTTCATCGCCGTCACGGTCAGAGCGCCGGGGACGCTCGTCTCATATACGTCCGTGAAGTCCCCCGTGCCGTAATATACGTTTTTGTTGCGGGCGAGCTTTTCGATACCCGCCGCCCGCGCGAGGCTTCTGCCCTCGGAATACGAGACGGAAATATCCGCGTCCGTCAGCGTGATCTGCCTTGCGCGCCGTCCGATCTGCTCCGGCAGAAGCGAAGCGATCTGTCTGTACACGAGATAGGCGCCGTAATCGTTCACGGCGTTCTCCGTGTTGTGGTACGTGTCGTATTTTGAATGCGCGAGCGCGGTATCGAGCAGATGAAAATTCGCGAACCCGTTCTCGTGCAGATATTTTTCCAGCTTCTGCGCGGCGGTCTCCGCGGTCTTTCCCGTGTTCAGCCTGTCCGTCATGACGGTCTGGCTGTTCGGCAGGACGAAAACGGAGTAGACGCAGCCGTCCTGCGCGAACGCGTCCGATCTTGTCTTCAGGGTCCGGAGGAACGCCGAAAGCGTCTCCCCGTCGTACGGCGCCTCGCCGCGGATGTCCGCGTCATAGTCGAAGCCGTCCGTCTTCGTCGGGAACAGGTATCCGTCCTTTCCGGATCTGACTCCCCGCGCCGTCACCTTCCCCGTGAGCCGGTAAAGCGCCTTTCTGAAGTTGACGCCGGGCGGGTCCGAGAACAAATGATACGCGACGTAGGAGAGCTTGTCCGGGTCGTCGCATTCTGACGAAAGCGCCGATATCACGGCAATATTGAAAGCGAGCACGACCGCCGCCGCGACGGCGGCGGTGATGAGTATTATCCTCAGTGCCCGCTTTTTCATATTCTTTTCCTTATCAGATGCCGCCGAGGTTCCGCTCGACGCGCTCTATTATAACGTAATCAGGCTGCATCTCACGGTAGAGCTCGAGCTCCTCCGGGTATTCCCACATCGTATGGAACACGCTCTTCCTGAATTTCTCAGCCATAAACGACATCAGGTTCGTCGAAAAGCTGTCACGGTACATTATCATCGTCGGCAAAGACGGATCGTCGACCGTGAACTCGTGTTGATCCGAGAACCAGGCGTTCTCAAAATTCATTGAATAATCCTTGTTTATACCGCTTGCGAGTCCGTTTTTGGAGCGGACGAAGACGCCCTCCTCATTCACGGCGTTGAGATCAGCGCCGAGGAAATTCGCCATATCGCCGCCCGGCACAAGCTTTGTGAACACGTTGAAATCACTGAGCGGATCGGGCGCGGCAGACGGGAAATCGCGGCTGATCAGCCGCATCACGGCGGCGTACGCGTAATACGCGCCGAGCTCGTTCCAGTGCGTGTCCGTCTTGTTGTACAAACGGAACGGCGCTGTCTTCAGAGCCTCCGTGAGCTCCCTTGTGAGATCCGGGAATATTATCTTGTCGTCATCCCTGAACGCCTCCGTGAACTGACCGAGGCGCGTTACGTCGCTCCTCATCGCGTACAGGTCGTCCGGCGCCGTTTCCGGGTATATCGTCAGATGGTTCGGCGCGACCAGGAATATCACCTTCGTATCGGGAGACACGCTGTGGATCCTGTCCGCGATCGATCGTATGTATCCGACGTATCCGGCGAGCGTCTCGGGCGGATACGCCGTCTCGCCTGTGAAATCCGGCACGGTCTCCTGATAATGCAGATGTCCGTCCTTGCCGACGACCACGTTTTTGTAACCGGTTCCCGGGTCGTACTCCGCGCTCACACTGACGGGATCGCTCTGCGCCTTTCCGTCTGTCTTCGCCGTGACCGAAAGCCCGGCGGTCCCGTCGACCGGGACTCTGACCTCTGCGGCGAACAGGCCGTTCGTGGTGCGCACGGTCACCGTCTCCTCGCCTCCGCGTACCGTTATCGCGCTGTTCGCCTCAGCCGTTCCGAATATCACGACGCGGTCGGAATCCGAATGAACGACGTCGGTGACGGCGGGCGTTGACGAGACACCCTCCTCCGTCGGCGCGGGCGCCGTGTCGCGCGGGAGCTTCCCGAGCGCGTTTTCGCAGATCACGAGGACGGCGTTGTCCGGCGCGTATTTTTCCGTGACCGCGTCATCCGCCGCGATGCCTTCACGGAAGACGGCGCGCTTTGCCGACGGCGAAAAGAATTTGCGGCAGGCGGACGCCCCGTCCGTATAAGCGACGAGGAGCGTGCCCACGCCTCCGGCGGACACCGTCGCGTACGTATCCTCAAACGCGCATTCCGCGTCCTCCTCATACGCCGGCTCCTTTTCGGTGAGCGTCAGCGTGCGGTTCGGCACGGTCTTTCCGGTCTCGTTCCTGTATTCGCGGCAGAGCGGATAATCCGTATCACTGCTCTCGGAAATATTGTAGTCGGTCTCCTTCGGCGCGCCGAGCCCGAGCGCCGAGAGCGAAGCCTCCGCGAGGCGGAAGCCGCCCGGATCGTTCAGGTCGTCCGACGCCGTGTGGTAGATCTGTTCCCCGTCCTTTATCCGGGAAAACGTCTCCGTCAGATCGAGTGTCCGTTCTCCCGCGCCCTCAAGCGCGGACAGAAGCTCCGTATATTTTCTTTCGGCGGAATAGAGCCGCGCGACGTTTCCGGGGAGCCTGTCGCGGTAGACTGTCATTTTCGACGGCACGAACACGAACAGCACCCCGCACCCTCCGTCCCGGAGCTTTCCGGCGATCGAGGTGAGCGCCGCAACGGTACGGGAAAGCGCGTCCTCCGTATAAAGGTTCTTTCCGCTGAAATCGCCGAGCTCGTCGGACGAGGCGCCGCGCGCGCGGAAAAGAAATCCGCCGGAGCCTTCTATCACGTCGTATTTTTCATCATAATCCGGTGTGCTTTTCCGCCAGATCGGCGCTGCCGCCGCGAGTACGAGCAGCACGAACGCGAGGAAAAAGCAGATATAAGACGCTATCCTTCGTTTATTCATATTTAATCCATTCCTGTCTCTGTGACGAAAGAGCCTCTCCGATCAGCGCCTCAACGTCGAGCTTCGCCTCCTCGCGGGCGACTCCCTCCTCCGTCGGCTTCGTCTTAGGATGCCTCGGCGTGAATACGGTGCAGCAGTCCTCATACGGCAGAGTCGACGTCTCGAACGCGCCGATCCTTCGCGATCTTTCTATTATCTCCTCCTTGTCCAGTCCCACGCAGGGGCGGAACACGGGCATCGAGACAACGGAATTCGTCACGTTCAGCGCCTCTATCGTCTGAGACGCCACCTGACCGACGCTTTCGCCCGTGACTATCGCCCGGCAGTCGCGGTCCCGGGCTATTCTCTCCGCGATACGCATCATGAAGCGGCGGAGCAGGAGCGTGAAATACTCCTCGTCACAGCTTCTTGAAAGCGCCTCCTGTATTTTCGTCACCGATACCGTGTGGAAGCACACGGCGCCGTTGTACTCGGCGAGGATCTGCGCCAGCTCCTTCACCTTTTCGAGCGCGCGTTCGCTCGTGTACGGGAACGATTCGAAATGAAGGACCTCGAGCTTCACTCCCCTGCGGCAGATCATATGGCCGGCGACCGGCGAATCTATACCGCCGGAAAGCAAAAGCAGCGCCTTTCCGTTCGTCCCCACGGGCATGCCGCCCGCGCCGCGTTCCTGCGCGCCTGTTATGTACGCCTTCTCGTCTCTGATCTCAACTCTCACGACGACCTCCGGCTCGTGTACGTCGACCTTAACGTGCGGGCAGGCGGAAAGCACCGCCGCGCCGGCGAGCGCGGATATTTCGGGTGATGTGAGCGGGAAGCTCTTATCACTGCGCCGCGCGTCTGCCTTGAACGTACGCGCGTCTCCGATCAGCGCAGGGGCGAGCTCCCTCACCCGCGACGTGATCGAATCCATATCCTTTTCCGCCTCATACGCGCGAACGAGCGCGATCACGCCGAAGGTCTTTTTGCATATATCGTAGGCGCCGTCAAGATCGGCGGACGGATCCGCCGCCTCCACGGCTATCGTGCTCTGCGATTTGAACACGTTGAATCTGCCGAACCTCTTCACCCTGTGTCTGATCTGACGGCAGAGCGTGTTCTCGAAATAAGATCTGTTCGCCCCCTTGAGCGCGATCTCGCCGAATTTCAGAAGAATCGTATATTTCATTTATCCAGTCCTTTGCTTTGATAAAGTCATTGTATCACATGATCCGGAAAAAGGCAAGAGAAAAATCAGAATAACAAAGCGTCATACCGGATTTATCTCCAGAGTCAGGTCGCTCCGTGGAAAGGCGCAGCACGGATGGACATATCCGTATACGGCGTCCGCCTCGCGCCGCCTGTCGCAGCGCTCCGGGATGAAGCATTCTCCCGTAACGAGCCTGCTGTGGCAGAAGCCGCATTCACCGCTCCGGCAGCGTGACGGCGCGTCTATCCCGGCGCGCTCCATCGCCGACAGAAGCGACTCGTCCGCGCGGCAAAGGATCTGTTCTTCGGCCCCGTTCCGCCTGACGGTCAACGTGTAGACGTCGCGGTCGGGGACCGTCGCGTCAGGCTCGTTCCACGGGTCGGTGATCTGACCGAAGACCTCTGCCCTGACGTATTTCCTTCTGAGACCGAGCGCGGGAAGCTGTTTTTCGAGCGCGCGGTACATGGCCTGCGGTCCGCAGATGAAAAGCGAATAAGCCGTATCGGGCGCGTATTCGGATATGATATCAGCGCCGATCACGCCGCGTACCGCGCCGTCTCCGTTTTCTGTCACGGGGATGAAACGGATCGCGCCGGACTCAGCCGAAGCCGAAAACTCGTCGAAAAACAAAAGCGACTCCCGATCCCGTGCGCCGTATATCAGCGTGAGCCTTGCGGCGCAGTCTCCGTGAAGGACCGAGCGGACGATCGAACGGAACGGCGTTACGCCGACACCGCCCGCGACGGCGACGACGTCCGCTGCGTCGCGCAGCGGCTCGTACGTGAACACGCCCATCGGCTCCGAGACGTCGACCGAGGTACCGGGGCGCCACGTTTCATGGATCCTGTCGGATACGCCGCCGTTGTTCTTCCGTTTGACGGCGATCTCATATTTTTCCGACGCCTCGTACGGCGCGGACGTGATCGAATACGGGCGCGAGAGCACCCTGTCTCCGACCCTGACAAAGACCGTTATATACTGCCCCGCGGAAAACGGTGCGAGCCGATCCGTCCCGCGCGACGCATCCGGGCGCAGTGTGAAGAGCCTGACGTCGGACGACAAGTCCCTCGTCTCCGTCACGGTCAGGTGCTGTACGCGCGGATGGAGCGCTTCGGCGAGCGCGTTCGGCTTATATGACGAGCGCGGCTTCGGCCTGCCGTCGGACGCCGACTCTATCCTTTTGAGCCTGTCGGGGATTATCTTCAGGAATTTCGATATGCTCAGCTTTATTTTTTCCGTCTTTTTCATATCACTCACCCCGCTCGCCCCTTATATCGGCGATCGCCTTTTCGGCGGCTTTTACACCGGATTCGTAAGAGACCCCGAACCCGTCGCCCGAGGCGCTGTGTCCTCCGCAGAAAGACAGACCCTTTATATCCAGCTCGCTGCCGAGGCTGAGGGTACGCGCCATGACGCCGTCCCAGCCGGACAGCTCGTAACCGTACGCCGTTCCGTTCGGCGCGCCGAAATACCGCGCGAACGTCGCGGGAGTCGAAACGGAGATCTCCTCTATGCTGTCCTTTATGCTCACACCGAGCGTTTTTTCGTAGTCTTCGATATATTTCCGCGCCGTCTCCGATTTGAAGGCGGCGTAATTCTCCGGGGTCACGTTCTTCATCATTCCGTTTGAGAACACCGGCACAGTGAAGAAGAGCGAGCACGTCCCTTCGGGCGTCGCTTCGGGTACGGCGACGTTCAGGCAGTTAACGACGTACATCCCCATATCCGCGTCCGCCTGTCCGCGCGACGACTGTCTGTGCGCTATGAACACGGAATAATCTTTTATGCCGAGCTCCTCCGCAGTACGGTCGAGCCCGAGATATATGCAGATGAAGGATATGCCGAGCTTCCGCGCGTTCACGAGCTTGCGGTCCTTCCGCGGCACGTGCTTCAGATCGGACATTTCAAACACGTTGTTCGGTATAACGTTCGATATGACGTGCTTCGCCCTGTATTCGTCGCCGCCGGCGTAAACTCCCGTGACCCTTCCGTCTTCACCGTATATGAACCCGGTGACCTCCGTGTTGTATCTGATCTCGCCGCCGTTTTTCAGTATGACGTCGGCAAGCGAGAGAGAAAGACCGTATGATTTGTGCGGCGGGATGCCCGCGCCGCCGTCTATATAGCCCTTCAGCATTTCAAAATAGTGGAACGCGTTCAGCTCGTACGCGGGAACGCCGAGATAGCTCCAGTACGTTTCAAGGATGAGCCTCTCGCGCAGGGAGAAGCCGAGATAGCGGAGCACGTCGTCGAGCGGATGAGACGCCGATATCAGGAATTTGCCGTATTTCATCATCATGACAAGCTTGTTCGGACGGCCTTTTTTCTTATCGTTGTACCGGAGCGCCTCGTCTGTCTTGCGGAACAGCTTTTCAAGCCTGTCAAGACTCTTTCCGGCGCCGGGACACGCACGAACGAACGACGCGCGAAAAGCGTCCCACCCGGACTCGAGCGTGACGTCGTATCCGTCCTGCCCCGTGACTATCGTGCGGAACAGGTTTTTTTCATTTATGAAATCCGCGTCGGCGCCGAGCTTCGAAAAAAGCTTCCGGACAGAGCCGGGGGAATCGGCGGTTCCGACGCCGCAAAGCTCGTGCAGGGACGCCTCAAACTCGAATCTTCCGCGGACAAAGCTTGAAGCCACGCCGCCCGGAAGATTGTGCTTTTCAAGCAGCACGGTCCTGATACCCTCGCGGCAAAGCGTCGCCGCGGCGGTCAGTCCGCCGTTGCCGGCGCCGACGACAACGGCGTCATATTCATATATCATCTCATTCTCCCGATAAAAACATATCAGCGATCTGCCCGGGCTCCGCGCCCGAAATGCGTTCGCCTATCCGTGAAAGCGCCGGGATCAGCTCCTCTCTCACGAGCCTGCGGCCGACAAGCTCCCCTTCGATCTCGCCAGGCGGCAGGATCCCGAAGAAATCACCGCTGAATTCCGCCTCAGTGAGCCTGCCCGCGTCAGCCGTATATGACACTGTGACAGAGCCGAACGGGAAGCGCCGTTTGACGTGCGCCGTGAACTCGTGCGATCTGCCGAAATTCCACTCCCACGTCGCGTATTTGGTACGCTTCAGCTCTTCGATCCCCGCGATCTGCGCGGTCGAGAACTCCGTGCGCTCCGAAGGAACGGACGATTCAAGATATTCCTTCAGCCGCGTGACGTCCATGTCGCTCAGATATTCCGAGAGGTTGCACACGCGAGAGCGCACGCTTTTTATCCCCTTGCCGGACAGCTTTTCCGGATCTACGCGCAGAGCGCCGGTCATCTCGGCTGTATCCGCGGAAAACAGGATCGTCCCGTGGTGCATAACCTTGTCTTTGTAAAAGCACTGCGCGTTGCCGGAAAATTTCCTGCCGTCCGCCGTCATATCGTTGCGGCCCGACAGCTCCGCGGGCACGCCGAGACGGCGGAGCGCCTTTATTATCGGCTCGCAAAACCGTCCGAAATCAAGTCCCGGACAATTTTCTCTTTTCTCCGTAAAAGTAAAATTTATATTCCCGAGATCGTGGAAGACGGCGCCGCCGCCGGTCAGGCGGCGGACGACGGCGATCCCGTGCGACTCCGTGAAGCCGCGGTCGATCTCCGAATACGCGTTCTGATTCCTGCCGATTATGACGGAGGGGCCGTTTCTCCAGAGCATGAAAGCAGGCTCGTCCTCGTGTTCGAGCAGATATTCCTCAGACGCGAGATTGAAATAAGGATCTGTGTTTTCGTTTATATACAGCTTCATACGGTATCCTTTGATCCGTTTTTTGTTTTTTTACGCGCCGCCGCGGCGCCGTGCCTGAGAAGACGCACGCCGGTCATCAGCAGGAAGAACACGACTATATCGAAAACGGGCATGACGAACATCCCGACGTCCGGCTGAAGGATCCCGAACGGGTCGCGCAGGGTGAAGAACCAGTCCGGATCGAAGATCTTCCCGGCGATCTCGCCTCTGTACAGCAGTGATCCGGCAAAAGCCCACGCCGTCAGACAACAGATGACGGAAAGATCGGAAAGCGCCTTTTTCCGGTCGAAGCCGTCAAAGTCGAACACAACGGTGAAAAGACAGTAAACGGTCATCATTCCGTGGAAAAGCAGCGTCTGGACGACCCGGTAGCAAAGCGGATGAACGGCGTGCCACATGACGCCCGCGGGGTATATGAGGTAGATCAGGTTCGAAAGAAGCCCGACGAGCGCAAAGCTCACACGGCGTTTTTCAAAAAACGCGTTGTGACGCGAGAGGAAGCATAGCACGCACGTCGCGGTGCAGGCGTGGAACGGGAGCTTTTCGATATCGATCTCGCCGTAGGCGAACGGCATAAGGAAAAAGTCCGCTATATACATCCCGAACACAATGTCGATCAGGACTTTCGCCGTCCTCATCCTCTTCTCCCCGTCCCTGCCGCGCGCGTAAATAAAGACCGCCGCGCAGATAAGCGCCGTCAGAAGGATATACAGGAAATGATACCCGCCGAAGCAGACGAAAACCTCTCCGCCCTTCCTGTCGGACAAAAGAGCGCTGATGTATCGGTACATCGAAACCTCCGGAAAATCAAGAATTATGAAATATGAACGCGGAATGATAGCACCCTGTCATCCCGAACGCGGCGAAGGAGCTCCTTCGATCAGCGCCGCACACCGTCTGTGCCGCCGCATGGTGTTCGCCTCATCCACCGCAAGCGGTCCCCCTTCCCCAAGAGGGGAAGGTTTGCCGCGCCCCTCAGATACTTCTGAGGGAGGGGTAAGAGGGGGACAGGGGGAGTTTTGAGGGGTGGGGCTCCCCCGGCGTTGAGGCCGCAGGGCACGAACGGTCGAGGTACGGACTTCATCAGTCCGACCCGTTGATCACCGATCATTCGCCATTCCTATCCCTTCCGGCAGCTCGATCCTTGTCTTTATATTTCCGTTCTCCCTGTGCCATTCGACGCGGATCTTACCGTGCGGGGTCGGGATCTCGCCCTTGGCGTAGTCTACGCCCTCCGGGTAATACGGGTCGAACGACACGGCGGCGTAGCCGGGGGCCGCGGGCTTGATGCCGAGGAGCTTCGCGGAGAATTCGTACGCCGGAGCGCTTGACCAGCCGTGGCATTCGCTCCTCGGATCTCCCGGATTCTCGCACCACGTGGTGCAATGCATATCGAGCATTTTGCGCCAGCCGTCAAGCACGCGGTCAGCGTGGTCGTAATGGCCGGAGATCTCAAGCGCGCGGAACATGAAATGGTTCATCGAGAACGTGCAGCGGTCAACGTCCGCGTCGATCGTCCTCTGCATCAGCGCGTGAGCCTCTTCTCCCTTGAACGCGCCGGACAGTACTGCCCAGAGCGTCGTGTGCTCCGAATACTCCGATCTTCCGGGCGTGTTCCTGAACAGCCCCTTTTCCGCGTCGTAGCAATATTTCACTGTCAGAGCGTTCTGACGCTCCGCCCTCTCCCTGTAGTCGGAGGCGGCGCCGTGCTTTCCGCAGTAGTCGCATATTTCGGCGGCGGCGTTCAGAGCCGCGGCGTACATCAGATTAGAGACTGTGAGAGGCTCCTCAAGTCCGCCGAGCGGCACTCCGTTCGGCCAGCCGGGGACCCAGTCGACGAACGGCCAGTACGGCGTCGTGCCGAACAGACCGCGTTCATCCTCGTATCTGCGGAAGCCCTCGAGCACGCGGTCGATAAAGCCGGTCATCTCCGTGACGAGCGGCTTGTCGTCCGTATACATCATGTAATCCCTCACCATAAATATGAAGAACAGCGAGAAGTCCGGGATGACCTGTATCATCGTGGACGGATAGTTCGCCTGTATCATACCGTCGGGGATCTGCGAGTTCGCCATGTCGACGATGCACTTTCTCTGCATACGGGTGTCCTGTATGAAGCGGTACGTGAAAAGCGCCTCGTTCGCGGAGTCCATATCGTACTGCTGCTGCTCGTAGTACGGGCAGTCGACGTAGATCTCGTGCATGCAGCAGCGGACCGTGTTTATGCTCACGTCCCACATTTTATTCAGCTCAGCGTCGGAGCATTCGAATTTCGCTATATCCTCCATCGGATAGAAATATTCGCTGAAGGCGCAGTCGCACAGTTCGAACGGCGCGTCCGATTCGAGCCTTATGTATCTGAAGGCGCGGTACCAGAACGGGGCAAGCTCGGTAACGCCGTCTCCCGCCGTGACCTCGTCATAAACGCCGCTGATGAGTCCGCCCGGCTCGTCGCGCATGTTTTTGTACCAACCGCCTTTTCCGTTGGGCGTCAGGCGGCATTCCGCGTATATGACCTTTATCACCGTTCCGGGCGCGGCTTTGAGCGCGAAGCGGACCTTCGCCGTCGTGTATTTGCCGGCGTCGAGCTCAACGGCGGTCTTTGTATCGAGCTCTTTTATGAAATTCTTTTCGGGATAAGTCTGCATCTGCGGGATCGGGCGCTTTTCAAGCACGTAGCGCTCGTTCAGCCCGCAGTGATCGTAGCAGCCGCGCTGAGGCTGAGCCTCGTACCACTCCGACACGGAGATCCGGCTGAATTTCTTTTTGCCCGAGACGCGCTCGAACTCCGGGATCGACGTGTGTACGTGCCTGCCCTGCATGAACGAAACGGAATCGTCACGCAGACATTCCCAATCCTTGTCCGAGCGGAACGAGCGGTCCTCTCCGTCGCAGACGAGACGCGCGGTGAGCCAGAGCGCGGCGCGATCCTTTTTGAACATGGATATGAACGCGCCGTCGTGTGCGTAGTACACCTTCACGCAGACGTCGTTCTCTCCCTCGTGCAGCTTATCCGAGCAGTCGACCGTGTCGTAATACCGCTGATACCACGAGCCCTGGCACGGGCCCTCACAGCACAGCGCGCCGTTTATGTAAAGCTGATAGCGCGTGTCGGCGCACACGTCTATCTCGAGCGAGTTTTCCTTTCCCGCCGTGAATTTCCTCGTAAAATAGTAAAAATGCGATTCTGTCGGACGTTCGTCCGCGCGTATCCAGATACCGTTCATTCCGATCCTCCCGTTTTTTTTCTTATTTTATCACTTTATCAGCCGTAAGAAAACATCTTAATTGTAAATAATAAGGACCGGGAGCCCCGGTCCTCAGCGGTTTATTTGCTTCCCTCAGCCGTGCCGAAGACAATACCGTAAAGCCATTCGTCTACATACTCAGGGGTCGTGACGCGGTCGCGGAAAAAGGCGTCGTTCTGGGAAAGTCTGATCAGATCGTCTATGATCAGCTGTCTGTACTCCGCGAGTTCTTTTTCGTTCAACAGCTCCGACCGGTTGTAATACAAAGTGTACGGGGATATTATTTCACCGTCTTCCGTTATATAACTGAACGGCATTCTGAAATGTTTTTTTATTTCGGTCTCAGTACCGTGGAAAAGGACGTCGATGTCCTCCGACGTCAGAAGCTCCGCGATCCTGACATTGCTCTCATTGTCACCGGACAAATACTCTTCCATAAGCTCGCCGTTGACTCTCCTCACGTCCTCTTCCTTGAGACCCTTATATTTTATCCAGTAGTATATTTCCGGCATTCCGCTGAATACCATGGTGTTACCTACCCAGTTTTCCGGAAGAATCTTTTTCCAGACGCTGTCACGCTCTGCGCTGTAATCGTACAGCCTGTAAAGCACCGCTCTGCCCGCATAAACTCTGTAGGAATCATCGAGACCTTCATATGAATCATTGTTCATCCAAACGGCGGAGTACTCTTCAAGGAGATCTCTGAAAACGGATATCCTACCCATTTCGGTTTTAGCACCGGTCGTTTCGGGTTCCGCTGTTTCCGGTTCTGTTGTTTCGGTTTCCGTTGTTTCAGGTTCTGTCGTTTCAGACCCGACCGTCTCTTTCACGGTATCCGTTTGTTTTCCGTCAGTCGCAGACTCCGTCGTTGAGGAGCCTTCGTCTGCTCGAACATTATCGGTTTTGTCCGCACATGAAACGACCGCGAACAGCATTACAGCTATGAGCAATAAAGAAAGTACCTTTTTCATATTATCTCCTTTCATAATTATGTTATTGCAATATCATATTGCAATTGTAGTAGAAAAATTGCGGATTGATCGTATTTGTAATCTCTATGCTGTTACCGTTTGTATTTGTCGTTACAGCGTAATGCAAGTGCGGACCCGTTACAGGACCCGTACTGCCGATTTTTCCGACTACGTCGCCAATAGAAACGGTGTCATTTATTGATAGGGGTGTTTCTTCTTTCATATGAAAATACACTACATAGATCTTTTCGTTGGTATTGTACTTATAGAAATTTGTTTCGATCGTAACATAATAGCCTCGCTTGTCAAAATACTTTTTGTTTTCATCGCTATTCGCATCAACAACAACACCGTTGACAGGCGCTTTTAGGATTGTGTTAGCATCATACGCAAAATCTAAACCACGATGTATGCTGTAAGCACCTTTTAATTCTCGCGGTCCATAATCATCGCTTATATTAAAATTGTCTGTAAGTGAGACACCATTGATAGGACTTCCGAAGTTCATTTTTGAATAATAAGCAACTTGATTAAGAAATGTGTTATCTTCTTCAAAACTCCAAAGTTGGTTGTAATTATTTGATGTCGCATATCCCGTGAAAAAGATGTTTCCCTGAGAAGACTCAGTTATTCCAGTGTTGGTTCCGGTACTATTGTCTTTTGATGTTGCGTACAGGACCATATTATCCCAATCGGCGGTATAGGCGGTTTTAATGTAATATCCTCCGGAACCGGATGATATCTGAAAATATTGCTGTGAGTCGCTTGTACCCCCGCTTTCTACTTTAAACAGTTTTGCGTTTTTCCTTACATTACCTGTGTTTGTACTCAATGTACAGTGTAAAACGCAACCTTTCCCAAGCAAACTGCTTAAAGGACGGAATCTGTAGACTGTTTTTGTTGTTCCTTCTACTGATGCATTAAATCTTTCTACTCGGAAAATTTGACCATTAAGATATTCTTGACCGTTGAATTCTGCTTTTGTTATAATCTCGCTTTGATATACATTAACTCGAGGCACTTTTCTGTCATAACTATCAGTCAAATATGACAATCCCTCGTGAACCGTCATATACTTATTAGACGACGTGTTCTTTATCCTGCAATAAAAATCGGCGATGTCGATGACCCATTTTGTGTTTGTTCCGGTTATTTCTTCTGTATTTACAGAAGACGTGCTGCATGATAAAAACTTATTCGGCGAAGCAAGGTTAATGATATATCTGGCTCCCAATTCAGATGATATGTCCCACAGATAGTTTGAGTCGAAATTTGTCGGAGGATCTGTCGTGATGACGGATGTCCCGTCTGAAGATAAACAGTAGTATTGCCCGGTATATACAGATCTTATAGTATATGCATTACGATGTATAGCATCACTGTACCTTGGTATAAGCATGAACTTGTTTCTGTCGCCGAATGTCGATGTCATCACATTTTTATTCTCAGTTAAATACGAACCGGTAGAATTGTTTCGTATATAGTAGGATTCGGACAAACCGCTTGAATTCTGAAGGAACGAGTTAAACGATGGACAATCATAACCAACCTTGAAAACAATATAGGGCTTGTGATCTGTCGCTTCCATAGAATTAAAATTCACGGTCGATCCAATTGAGTCGTCCTTTGTTTTTATTATAAACCCGTTTCCCCCTATATCTGCACCGCTCATCGTCAAAAGAGATACCAATTCAAACTCAATATACTTATTATTTTTGCTGCTGTTTGTTATCACTTTTAATGTAGTATCAATGTATGAATACAATTTTTGCTGAGGTGCTGCGTTTGGAGCCTCTGTCAAAGGATAAATCCCTAATTTTACATTGTTTCCGTTTATACTTGAAGAGCACTGATATAAATACATCTTAACTGATGATACAGACGCTATGCTAAATCCATATATCATCATATAATTCGATATTTCGGGAATTCTGATATAAGCAACGGATATACCGCCATTGGTATTTCTATAAACAGGTATTGGATTTATGATATTTTCTGTTACTACCGCTGTTTCAAACGGTTTTAATATCTGTTTTACCCTGCTTGATACAGGAGAGAAAGCAAAAGTTGGGTCTATTCTTACGGGATACATGGTATCAGATGATTGTAAAAAGCTCTCTGAAACAATGACCTTAATTCTGTACAAGCATTCCTCTAAATTTTCGAGGATTACAGAGCCTATTGAAGAAAGTCCGGAACTATCATAAGAAACTATATCTTTTAAATAATAAATATTTTGTCCATCCTCGTTTACTGCACACACGCGTTCGTCAACAACTTTCAATGTCACTCCTTCAGTCGCAACAATGAACGAAAACGTATTATTCCCGTTATAAGATTCCAAAACTATATCTTCTTTAAGACAATCTATCTGTGGTGTATATACTATGCTCGTTTCACTTCCGAAAACGCCGGCATATTCGACAGTATTATTATCTTTTGCTTTTTTTGCTTTGTATGTCCCGACAACTTCAGGCCTCATTATCAAAGTTCCATACTTATTTGCTATTTTAATGCCGTCCGTGATATTAACTGGGAAAAACTGCTTTGTGTCGTTTCCTTCTACACTGTATCTATATTTTGAAAATATGTTATTCTCAGATATTTTAACGCTTTTATCCTTTATTTTCCCATTTTCATCAATGTATTTAACTGGAGAATCGTACAGTCTAAGTGATACATATCCTCCATCAACATATGCGATCGTATTCAGATCCTTTTCAAAGCTCTTTATTCTCGAATAAGATTCTGCTTTTTCTCCATCTTCGCTTCTGACAAACTCCGGAATGCAATCATTTGCTTCCGTGTCAATAGCCGTTATCGGTCTCGCGTTCGCAAAAGCAACAAATATAAACGTGAGCACCAATACAATTGCGACCTTTTTCATTTTCATTACCTCACAATTAATCTTTTATACTTCAATTATAGTATATCGTGTTTGTCAGATGTTGTATTTAATGTAAATTTTATAATGTGATATTGTGAAAATTTTGCATGTTATTTCTTTTTTTTGCTAATGTTAGGTTAAAAGAAAGGACCGGCGGAGGCAGCGTGCTCTAAAGGACATTAAAATATAACCGACTGAGGTAAGGAAAGCTGGTCCTTATTGCAGTCGGTTTTTTGTCGCATATAGGCAAAAGCAGGACGTTTGTGTGCCAAACGTCCTTAAGAACAGTCGGCGGATCCCGGTCCTTTGCGTCAAAGCTTCTTTATATACAAAAGCGCGCTTGTTTTTTTCTCCGTGAGTCTGAGGGTAACGCCGGTATCGCGCAGGTCTTTGCCGTCGCGGCGCGAGGTCTCTCCCGTGTCCGCGTTACTTATCTCATACGCCGCGCCGGGCACGGCGAACGGCAGCTTTGCCGTGAAGGTCTCTGACTCCGCCTCCTCCATACGGAACGCGAGGAGGATGCTCTTGCCATTCTCCGGGTCGTCGTAGGCGAACGCCGTCCAGTGCGTGCGGTCGCTGTCATGGCGCCAGGGGGTGAGGACGTACATATCCTTCGTGAGCAGCTCTCTCACGCTCTTCCACTCGTTGAAGTTGCGGCGCATCAGGTCGAAATCGAGCAGGGGGTTGTGCGTGAACTCGCCGCCGAAGTTGTATACCGGCAGATACGACGCGCGCGCGACGTACGGCGAGGATCCCCTGTCTTTATTGTATTCGAGCTGACCGGCGGCTTCCTTCGTGCTCGAGCCGTGGTACGGGATCCACCGGCAGAACGACGACGTCTGAGACAGGCGCATCGACGACGTGGTGCGGTCATAGTCCGAGCGCATCAGCGGGAAGCCGCGGCGCATCGACTCTATATCGTTCCTGCCGCCGCCCGACGCGCAGGAATCGACGAACGTGCATTTGCCGTTCTTGCGGCAGAAGTCGATTATTCCGTCCCAGAGCGCGTAATGGCCGCAGACACACTTGTTCTCCGTGATGCCGGATCTGTATATCCCGTACTTTTCCGCTTCCTTATTGTCTTTATACGGCCAGGCGTGACCGGGGTCGCTGTTGTTGTCCTCGCGGTACATATCGACGCCGTTTTCGCCCATCATCTTCGTGATCCTGCCGAGCGTCCAGGCGAGGCATTCGGGGTTGCCGAGATCGTTCGTCCTGACGTCGCCCTCTCCTATGCTCCATTCCTCTTTATATCCGTAATTGCGGCAGAGCGCGGGGACGTTCGTGACGCGCTCCGGCTCGAACCAGACGAGCACCTTCATCCCGAGCCTGTGGCACGCCTCGTTCGACTGCAGGAAGCTGTCTCCGGGCCATTTTTCACGGTCAAGCTCCCAGGTGCCGACGGTGCCCCACCAGTCCGCCTCGACGGTCCTGTTTTCGGGGTCGTAATACCAGCCCGCGTCGAACCACCGGAAATCCGGCACCATATCTTCAAAAACCAGCTTGTCAAGCGTAGGCTTCCACGTGAAATGTCGCTCCGATATACTGCCGTCTGAATTGGGCAGGCCCGTATCCGAGGCGAAGCCCGCGGTGGACAGAGGCTTGAGCGGATCGCCCGCGGCGTTCGCCTTCGGCAGCACGTATTCCATATACCATCTGCGCCAGAGGTTCGTCGCGTCGTCGTAGTTTCTGCCCTTGTACGGCAAAAGGACGACCTGACCCGTGCGTACCTTCTCGCCGGGCAAAAGCGAGGCGTGCAGCGTCAGATCAGATTTGAGCCTGACGCGCGTCGTCTTATCCTCCGTCGAGAAAAGCGCCTCCCAGGTCCCCGCCCAGCCGAGCGCCATCATAGTGCCGCTGTTTCCGTGGACGAGGTCGAAATACGGGAAGACTATATGCGTAGCCCTGCCGCCGGTCGACTGAAAGAATTTATCCGATTTTGAAAGCTCGTGCTCGTACGCCGAATAAAAGTTGTCGTGGTCGCCCATGCAGCCGCGCAGGACGGGATCCTTCCCCTCGAAGCGCATATCGAGCGCGTCGACGCCGCAGAGCACGGCGGAGGGTGACTCCCCGTCGTTCTCGAACCACACCGTGTATTCGCACTGACCGTACGGGCGGACGAGCCTTGCCTCCGCCTTCACCGCCATCGTCGGGTCGAGGCGGAGCGTCAGCGTGACACGCGTCTCGTTCCCGCCGCCGGCCGTCATCTTCCGGGCGCCGGGCAGTCCTTTGTATTCCTTTCCCGCGTATATGAACCTCACGGGGAATTTATCGGGATCGGAAAGATACGTCTCAAAAAGACGCGCTCCTCCCTTTACGTCTCTGTTGTCCATATATACCTCCGCTCAGATGCTTTTTCTCACGGTTCTGAAAAACGCGTACGCGCCGAGCGCGGCGATCACCGCGCCGACGCCGAGCTCCGTAAGCGCGCGGTGGCGGCGGAGCCTTTTTGCGAGCGCGGGATATCCGCCCTCCGGCGCCTCGCGCGGCTCCGTCCTTTCGGCTCTCCAGATCTCCTTGTATTCGCAAAGATATCTGCGGCATTCCGGACACGTGCGCAGATGTCCGCGCAGCGCCTCCTCGGACGACTCCGAGAGGCATCCGTCCTTATAAAGCGGTAAAAGATCCCGCGCCATCTCACAGTTGATATTCATCCTTCAATTCCTCCCTGAGCTGCTGTTTGGCTCTGAAAAATATGACCTTTGCCGAGTTCTCGCTTATCCCGAGACTCTTTCCTATATCCGAAAACGAAAGCTCGCCGTATATCCGCAGCACGACGACGTCGCGGTATTTCGGCGGGAGCGCGGAGACGGCGCGTTTCACCGCCTCGCCCGTCATTTTCCGCTGAGTTATGCGCTCCGGATCCTCCTCCCCGCCGTCACCGTCGGACACGAGGTCGAGGCCCACCATCTGCACGCGGTTCTTGCGCAGATATTTGAAATACGTGTTCTTTGCGACGGCGGCGAGCCATGTGAATATCTCGCACGAGCCGTCGTAGCGGTGGAAGGAGATGAACGCCTGATAAAACGTCTCCTGCGTCATCTCCTCGCACAGATACGGGTCAGGACACATTTTTGACAGAAACGCGTAGACCCGCCTGAAATATTCGTTGTATATGTCTTCAAATCCGTTCATAAGTTTATACCATGATCAGTTTTCCGGGTTACAGGGGATATTCACGGTCACCCCCGCGACGGTCACGGCGCTTCCGCTGCAGTCGACCTTTTCGTCCGCCGTGCGCTCGTAGATCTCCCGCCGCTCCTCAAACCGCCGCAAAAGCGACGCGCGGTCGGAGGAAAGCGGGCGCGAGGCGTCCGGCACTATCTTATCGATATCCCTGTAAAGATAGAAGATCCTTCCGTTTTCCGCAAGCGACCGGACGTTCTCCTCTCTCAGAACAGCGCCGCCGCCCGTCGCGATCACCGCGCCGCGCACGGAGGAAAGCCCGGCTATCACAGCGGATTCCACGTCACGGAACGCCGACTCGCCGTGCGCTCTTATATAATCCGGCACGGAACCGACACGCTCTTCGATCAGCGCGTCCGTATCGTAAAACGGTGCGCCGAGCCGCCCCGAAAGAAGTCTTCCGACGGTGGTCTTCCCGCAGCCGGGCATTCCGGTAAGCACAATGTTCCGGATCTCTGAAAGAAGTCCTTCGTATATCCTCTCCGTCTCCGCGGCGCCCACCGGCTCTCCCGTGAAAAGCTCCGCCGCACGCATCGCCTGGCTGACGAGCATGTAAAGCCCGCCCGCCGTCTTTATGCCGCGCTCCTTCGCGTCGAGCGTCAGCCTTGTGCGGAGGGGGTTGTATATGACGTCGAACACGAACGACACGCCGTCAAGGCACGACGGCGAAACGGGGGAAACGCCCGTTTTCGGGAACATCCCGACGGGCGTGGTGTTCATGATGATATCCGGGCGAAGCTCCGGCAGCTCCTCATATCCGAGCGCGCCGGCGCCCGGCGTGCGGCTGACAAGCGAGACGTCCGCGCCTGCCGTACGGCAGACGTAGGAGACCGTCTTCGACGTGCCGCCCGTGCCGAGCACGGCGACCTTTTTTCCGGCAAGCTCCGCGCCCGCGCGGCGAAGCGTGTCTCTGACGCCGTAAACGTCGGTATTGTAGCCGTAAAGCCTGCCGCCGCGGTTGACGACGGTGTTCACCGCGCCTATCCTCCGCGCCCCCTCGTCGATCGAATGAAGGTACGGGATGACCTTTTCCTTATACGGGATCGTCACGTTTATCCCGTCGAAGCAGGCGCTTTCCATGAAGCGGCGCATGCCGTCCTCATCCATCGGCATAAGCTCGTATCCGTATCTGCCGAGCGCGTCGTGTATCAGCTTCGAATAGCTGTGCGGGAGCGAGGCTCCGATAAGACCGTATCTCATTTCTCCTCCGGGGAAAGGTAATCGTCGCCGTATCTCTGCGTCAGAAGATCGGCAAGGACGAGCGCGGCAAGCGAATCGACGACTATACGCGCACGGTGGATTATCATCGGGTCGTGCCTGCCGCGGACCGTGTGCGTTATGTTCTCACGCTTCACGAAATCGACCGTTTTCTGCGCGCGGAATATCGACGGTGTGGGCTTAACGACGGTCTCGAATATTATCGGTGCGCCGTTTGTGATGCCGCCGTTCACGCCGCCGTTGTTGTTCTTTGTGAAAACGACTTCTCCGTTCTCGTATCTCATCTCGTCGCTGCCCTCGGAGCCGAATACCGAGGCGAAGCCGGAGCCGAGCCCGAAGCTCACGCCCTTGACTCCCGGCACGGCGAAAACAGCGCGCGAAAGCTCGCCCTCCACTGTGCCGAAAAACGGCTCGCCGACGCCTGCCGGCACGCCGACGCAGGCGGTCTGGAGTATGCCGCCCACGCTGTCTCCGAGCTCCGCGCAGCGCTCCGCCGCGGATCTCATCTGAGCCTCCGCCTCGTCCATCAGCGTCGGGAACGGCTTGCTGTAAAGCAGCTCTATATCCTCGCGGTAATCGTTGAAGCCCCTGTCGCTCACGCTGCAGAGCCTTGATATATGCGTTCCTATCAGTATCCCCTTATCCTTCAGCGCCGAGCGGAGCACGGCGCACGCCGCGACTATCCCGGCTGTGACACGGCCGGAGAAATGGCCGCCGCCGCGATAGTCCTCGTATCCGTGATATTTCATGTACGCGGCGTAATCCGCGTGTCCGGGACGCGCGGGGCCGTATTCGTAATCGCGGCTGTTCGCGTTCTCGTTCTTTATCATTATGCACAGCGGAGTCCCGGTCGTCCTGCCGTTGAAAACGCCGGAGACTATGCTGAAGCTGTCCGGCTCGCGCCGGGAGGTCGAGATCTTTCCGGACGGCCGCCTCAGCGAAAGCGCGTGGGAAACGTCCTCCTCGCAGACCGGGATGCCGGGCGCGAGCCCGTCGAGCACGGCTCCGATCGCCGGACCGTGGCTCTCTCCGAAAAGCGTGAGCGTGACGGCTGTGCCTATCGTGTTTTTCATAATAAACTCTCCATTCTCCGTATGATTTCGGAGGGCTCCGTTTTCCTGATCTCATATTTTCCGGGCTCGTCGACGAATACCGCGTTTATGTATCCGCCGTCCGATTTTTTATCGTGCAGGATCGCCGAGCGGGCTTTTTCCGGATCGAACGGGTAAGACGCGGGTATGCCGAGCCTCGCGTAAACCGAAAGAAGTCTTTCTCTCACCGCCCCGGAGCACATCGGCAGCATGCCGAGCGCCACGCATTCGCCGTGATACAGCGCGGGCGAGCACGCCGACTCTATCCCGTGGCCTATCGTATGGCCGAAATTGAGCACGCGCCGCAGTCCCGCCTCGCGCTCGTCCGCCTCGACGACGGAGATCTTCACCCGGAGGCTCCGCTCTATGATAATGTCGAGCGAGCCGTAAACGTCGCCGCGCTCGAATATCTCAAAAAGCGCGGGATCGGACGTCGCCGCCATTTTCAGCGCCTCACAGAGACCGTTGTTTATCTGTCTCTTCGGGAGCGTGGACAGCACGTCCGGGTCGATAAGCACCTTTTCCGGCTGCTTGAACGCGCCTATCACGTTCTTTACGCCGAAGGCGTCGATCCCGGTCTTGCCGCCGACGGACGAATCTACCTGCGAGAGCAGCGTCGTCGGGATGTTGTAAAAGGCGATCCCGCGCATATAGACCGCCGCCGCGAAGCCGGCTATGTCGCCGCAGGCCCCGCCGCCGACGGCGACAACGCAGTCGCCGCGGTCGAAGCCCGAGTCAGTCATGAACGAAAGTATGCTCCACAGCTCGCGGCCGTTCTTGCTCGCCTCGCCCTGCTCGAGTATATACGTATAAGCGCGGCGGCAGGCGGAAGAAACGGCGTCCGCGTATTGCGCCGGCACGCCCGTGTCGGTCACTATCATCACACGGCGGTGTCCGCCGAGCATCTCTTTCGCGTATTTCAGGGCGCCGCGCTCTATGATTATACCGTAACCGTTATCACCGAGTCTGACGTTCAGCGTCATACAGATCCCCTGCCTCCTTTATACGAGCCTACAAGCCTGAGCTTGTCGCATATGGCGGAGAGCTCGTCCATCATCGCCCTGCCGTCCGGGCTCATTATATCGCCCTCGCCCTCTATATAGAAGTAATACTGCCACGGCAGGCCGCGCATCGGACGGCTGTGCAGAGCGCTCATGTTGTAGCCGTGTCCGCCTATTATGTTTATCGCCTCCGCGAGCGCGCCCGCCTGGTTCTTGACCGAGAAAACGAGGAAGAACCTGTCTCCGGAATGCTCCGCGTCGTTTTTACGGCGCGAAAGCACGGCGAAGCGGGTGGTGTTGTCAAGCCCCGTGTTTATGCTGCGGCAGATGACGGACATGCCGTAAAGCTCCGCCGCCTCCTCGGTGCCGATCGCGCCGACCGTGGGATCGTCAAGCGTTGAAACGTACCTCACGGCGAGCGCCGTGTTCGAGTATTCCTCCGTCTCATATCCGTGCGCGCGTATGAAATCCGCGCACTGCGACAGCGCCTGCGGATGTGATACGACTTTTTTTATCGTGTTCTCGTCGGCTCCGCGCGATCCGATGAGGTTCTGCCTGACGGTGAGCGCGTAAACGTCGTTTATATATAGCCGGCCGTTGAAAATGAGGTCTATGACGGTGCCCACCTCCCCGGCGAAGCTGTTCTCTATCGGCAGCACGACCGCGTCGCATTCACCGTCTGACGCCGCGCGGTAAGCCTCCGCGAAATCGGGGCACGGCTTCAGTGCGCCGCCCGGGAAAAGCCGCCCGGCGGCGACGGAGGCGAACGCCCCCTCGATACCGCTGTACGCGACGGATATCCCGGAGATCAGCGCGGTCTGGTAGTCGCGAGAGATCTTCATCGTGTGAGTTATGAAATCGGCGTAATAGCCGGTAAGCGAGGCGTCCTTTATGTATCCGGTGTTCCGGCGGATCACCTCCGCCTCGCGCTCCGCGTCGTATACGGGGAGCCCGCGCTCTTTTTTATAGGCGGCGACGGCGGCTGCGGCGCCCATACGGCGCTCGAAAAGCTCCGCCATCTCCCTGTCTGTCTCGTTTATTATGCTCCTTGCACGGTCAAGCTCGTTCATGATCCCTCCGGTATAAACAAACGCAGAAAACAGACCCGTCCGTTCTCTGCGTCACATGTTATGCTCACTATCCGCAGAAAACGCAAAGCTTCTGCGCCTTTTCTTTTTTACAGTATAATATAGAACAAAGAAAATGTCAAGTGAAATATTGCAAATTGTTTTTTCAGGACAAAAGCATCCTGTCATTGTCGAGCTCCTCGCCCGACGCCTCGCGAAAGCGGGAGAGCAGATCCGCAACGGACAGTCCGGCGCGCTCTTCGCCCTCCGTATCGAG
Source organism: uncultured Ruminococcus sp. (assembly GCA_902778145.1). Classification (GTDB taxonomy): domain Bacteria; phylum Bacillota; class Clostridia; order Oscillospirales; family CAG-272; genus UBA1248. The sequence continues at coordinate 31,442 of CACYWW010000019.1, forward strand.
TATTATCCTTCCGTCGCGCATCATGACGGTCCTGTTCCCGAGCGCGAGCGCGGAGGACATGTTGTGGGTTATCATCAGGCACGTCAGCCCCTCCTCCTTCACGGTGCGCTCCGTCACCTCGAGGATCTTTTCCGCCGCGGCGGGGTCGAGCGCCGCCGTATGCTCGTCGAGCAGAAGCAGCTTCGGCGGGTTGACCGTCGCCATCAGAAGCGTCAGCGCCTGACGCTGGCCGCCCGACAAAAGCCCGACCGGCGTCTTCATCCGGTCCTCGAGACCGAGCCCGAGCGAAGCGACGCGCTGTCTGAGACGCTCGCGCGCGGCTTTCTTCGGAAGCGAGAGATATCTTCCGCCGCCCGCGGCGAGAAGCAGGTTCTCCTCCACCGTCATCGACGGCGCCGTCCCCGTCTTCGGATCCTGGAAAAGTCTGCCGATGTACGAGGCGCGTTTGTAGTCCGGCGTGCGCGTTATGTCGTTCCCGTCGAGGACGATCCGCCCGGTATCCGGTATGAAGGCGCCCGATACCGCGCCGAAAAGCGTTGATTTTCCGGCTCCGTTCGAGCCGATGATCGTTATGAAATCGCCGTCTTTAACGCTGAGATTTATATCCGACAGCGCTTTTTTCTCGTTGACCGTGCCGGCGTTGAAGGTCTTTGACACGTTTATCAGTTCAAGCATCGCCGCCCTCCTTGCGTCTGCCCGTCCGTTTGAAGAATTCCGGGAGTTTTTTTCTGAAATACGGCGCGGATATCGCGATGATGACTATGACCGCCGAGACGAGCTTCAGCATGTACGCCGGCATCTCGAGCCTGAGCGCGAGCGCGTACACGGCGCGGAAAACGATGGCGCCGACGACTGCGCCGACCGCGCGCAGACCTATCGCGCCGCGGCGGAAAAGCGTCCCGCCGATCAGAAGCGAGGCGAGCGCGACCGTGACCATGCCCTGGCCCATGTTGATATCCGCGAGCTTCTGCGACTGCGCCATGAGACAGCCTGACAGAGCCGTGACGGCGTTCGCCGCGCAAAGCCCGACGGTCACGGTGAACACGGGGTTGACGGAGGAATAGCGTACCATCTCCGGGTTGTCGCCCGTGGCGCGTATCGCGAGCCCGAGACGCGTTTTGAGAAACAGGGTCAAAAGCAAAACGACGATAACGACCGCCGCGAGCGCGACGGCGACGCGGTGCCATCCGGCAAGGAACGTCCCGTCAAAGACGCGCTTCAGCTTTGTGAAAACAGTCTCCGCGGCGTTCAGATTTATCAGTGATTTTCCGCTCATCACCGCTATGTTCACCGAATAAAGCCCGGTATTGACGATGATGCCGGCGAGCAGGCTGTTGATGCCCATCCGCGTCTGCAGAAACGCCGTTATGAACCCGGAGCAGACGCCCGCCGCCATGGCAGCGGGTATGGAAAGCCACGGGTGACCCGAAAACGCGACCGCCGCTCCGACCGCCGCGCCGAGCGTGAAACAGCCGTCGGTCGAAAGATCGCACACGTTCAGCATCGAGTACGAAAGAAACAGCGCAAGCACCGTAAGCGAGCCGATAAGCCCCAGCTCCGTAACGGACTGGACGGTTGTCAGAATGTTCTGGATAGTCATAAATACCTCTTGGGGAATTAAGAATGATAAATAATGAATGAAGAATGATAAGCGCCGTGTCAGCCTGAGCGAAGCGAAGGATCTCATTCGGCATCATCGCACGCCGTTGTATGGTGTTCGCCTCATCCACCACAATCCGCGAACCCCCACCGCTCACAAGTTCGCGGCGGGGAACCCCGGGCGCGGTCCCCCTGTCCGGTTCGCAATCATAGATTGCTTCACCGCTTTGGCTAAAAACTCCACACCGTGGAGTTTTCTTAACGCGTCGCGCCCCTACAGGGGAAGGTCTGCCGCGCCCCCTCAGATACTTCTGAGGGAGGGGATAGAGGGGGACAGGGGGAGTTTTGAGGGGTGGGGCTCCCCCGGCGTTGAGGCTGCAGGGCACGAACGGTCGAGGTGCTGACTTCATCAGCCGGACCCGTTGATCGCCGATCACCGCGTTTGAATCCGGACCGGATCCTTAACTGCGTTCAGGATTACACCGCTTTGTCCCGCTCCCCGTCATTCTGAATTCATCATTCCGAATTCCGAATTCTGGATTAAAACTCTGCCGCCGTTTTTATCGGCTGGACTTTTGTGCAGTACGGCTTGAAGAGCTCCGCCATGTCATTGTAATCGAGTCCGAGCTTTTCGCAGATATCCGTGTTGACGGTCGCCGTACCGTTGTCGAACGTTCTGACCGCAAGCGTCGCCGGGTCTTTGCCATCGATCAGTATCTCCGCCGCCATATCAGCCGTGACCCTGCCGAGGTTCGCGTAGTCTACCCCGTAGCCGAGGAACGCGCCGTTGAGAGCGAAGCTGTCGGCGCCGGCGTAGTGGAGTATGCCGTTTTCCGCAAGCTTTTCGTATATCGAAAGCTCCGCCGTCATGACGGTGTTATCGGACGGCGTGAACAGCGCGGTTATACCGTCGGATACCATTTTGTCTGTCTGCAGGACTATCTCCGACGTGTTCGTGCCGGTGTACTCCTTCACCTCCACGCCTTTAGCCGCAAGATACGTCTTCGCTTCCTTTATCGCCGCGGTCGAGGAATCCTGCCCTACGTCGTAAAGCAGGCCGACCTTTGAAATTGCCGGCTCATTCGCGAAGATCAGATCCATGATCGCCTTCGTGTCAAGGTAATCCGACGTGCCGGTCAGATTCGAGCCCGGCGCGTCAAGCGACTTTACAAGCCCCGCGCCGAGCGGATCGGAGACCGCCGCGAAGACAACCGGGATCCGGTCGTCCTCCGTCGCCGCCTGCATCGCTATCGCGACGGGCGTCGCGACCGCGACCATCAGATCGACCTTGCTGTTCTTGAATTCCGTGATGATCTGTGAGAGAACGCCGCTGTCCGCGTTGCAGTTCTTTTCGATTATCTTTATCGTCTTGTTCTTTGCCTGCGCGATCGACGTGAGCTGCGACTTGATGTTCGCAACTATCTGGTTGAGCGAGGCGTCGTCGACATAGTTGCATATGCCGACTGTGAAATCGGTTTTGCCGTCCTTTTTGCACGACGTGAAGACAGATACCGCGATGACGAATACGAGGATGAGGGAAACGAGTTTTTTCATTTTGTTTTCTTCCTTTCTTTTTATTCGTATGCCCCGGTAAAAACAAAAAATCCCGGGCATGCGTGCATGCTTGGGACGAATAAATATCCGCGGTACCACCCAAATTGAGGCAAAGCCTCCGCTCTTTTTACGTACTGACATACGCAGCGCCGCAGATAACGGGAGCGCACCCCGTCGGAGCATACTCGAGAACTTTCAGCCCCGCCCTCAAAAGACCATTCGCGTGACTTACCGCGCCGCACTCACACCGCCTGCGGCTCGCTGTACCGGATCGGAACACGTTACTTTCCTTCGTCATCGGTTTGGAGCGATTATACCACTCAAATGACGGTTTGTCAATAGCTTTTTGCAAAATTTTGCGGGATTTTATTCAAATCCCGCGTCAGTTTGCATTTTTTTCGTTTATTTCCGTCAAAGCGCCTTCAGAGCCTGCCCTGTCACGAAAGCCTTTTTATCAGATAAGGCAGCACCGGCTCGAACTTCACGCCGTAGCTGTGAGCCGGATCGTCCGCCGTGTTTTCGATACAGGCGACCGTATAATCCGCCGCGACCGCCGCGGCGTCATACGCGCTCATTCCGCGCATATACGCGCCGACAAAGGCGGAGGCGTAGACGTCGCCCGTGCCGTGGCTGCCGCGCGGCAGCTTTTTATGCCTGTAATAATCGAATTTTTCGCCGTCGAGCACGGCGACGCCGGTCGTCTCTTCGTCGTAGCTGACGCCGGTAAGGACCACGGTCTTAGCGCCGGAATCGCGCAGAGCGCCCATCATTTCGCGGACGTATTTCTCGTCGTATTCCTCCCTGTAACCGATCCCGGTCAGATACGACGCCTCGGTCATATTCGGGAGTATGATATCGGCGGAGAACGCAAGGCGCCTCATCTGCCGCGCGTATTCCTCGTCGAACGCCGGGTACAGCTTGCCGTTGTCCGCCATCGCGGGGTCGACGACGGTGACGGCGCCCGGCGCGGAAAGCGTTTTTATTATATCGAGCACCTGATCGATCTGCCCGACCGAACCGAGATAGCCCGTGTAGATCCCGTCAAAGCTTATGTGCTCCGACCTCCAGTGCGCGGCGATCGCCGGGATATCGTCGGAAAGATCGCGGACGGTGTATCCGGTAAAGCCCGCCGTATGCGTTGAGAGCACCGCGGACGGAAGGATCACGGTCTCAAGTCCCGCGGCGGAGAGTATCGGCAGCGCCACCGTGAGCGAGCACTGCCCGAAGCATGATATATCCTGTATGGTAAGCACCCTTTTATACGACATTTCAAAAACCTCCTTGACAAATCACTGAAAGTATTATACAATGGATTTGATAATATTAAATATTCAGAATTGGAGAATTTTATATAACCAGATGAGATACAGGGTCGACGTTGATTCAAAAACGCCCGCGTACATGCAGCTTTATACGGAGCTTCGTGACGACATAACGGACGGGGTATATTCCCACGGCGAGAAGCTGCCGTCAAAGCGGACGCTCTGCGCCGAGGCGGGCGTGTCCGTCATAACGGCAGAGCACGCGCTCGCGATCCTCTGCGACGAGGGCTACGCGGAGGCGCGCCTGCGGAGCGGGTATTACGTAATATATAAAAAAGACGATTTCATATCGTCAGGCTCGGGCGGACGCGTGCGGGAGGCGGCGCCGTCGCACGGAGGGACCGGGGATTTTCCGTTTTCCGTGATAGCGAAGACGATGCGCCGCGTCCTATCCGACCGCGGCGAGGACATTATGACGAAGTCTCCGAACCGCGGCGTCCCGGAGCTGCGCGAGGCGGTGGCGTCATACCTGCAGAGGAGCAACGGGATGCGTGTGAACGCCGGGCAGATAGTCATCGGGGCCGGCGCGGAGTATCTTTACGGTCTTCTGCTCCAGCTGCTCGGGGCTGACCGGATATACGCGACGGAGGATCCGTGTTACGGCAGGATAAGAAGCGTGTACGGCGCACACGGCGTGACATGCGAGGCGCTTTCCCTCGGGGACGACGGGATAACGTCGGAGGCGCTGTCGTCGAGCCGTGCGTCCGTTCTGCACATAACGCCGTTCCACAGCTACCCGAGCGGCGTGACGGCGTCCGCGTCAAAGCGCCGCGAGTACCTCGCCTTCGCCCGCCGCCGCGGCGGATACATTATCGAGGACAATTACGACTCCGAGCTCACCGTCTCGCGCAAGAACGAGGAAACGGTCTTCTCGCTCTCCGACGACGGCAGGGTGATATACGTGAATACGTTTTCGATGACCGTCGCCCCGTCTATCCGCGTCGGCTACGCCGTTCTGCCGCCGGAGCTTTCCCTGCTGTTTGATGAAAAGCTCGGATTTTATTCATGCACCGTCCCCGTGTTCGAGCAGTACGTCCTCTGCCGCCTGATAGAAAACGGCGACTTCGAACGCAACATCAACCGGATCAGAAGAAAAAAAAGAAAAGCGGCGGCGGTGAATTAAGAATGATGAATGCAGAATGATACAAGCGCCGTCATCCCGGGCGCGGCGAAGGATCTCTTTCGGTGTTATTGCGTACCGCCGCATGGTGTTCGCCTCATCCACCACTTCGTGGTCCCCCTTCCCCTACAGGGGAAGGTCTGCCGCGCGCCCCCTCAGATACTTCTGAGGGAGGGGTAAGAGGGGGTTTGGGGGAAACGGGATTTGCGCCGCCGGTGGCGGATGAAGCAAATTCCGTTTCGTGCAGCGGTCAAAAAATCAAGCTGAGCTTTGCTCGGCGCAGATTTTT
>CACYWW010000020.1 GCA_902778145.1 uncultured Ruminococcus sp.
CCTTTGTTGCTTGGATTATTACTTGAATTGAACCGCCGTATGCCGAACGGCACGTACGGTGGTGTGAGAGGTACTACTTGTTAGCGCCTACTCGATTGACACAACGCTCGCAGAAGAATCTGCCGTGATCGCGAAGCGATCTCGAGAAGCTGCGTCAATGTCAAGTGTTTTTTGATAAATAAAGAAATCCGCAGCCGTGCCGAAGAGGTCGTTCTGAACGAAATCATCTACCGATAAACGCACGAGGCGGGGAGATCAACTCCCCACCGCATTTCCTTATACTGTTACATATTTTCTTATCAATGCCAAAAAATCAGAATCTTTTTGTAAAAAATCAAATTCTTTTTGTTTCATACGATCCAAAACCAGCTGAGTTTGGGTCTCCGTATAGTTTTTTGAGGATTTCGACGGATCGGATGAAGCGTTGCAGACGAAAACACTCGTATAGTTTTGTTCTTTTGGCGGAAGCGTATCGGATTTGTGTGAGTGTTCAAGGGCTCTTTCGAGCGCTTCAAGCGTTTCTTTCTTTTCTCCGTTCCCAGCGTGTATAGAAGCAATATATGAGTAAATCTCCGCAACTCTTATGTGATAAAACAAATAGTTTTCGTCATAAATAAGCTGTTTCCATATGTTAAGCGCCGTTTCCAGAGCTTTGAGATAGTATCCCTTGGGAATATCATCGTCATAAACCAAACTTTGCGTCAGCCTTTCGGCATAGAATAAACGGTTATAATGCTTTATCTCAAGCCTTTTATTCTTGCTTTCTTTTGAAAAATATGCGTGTTCAAGCAGTTCCTGACGGCAAACAGAAGCGTCGCCTGCCATATTTGCATAACTTACAGCCTTGCCTTCGTCGGAGAAAGGAAGATCTTTGAAAGAATAGATGTATGTCAAAATCTGGATAGCGCCTTGTCTACACTCATCTTCTTTACAATCGCGCAAAATTCGTTCACCGAGGGAAACACATTCCTGTGCCTTTTTTTCCGAAGCCTCGTTGCCGTGATTGGCACAATATGACAAGAAAAGGTTTGACTGAAGCATATGCATACAATGGAAATCCCCGGGATAACGCGCAAGCGCTTCGCGCCACAGCGTGATCGCCGCGTCGACTTCGCCTCTGCTCGCCAATTCTCTGTCCTTCAAATCGTAATCCTCGATTACCTTTTCTTTTTCGCCCGGCGTTCTGCCGAGCAGTTCGTCAAGCGTGATATCAAAAAACTCCGCAAGCGGAATGAGCAGCGAAAAATCCGGTGTCGTCTTTCCGCTCTCCCATTGAGAAACCGCCGAGACAGAAATGTTTAAATATTCGGCCAGCTGCTCCTGCGTCAGATCTTTTTCCCGCCTTTTTGTTTTGATTATCGCTCCAATATTCATATTCACTTTTCCTCCTGAAATGTGATAAAACTCACCTTGCAATACTATTATATCAAATCTTCCAAACCATACAAGAAAGCAGTTCTAAACAAGCAATTAAGCAAAAATAAACGCATTGCATAATAATTATGCCGCCGAATTTCTCCGACGGCAACAATTCTTTTTTCTTTCTTTTCCCACGGTGATTTCCATTCTTCAAACTCGCGTTTGCTTTTAAGCATGCGCGATGTGCCTTGCTCACCGCGCGGGCGTTGCCGGCGGGGAGATCAACTCCCCGCCTCGTTGAAATTATTGCGGATATATCAATGTTGAAACAGTTCTTTTCTGGTTTTCTGTCGGCAATGTCAGCTTGCCGTTGCCGAGCAGAGCTTTGATACAATGAAGCAAGAATAAACCGTCGGCTTCAAATGCAAATTGCAGCTCATACTCCTTGACTCTGCGCAAATGAGCCGGAACAGTATTCAATGCCGCGTTTATATATTCCTCTTTTTTCGGTTTAAGCTTTGCTTTGATCTTCGCGCCGATCGCCAAGAGCTTTTTGTTTATCTCGTTGTTTGCAAGAATTACCGGTTGCCATCCCGATTTGAAATATCCGTCATAATCTCCGTTTGTTTTTATGAAACCAAGTTCGGAAAGCCAGACGTACTCGTCTCTGCTCAACAGCGTACCGTTGAATTCGGCGTCATAATCGCCCAACACTCGCATCATGTTTTCAAAATAGTTGTTATCCACGGTTATTCGTTTGTCTGACCACTCACTGTCTATGCGCCATATCGTATAACCTTCGCGGCTGAATACCGCGGGACCGCACCAATTATTCATATACACATAATCATCCGGCAGATCAAGACGTTCCGGATACACAGAAGCGTGAACTATATTATGCCCGCCGTCAGGACGGATCGTTGCCGCCTCCTCAAACGTTACGCCCCTGTCAGTCCGATAACCTTCAGAACAGGCTGTTATATACGGAATAAGCGACCACATAATGAAATTTCTGTCCGCACGCGGAGAAGTCGATAATTCTATTGGTTTATCGGTTTGTCCGCATATGATATCCGGATCATCCAACACGCCGCACGAGACCAATTCGTCATACAATGCGTTCGCAAAACCGGACGCGGCTTCTTTGTAAATACCGTTTTGAAGTACCAAAAAGTCTTTTGTCGGCTCCTCGATCAAGAAATTTACGATATACTTGTCCTTAATCTTTTTGAGCAGACCGAATTCTTCAAGGTGTTCCGCTTCTCCTTCAATATATACGGGAGATACGCCCAAATCATCCGCTATTTCAGCTACCGATTTTGCTTCGTTCCTTACGTCGTAGCAGATATTCTGCGAAAGCGCCGACCTTAAATAATCAAACATCGGCTGATTTCCGGTGCTCCCGTTGATACCTACCATCTTGAATTTTACGGGATTGAATTTCAATTCGTTTGATTCTCTCATTTTTTCCATACCTCTTTTCAGTTCTTTTTTTGCCTCGAACAAGTGCCATTTGACAGTTCCGGGAGGTATACCGAGTTCATCCGCGATATCCGTCTGCTTTCTGTTTTCGTAATAGTACGCGATAACGATCCTGCGCTGCAGCTTTGACAGATACGCGATCTCGCTTTGCAGACGTTTGACGGTTTCACCGTCTGTATCATCTGAAAACAAATCGGTCGGGTCTTCCGCTTCCGCGATCATATCGAGCGATATGCCGACCGCGTTTTTTGACGCGTCGCGATAATAGTTCGCAAGCGCGTTGTGGGCAACCGTCCATATGAATTTTTCCGCGTCTTCTATGTCGTCGCGCAGAAGCAAAGCACGATAGGCTTTAAGGATAATATCCTGCGACAGATCCTCCGCATCGTGGATGCTTTTGCACCGTTTCAGCGCAAAACCGAAAACGGGCTTCAGATATTCGGTTATGATTTTCTCGGCGTTTTCTCTGTTCACTTGTTCGTACCTCTCTGAATGCATTCACCCATATAGACACGGAAAACCGAAAAGGTTGGTAGTTTTTATACTTTTTTGCCGCGAAATTTCCTCGGCGGTAAAAACCGATCGTTTTTAACATTGTGTATTATGAGTTTAATTATTATGATCCCGGTCGTTTACTTCATAAGCAAATACGGCGATCGGTTTTTCGTCGTCCGGAACTGTCAGTTCGCCGGAATCGACGGCACATTTTCCGATAAAGCCGACCGTTCTGAAAAACAAGGTCAAACCGATTATCCTTTCAATGATACCTGCAACGCTCTTCGGTGCGTGCTGTTTCATAAGCTTCACTGCAATCGTATTCAGCTCATTGTACAGATACGCTGTTTTGTTTATCAAACCGCTCAGTATCGCTGTGACCTGTGTAAGTTCACGGTCTTTGAAGACCGGATAATCGTCATATCCGAAGCTCAAAGAATCCCTGACGGGTGCGCCATTAAAGCCGTAATGACAGCTTTTCGGCAAAACTCCGAAATCGGCAAAAGATACCGCATACTTTTCATCGATCCCGGCGTAACCTGCAAACCCGCAGCATTCATATTCTTTTATAATCAGGCTCTCTTTTTCAGTATCTGACCCGGTCTCGTCATAATCTGTTCCGTAATTGATCCCGGTTGCACCGGAATAGATCTCATCCGATCCGCTGTCCGGCATGCTGTTTCTGAACTCATTATCGCCTCTGCCCATGATATACCATAACAGCGGCCAAAGCAAGCGGTTGTCATCCAGAAAACAGCCTCTGAAGCCGATCTTGCGGATCTTTGGAAGATACGCTTTTATATCTTTGATGATTTCCCCGATATTTTGAACGCAAAAATTTTTTGCTTTTGAATAGAATTCCCATGTATAATCGGTGGTGAATATGACAAGGTTTGTCTGATATTTGCCGCCCGGCAGTGCCGTGAGCAGCTTGTATTGTTCAAGCAGCGCGACTTCGTCCTCCATATAGACGCTCGAAACGCCGAGTTCAAGCGACAGTTCGCGGATCGTCATGGGCGTGTAATATGCGCTGTGAAGGATGTTTCCGGGCAACTTGCGATTAAATAGATTTCTGTATTCGCGGTTGAATTGTCCGGAAAATATAGTTACAAATTCAAATTTTGCTGGGTTATAGCTTTTTTCACCAAACTGTCTTTCCATACCGATACCTTCTTTCAATAATTGCCGTGTTTTGAACAGGTGATACTTTACCATTTCAAGGCTGATGTTTTGTTCTTCCGCTATTTCTTTGCAGGACTTGTTTTGGAAATAAAAGGCAAGGCAAACCTCACGGTGAGTTTTGGAAAGCAAAGACAGTTCACGCCGCAGCAGGTTAAGGCTTTCGTTTTTGCTCTCGCTATCGATCAACTCTTCCTCCGGCGACGCTACAGCGTCAATAAACGTATCGTCGTCGGGCAACGGCGAAAGCGAATGCCGGAGTTCCTTTTGCTTTATGAATTTGCGGAACGTATTTTCCGCAACTTTCCACAGAAACGCCCAGAACGCTTCGTCGTCTTTGATCCTGTTTGCCGATCTCAAAACCTCGTACACGATCTCCTGGGTCAGTTCGTCCACATCGTCTTTGTCATAAAGGCGCGCGAAGGAGTAACCGTAAATGTTTTTCAGGTTATCTGATATCAGCTTTGCCGCTTTTTGGTTTTCCATACCGTTCCTTTTCCTTTTGAAAGCTTTCGCCTATATAGTATCGGTTGGTGCCATTTGGTTAATGGTGATCAAATATTTTTTTGCCGCCGGATTTCTCCGACGGCAAAAAATCGTCTTTGTCAAAGCTTCATCGCGCGGGCGAAGAGGCGACCGAGCTTTATCACGCAGTCGGAATCGTAGTGATACGTGTCGGGCGCGCCGAACGGCTCGTGTTCAGTCGTCAGCCCTTCGGCTATCGTGTCGATATAAACGCGGTTTTCCGCCTGCTCCGCAAAAGCACGCTTATCTGCGTTTATACGCTCGTAAAAGGGCCATACCGCGCTGATGCCGGCGTCGATATACACGCATTCGTCAAAATACCCGGGGAATGCGGCGGATAGATCCCGAAGCATGGCGCCGTAGGTCTTTATATACGTTTCCGTGAACTGCTCGGAGCACGCGTCGTTTTCGCCCTGCATCCAGCAGAAGGCGCGGACTGACGGCTCGTATCCGTTGTCTTCAAGATAAGCTATGCTTTCGCGCAAAAGCTTTACAAGCTCGTTGTAGCACCAGCTCGGACGCGCGACGGCGCCTGATTCTATGCAGGCGACGATACCGGGGAGCTGATCCGCGTACGAGCCCGCGTCGTATTCCGCGCCGCCCGATGGAGACAGGAAATCCTTATGCATCGACATTCCGCCGAACGCGCATTTCACGATGAAGAATTCGCGCCCGGGATATTTTTCGGCAAGCTCCGCGGCGATCCCGAGCTCGGGACCGATCGTTTCCTTTTTTACCTCGGTGCACCCGGTCGACGTGTTGACGAAGCCGCCGCTTTTCTTGTCGTGAGAGAAATAATTGATCTTTATATCGGGGTATCCCGCCTTCCATTTCGCTATCGTCTCATTGTCGAAATGCGACGGAAGGCAGCTTACGTGACCGACGCCGACGGCGTTGGACTGACCGGATAAAACGATGATATCGGCTTTTTTCATGATATTCTCCTTTATTTTTTGTCACCTCTCGGCGAGATCCCGAGGGCTTTTTTATACTGACGGTAAAACGTTGAATAATTGTCTATTCCGCATAGCTCCGCGGCTTTCGTCGGCGGCGTGCCGTCGTTTATCAGCTTCTGCGCGTACAGCATCCGCTTGCGGTTCGCGTACTGAGCGATACCGACGCCCATCTTCGCCGAAAACATATGAGACAGCCACGACGGACTCATGTAAAAATGCGAAGCGAGCGTGTCGACGGATAAAGGCTGTTCCGGGTGGCTGTCGATGTAATCGAGCACCTGACCGAGCCTTTCATCCGTTCTGACGTCTCTGCTCACGTCACGCTTTTTAGCGTATCCGAGCGACGTTATAACGGCGCAAAGGCACGAACGTATGAACGAATAAAGCTGTTTTTCATCCATCAGCTCCTCGTAGCTTCCCCACGCGGCAAAGAACCCCGTGACGAACAGGTCGCCCGAAACGCTGCACGCGGAGGGAAGAGAGCCGAGCCCGTCCGAACAGTCTTCCGGAAGCTCGTCCTGAGTGAAGTTTATGACGTAGCGCTCGTATATGGCGTTTGATCTCGGCAGCAGGTTGTGATACGTTCGCGGCTTTATAACGAGAACGTCGTGCTTTTTGAGCGAATATACCGAGCCTTCGATCATATAGTCCGCATCACCCTCGAGAAAATACAATATCTCGTATTCGTTGTGCATATGTGAGGGAAAATTGCTTATATCGACCTTGTCCGTGCGGATGTGAGAGTATTCCATCAAAGACCTCCGTTTACCTGTTACCGGCATTATATCATATTACAACAGAAATTGCAATATAAATTTGCAAATATTGCAATTAACTTTCTATTATTGCAGTGATAAAATAGTAAAAAAGGGAGGTGTTTTTATGATACACGGCGTTTGCTGCGGTATGGCGGGAATAGCCGCCGCGGCGGAAGCGGGGCTTTCATACGTCGAACCGGCGCTCGTTCAGGTGCGCGGATACAGCGACGCGCAGCTTGACGAAATGCGTGAAACGGCGCTTGCCGCGGGCGTTGCGGTCGCGGGCTTCAACTGCTTTTTCGGCGGCGAGATAATGCTGTATGAAACCGGCTCCGGCGTGATCCTTGAATATGCGAAACGTAATTTCGAGGTCGTGAAAAGGCTCGGAGGACGGTACTGCGTCATCGGCAGCGGAAGAAGCCGTTCGGTCCCCGACGGAGGGGACAGGTCGGCCGCGGAGGATTCCTTCTGCGAAACCGTTTCCGCGATAGGACGGCTCGCGGCTGAATACGGCGTCGATCTTTATCTTGAACCGCTTCAGCGTGCCGAGACGAACTTCATGAATACGCTGACGGACGGAGTCCGGATCTGCCGCAGGATCGGCATGGACAACGTAGGCGTTCTGCTCGATCTGTATCATTTTTATCAGAACGGAGAGGAGCTGTCCGAGCTTGACTGTCTCATGCCGGGCGAGCTGCGCCACGTTCATATTGCGAGACCGAACGCCGACCGCGGATACCTGCGCGAATCCGACAAAGAAACGCTTTCCGCGTGGGCTGAAAAACTGAAAAGCACGGGCTACGACGGCAGGATATCACTTGAATGCACCTGGGGCGGGGATTTCGCCGCAGAGGTGAAGACCGCCGCCCGTATGCTTGAATTATTTGAAAAATGAGGTATGGTATGAAGGAGATAGATGAAAACACTCTGAAGGTCACGGAATACGAGCTTCTTGACAAGCTCCCCGATCCGTTTGTTTTTGACAGCGGCGAGCGGATGACCTCGCCCGATCAGTGGGAAAAAAGAAGAGAAGAGATTTACAAATACGCGATAGATCTGCAGTACGGCACGCTGCCGCCCGCGCCGGAGTATTTTGAGGTCGAGCCGCTGCTCGACTGGTCGCCCGTGTGCAAGGGCTACAAGATCCACGCGGGGACGAAGGAAAAACAGGTATCGTTCCGTATGCAGGTAATCCTTCCCGAAAAACGCGACGGAAAAGTCCCGGTCATCGTCGACGGCGATATGTGCTGGATGTACCACATGGACCGCGAATTCCTCAACGCCGCGCTTGACCGCAGCGTCGGCTGGGTGATGTTCGACCGTACCGAGCTCGCGCATGACAACGGCGGCGACGGCAGAGGCAACGGTGCGCTTTATGGAGTTTACCCGGAGTACACGTTCGGTGCGCTCGGTGCGTGGGCGTGGGGATATTCGAGATGCGTCGACGCACTCGAAAAGCTCGATCTGCCGATAGATCTTGATTTCATAGCGTTCAGCGGACATTCCCGCGGCGGAAAGACGGCGGCTCTCGCGGGCGCGGTCGACCGCCGCGCGAGAATAGTCAACCCGAACGAGACGTGCGCCGGAGCCTGCGGCTGCTACCGCGTCCATATGAAGGGCGTGCAGGAGCCCGGCGGTATAAACGAATCGAGAAGCGAGACGCTTGACGATCTGATGCGCAACTTCGCCTTCTGGATGGGCGACGGTATGGAGGCATACCGCAAATGCGAGGAAAAGCTTCCGTTTGACACGCATTTCCTCAAAGCCATGGTCGCCCCGAGGACGCTTTTCGTATCCGAGGCGGCGGGCGACATCTGGGCGAACCCGGTCGGCTCATATCAGACGACCGTCGCGGCGAAGGAGGTATTCGATTATCTCGGCGCCGGCGATAAGCTGTTCTGGTATTACAGACCGGGCGTACACGGACACAGAGTCGAGGACGTTTATATGCTCGTAAACGTTATAAGACACGAAAAATACGGCGATCCGATAGATGAGCGTATGTTCAGACGCCCGTTTAAGGATCCCGGAAAGGCATACGACTGGACGGCGCCGGGGAGGGAAAAATGATAAGGCTGTGCGCATTTGCGGATGAGGCGTCCCCGTCCCTTTCGGGACAGATCGCGGCGCTGAAGAGAAACGGGATAGATCTGATCGAGCTGCGCGGCGTCGACGGAAAGAACGTCGCGGCGCTCAACGACGGCGAAGCCGTGAGAATAAAAAACGAGCTTGACGCGGCGGGAATAAGAGTGTGGTCGCTCGGCTCGCCGTACGGAAAGGTCAGCCTCGGTAAAGGATTTGACGAAGAGGCGCTTTTCGCTCAGCTTCACAGACTTTGCAGAACGGCGAATATATTCGGCTGCGATAAGATCCGCGTGTTCAGCTTTTACGACGCGTACGGCAAGGCTGATGAGGTCGAAAGGCTTCTTACGGGATCCGTCGCCGCTGCGTCGGAATACGGTGTCCGCTTATACCATGAAAATGAAAAAGATATTTACGGCGACGTGCCGGAGCGCGTGCTTGAGCTTCGCCGCCGCGTGGCGGGGCTCTGCTTCGTATACGACCCGGCGAACTACATACAGTGCGGCGTAAGCCCGGATGAGTCGATACCGGCGCTTGCCGCGTCGTCCGGATATTTTCACATCAAGGACGTTATCGCGGAAACGGGCGAGCTTGTGCCCGCGGGCGACGGCGACGGCGATATAGCCCGGATACTCGACGGGATCAATGCAGACATTACGCTTACGGTCGAACCGCATCTTTCCGTGTTCGCGGGGTATTCCGATATAGATCGGCACGAGATGAAAAACAAATACACGTTCAAAAGTCAGGGAGAGGCGTTCGACACGGCTGTCGGCGCGCTAAAGAGGCTTTTGTATAAACAGGGATACAGGATCGGAGGTAAAAACGAATGGAAGCGGGCATAAATCTGTACTCGCTGAGAACTCTCATCGGCGATGAGGACGGATTTTTAAAAACGGCGCTTGCGCTGGCGGATATGGGTTATACGAGCATTCAGTACTCGGGCGCCCCGTACGACCCGGAGAGGATAGCGAGGGTAAGCAAAAAAGCGGGGCTGCCTGTCGTTCTGACGCACGTACCGATGGACAGGATACTGAACGATACGGACGCTCTGATGTCCGAGCATGAAAGCTTCGGCTGCCGCATTATAGGGCTCGGCGCGATGCCGCCGCAGACCGTAGCTGACCCGGACGCTTTCAGATCTACGGTCGACGCGCTCGACCGCGCGGGCGCCGTGATGAAGCGGAACGGCTTTGAGTTTTCTTATCATCACCACCATTTTGAAATGTACCGCACGGGAACGATGACGGCGCTCAGGTACATAGCGGAAAACGCTCCGAACATAAACGTGACGGTCGACACTTACTGGCTCCAGTACGGCGGCGCTGACGTCATAAAGACGATAGACAGCCTCGCCGGAAGGATAAAATGCATACATCTGAAGGATTACCGCGTGAACGCGGTCAGAGCCGAAAACGGCGCGGTATCGTATACTCCGGGTTTTGCTCCGGTAGGCGACGGCGTGCTTGATTTCAAGGCGATAACGGAGCACGCAAAGGCGGCGGGGACCGTCCATTTCCTCGTCGAACAGGATGACGCGGTGAATTATCCCGATCCGCTCGGTCAGGTCGAACGCAGCATAAATTACATAAAGGAGAATTTGTAAAATGGAAAAGGTAAGATTCGGTATCATAGGTCTGGGCAATCAGGGAAGCATGTACGCCGTGCATCTGTTCGGCGCCGGCAAGATCGAAAACGGCGTCGTTACCGCCATGTGCGACATAAATCCCGCAAAAATAGAGGCGATAAAGAATCGCCCCGGCTTTGAGGACAAGGCGTATTTTGAAAACTATATCGAGATGCTCGATTCAGGACTTATCGACGCCGCTCTGATCGAGGTCCCGCACTATCTGCATCCCGAGATGGTCATAGCGTGTCTTGAGCGCGGCATAAACGTCATCTGCGAAAAGCCGGCGGGCGTTTACACGAAGCACGTCCGCGAGATGAACGAGGCGGCGGAAAAGTCCGGCGCACGGTTCGCCATGATGTTCAACCAGCGCACGAACTGCCTCTACAGAAAGATGCGTGAGATAATCGCGGACGGCGGTATCGGCGAGCTTCAGAGAGTCACGTGGATCATCACCGACTGGTACAGGACTCAGAAATATTACGACAGCGGCTCGTGGCGTGCAACGTGGGACGGCGAAGGCGGCGGCGTGCTCATAAACCAGTGCCCGCACCAGCTCGACCTCGTTCAGTGGGTCGTAGGCAAGCTCCCGGTCGCCGTGCGCGGCTTCTGCGAATACGGCAAGTGGCATGATATTGAGGTCGAGGACGAGGTCACCGCTTTCTTCAAATACGATAACGGCGCGACGGGAGTATTCATAACGACGACCGGCGAGACTCCCGGGACGAACAGATTTGAAGTGTCCGGCACCGGCGGCAAGCTCGTGTGCGAAAACGGCGCACTGAAGTGGTATAAGAACAAGATGGACAGCCAGGTGTTCTCAAAGACCTGCGAGCAGGGCTTCAGCGTACCCGGCGCCGAGCCGATCACCGTCGAGACGGACGGCAAAAATCCCCAGCACGAAGGCATTATAAACAACTTTGCGAACGCCATACTCGGTCTTGAGCCGCAG
Source organism: uncultured Ruminococcus sp. (assembly GCA_902778145.1). Taxonomy (GTDB): domain Bacteria; phylum Bacillota; class Clostridia; order Oscillospirales; family CAG-272; genus UBA1248. Next base: position 11,416 of record CACYWW010000020.1, read on the forward strand.
TTCGTAGACGGGCGCGAGGGGATCAGAGGCGTCGAGCTCATGAACGCGATCGAGCTTTCCGGCTGGAAGAACGGCGAGGAGATATCGCTCCCCGTGAACGAAGAAGAATACCTCGGATACCTCAATGCTCACAGAAAGATATCGAGATACAAAAAAGCTGACGACAACGCCGTAGCGGATACGACAGGCACGTTCGAGAGCAAGAAGATATGAGAGCCGCGGTCATAGGCGTCGGAAACATAGGGACGCTCCACGCGAAAATATTATCGGACTCCGGTCTTCTTTGCGGCGTCTGCGATATCGACGAAAAAAGACTGTCCGCATATAAGGATCTGCCGTGTTATACGGATTATAAGGCGATGATAGACGAGCTCAGACCGGACGCCGTCCATATCTGCACGCCTCATTATCTTCACGCGGAAATGGTCGTATACGCGCTTGACCGCGGTGTGAACGTTCTCTGCGAAAAGCCGCTTTGCATATCGTATGAACAGCTCGATCTCGTGCTCGAAACGGAAAAACGCTCGTCAGCACGTCTCGGCGTATGCCTTCAGAACAGATACAACAGGGAAAACGTCTTCGCAAAGAAGTATCTTTCCGGAAAAAATATCGTTTCCGCGTCAGCTCAGGTGGCCTGGCACAGAACGGCTGAGTATTACGCCACGGGAGAGTGGCGCGGCAAAAAGGCGACGGAGGGCGGAGGAGTGCTCATAAATCAGGCGCTCCACACACTCGACCTACTGCAGTATCTCTGCGGCATGCCGGAGAAGATAGCGGCGTCGGTTTCGGATCTGACGCTGAAGGAATGTATCGAGGTGGAGGATACGGCGGTCATCGTATCGCGCGCGGGCGCGCCTGTCACGTTCTTTGCGACGAACGGCGCGGCGGCGGATATGCCGGTCGAGATCACCGTCGTCACGGACCGTGACACAGTCAAGATAATGCCCGGCGCGGTTTACGTGAACGGCGTGCCTCAGGATATAGGCGAGGAGCGGTACAAACCGCTCGGAAAGGCGTGCTACGGCTCCGGTCACGGTGCACTTATAGCTGATTATTACGGCAGGCTTGAGAGCGGAGAACCGTTCCCGATCAACGGAGAGGCGGGCTCGGGATCCGTCAGACTCATCCTTGCCGCGTATAAGAGCGGAGGGGAGACGGTGAACGTATGAAATGGATCACTGACGGCGCGTTCCGCGGGCTTGCCCCGCTGAACGTGTTCCATCGCGAGCGTGAGCCCGGCGTCGGAAACGATACGGAGCGGCAGAACAGCCACATCCTTTTCCGCAAGCATATAACGCTCGACGGGCTTCCCGAAAAGGCGGAGATGACCGTCACCGCCGACGATTTTTACAGACTTTTCATAAACGGGACTTTTGTAAACGAAGGGCCTGCGCCGTCGTATCATGACGAATACGGTTACGACGTTCTGGACGTCACGCGGTACCTCGTTCCGGGGGAAAACGTCATCGCCGTACATACGTATTATCAGGGACTCATAAACCGCGTGTGGCAGAGCGGCGACAGAAGGCACGGGCTTTGCCTGCGCCTCGTCTGCGACGGAAAGACCGTCGCCGAATCGGACGAAAGCTTTCTTTGCCGCCGCCACAGCGGTTTTACCGCCACCGGCAAAGCGGGATATGACACTCAGTTTTTGCAGAGATACGACAGCCGCGCGGCGGAGGTCGGGTTCGAGAGACCGGACTATGACGACTCGGAGTGGGAGCACGCGCTCGTGAACCCTTCCGACGATCACACGCTTATAAAGAAAAGAGAGCGGATGCTCGCGTTCGAGCACATAACCCCGGAGCGGATCACCTACCGTGAAAACACCGTGACGGTCGATCTCGGCGGCGTTTACGTCGGTTATCTGACGGTCAGCGCGAAGGGCGGGCCCGGAGAGGTCGTACACATAAGATGCGGTCAGGAGCTTGACGCGGACGGAAACGTCAGATACGCGCTCCGCGCCGGATGCGTGTACGACGAGGAATGGATCCTGTCGGGCGGAGACGATAAGCTGTATCAGCTCGATTACAAGTCCTTCAGATACGTAAGCATAACGCCCGAGGACGGCGCGAAGCTGACCGGGATCGGTCTTATTGCCCGCCACCGTCCGTTCACGCTCGCGTCTTCACTGAGAGCCGATTACGCGGACGACCCTGATATCAAAAAAGTATTCGACCTGTGCGTCCGATCTCAGAGATACGGCGTCCAGGAGCTGCCAATGGACTGCATGGAGCGCGAGAAGGGGACGTATCTCGGCGACGGGTGTTATACGTCGCTCTGCAACTATATCCTCACCGGCTCCGATGCGGTGCTCAGGCGCTTTGTGAACGATGCGTTCTCAGGTGCGAAGATCACGCCCACGCTCGTTACGTGCCTGAACTGCTCGCTAATGCAGGAAATAGCGGAATACCCGCTCATCATGATACAGCTGCTTTTGTGGCATTACAGGATCTCAAAGGATATCGGATTTTTGCGTATCAACCGCGACAGAGCGCTCACTCTTATAAAGGCGTACGGAAAATACGAGAATGACGGCATACTCGGTGACACGGGTCAGTGGTGCGTCACCGAATGGCCGGCGAACTATCGCGACGGTTACGCCGTGAACAACGACGGCAACAAACCGCTTCCCGAGCCTCACGTCGTGATCAACGCATATTATATAAATGCGATAAGAGCGGTGAACGAGATGTGCCGCCTGACGGGAGAGCCGGAATACCGGGACGAAAAGCCGCTGCTGCGCGCTTTTGTCAACGCGTTTTATGACAGGGAAAAGCACGTCTTCAGGGACGGACTTACGAACGGTCATGTCAGCTTCATCGGAAACGTGTTCCCGTTCGGATTCGGACTTTGCGACGATCCGGAATTCACGAAAACGGTGCTCCGTATGTTCGCGGAAAAAGGAGTGACCGGGACCTCGCTCTTCGCGACGTTCCCGCTTCTGACCGGCTTTGTCCGCGCGGGAAGATATGACCTGATAAAAGAAGCGCTGAAGGACAAAAACGCGTGGCTTCGCATGATAGAAGAAGGCGCAACGGCGACGTTTGAGTGCTGGAGCAAGGACGGAAAATGGAACACATCGCTGTTCCATCTTCAGAATACGCACGCCGCGGTGTTCATGGCGGATACGGATCTGTCCGTGCTGCCTGTCTGAGGCGGGAAGGGTGAACAAATGGGATTTTTTGACGATAACGTACTTTTGAGATCGGAGACGGCGAGACGTTTATACCACGCCTCCGCCGATCATCCGATCATAGATTATCACTGCCATCTCGATCCGGGAGCGATCGCCCGTGACGATCCGATAACGGATATCGGTGAGCTGTGGCTTGCGCACGACCACTATAAATGGCGCGCGATGAGGCTTTGCGGCGTCGACGAGTATTATATAACCGGCGGCGCCTCATACGCCGAAAAGTTCATGAAATACGCGGAGATAATGCCTATGCTCGCGGGCGGACCGCTGTATTATTTCACGCATTTCGAGCTGAAGCAGATCTTCGGCGTGACAGAACCGCTCGGCCCGGAAAACGCCGCCCGTCTGTACGAGGAATGCAACGGGAAGCTTTCCGGGATGAGAGTCTCGGATCTTTTGAAAAAATACAGGGTCAGGGTAGTCGCGACGACTGATGATCCGGCGGATGATCTGAGATACCACGGAAAGTATGGAGATACCGCCGTAGTCCCCACGTTCAGACCGGACAAATACTACTGCCCGGACGACGCGGCGCTCGAAAGGCTCGGTAAAGCCGCCGGGATTCGGATAGTCACTCTCCGGGATCTGCTTGACGCACTGACTGACAGGCTCGCGTACTTCATTTCGAAGGGCTGCTTTATGTCCGATCACGGATTTGAGAAATTCCCGCCGACCGGCGCGTCATATGAGGAGGCGGCGGAGCTTTTTCTGCGCCGCGGCGCCTTGTCGGACGGCGAAAAACAGACGCTTTTCGGATATGTCCTGACATATCTTTTGAGACAGTATAAAAAGCGCGGCATAACGGCGCAGCTGCACTTTTCTGTCCGCCGCAACGTGAACGCGGGAATGTTCGCCGTTACCGGCGCGGACTCCGGATTTGACGTGATAGGCGATCCTCAGACACCGTCTGACGTTGAACGTTTCCTCGCCTCGTTCGCTGACGCGGAGCGCCCGGACATCGTCCTCTATACGCTGAACGATACGGCTCTCCGCGCTCTGGCGAGCATATCCGGGGCTTTTTCCAACGTCAGGATCGGCGCCGCGTGGTGGTTCAACGATACGAAGCTCGGCATAAGACGCATGCTCGAAACGGCGTCCGAATACGCCGTGCTCGGAACGAGTCTCGGCATGCTCACGGATTCGCGCAGCTTCGCCGGGTATTCGCGCTTCGATTTCTTCCGCCGCATCCTTTGTGATTATATAGCGGAGCTCGTGGACGGAGGAGAATATCCGGAGGATGCCGCGGCGAAGCTGATATACGACATAAACATCGGAAACGCGTATAAAGCGGCGTGCGGCAACCCGTACACCGCGTCGCTCATCGGAGGTATATGATATGAAAATGACGTTCAGATGGTACGGAGAGTCCGATCCGATACCGCTCCGCTACATCAGACAGATCCCGGGTATGACCGGCGTCGTCACCGCGGTATACGATACCCCGGTCGGCACCGTCTGGCAGCCGGAGGCGATCAAGAGGCTCAAGGATCTGTGCACGGAAAACGGACTTGAGATGGAGGTCATCGAATCTGTCCCGGTCCATGAAGACATCAAGCTCGGAGCCCCCGGACGCGACGAACTGATAAAAAACTACGCACAGACCGTGAGAAACCTCGGAGAAGCCGGCGTAAAGTGTATCTGCTATAACTTCATGCCTGTCTTTGACTGGCTGAGGACTGACCTGAAGACGGAGGCGCCGGACGGAAGCACGTCGCTGTCATACAGACACGACAGGCTCTCGGCGATGGATCCGGACGATCTTCATCTGCCCGGATGGGATGAAAGCTACAAGCCCGAACAGCTCAGAGCGCTGCTCGGCGCTTACAGAAATGTGACTCACGAAAAGCTTTTCGATAATCTCGTGTATTTCCTCCGCGGCATCATGCCCGCGTGCGTCGAGTACGGCGTCAATATGGCGATACACCCGGACGATCCGCCGTGGGACATGTTCGGTCTGCCGAGGATCATCACCTGCGCCGAAAGCTATGAAAAGCTGTTTGCGGCGGTACCGGAGATAAACAACGGCGTCACGTTCTGCACGGGTTCTCTCGGCGCGGGACGCGGCAACGATCTCGTCGCGATGGCGGAAAAATACGCAAAACGTATACATTTTGCCCATCTGAGACAGATAAGATATTCGGGCGAGCTCGATTTCACGGAATCGGGTCACATGACAGCCTGCGGCGATATCGACATTTACGGGATAGTCCGCGCGCTCGTGCTCGGAGGATTCGACGGATATGTGAGACCGGATCACGGACGGAACATCTGGGGAGAGGACGGCAAGCCCGGCTACGGCCTGTATGACCGCGCGCTCGGAGCCGCGTATCTTTCGGGACTGTTCGAGGCGGTCGAAAAGGAGGAGAAAAAATGAAATTGCCTTTTGAAATAGATCTTAATGGAAAGGTCGCAGTCATAACAGGCGCGGGCGGCGTTATCTGCAGTGAGCTCGCGGCGGCGCTCGCGTCGTGCGGCTGCAGGGTCGCTCTGCTCGACATAAACGAGGAAGCGGCGAAAAAAGCCGCCGAACGCGCCGGCGGAGAGTGCATCGCGGTAAAATGCGACTGTCTTGATAAGGAAAGCCTTGAGGCGGCGAAGAAAACCGTCGCCGAAAAGCTCGGAAGGACGGATATACTGATAAACGGCGCCGGCGGCAATAATCCCCGCGCGACGACGGACAACGAGTATATGACGCCGGAACTGACGTCGGGAAAGGATTTCTTCTCGCTCGATGCGTCAGGTCTGAGGTTCGTATTCGACCTCAATATCACGTCCGCTTTTCTTACGACGCAGGTGTTCGCCGCGGACATGGTGGAGCACGGCGGCAATATCATCAACATCTCAAGCATGAACGCGTACAGGCCGCTTACGAAAATACCGGCTTACAGCGCGGCAAAGGCGGGCGTATCGAATTTCACACAGTGGCTCGCCGTTCATTTCGCGCCGTGCGGCATCAGATGCAACGCAATAGCTCCCGGCTTCTTCGTGACGAACCAGAACAGGTCTCTTCTGTTCACGGATAAAGGCGAGCCTACGCCGCGTACCGGAAAGATCCTTGCGGCGACCCCGATGAAGCGCTTCGGCGAGGTGTCGGAGCTGATCGGCACGCTCCTGTGGCTCGTATGCGACGGGGCGAGCGGCTTCGTCACCGGTATAACCGTACCGGTGGACGGCGGCTTCTCGTCATATTCGGGTGTCTGATATGGAGAAGAGGATCCCCGTCGTCGTTATCGGCGACGTTAAAGAAACCGATAGAATATGTACGGCGCTCATCGCTTCCGGCATAAACACGGCTGAGATAACGTTCCGCACGGCTTGCGCCGCGGACGCGATCAGATACGCAGTGTCGGCTTTTCCGGAAATGGAGATCGGCGCCGGTACCGTGATCAATGCGGAGCAGTGCGAAAAAGCGATCGACGCCGGCGCTGCGTTCGTCGTTTCTCCGGGATTGTCCGCGGATGTCGCGCGCGTCTGCCGCGAAGCGGGGATACCGTATTATCCCGGCTGCGCAACGCCTTCGGAGATCATGGCGGCGCTCGATCTCGGTCTTTCCGTGCTGAAATTCTTCCCGGCTGACCTTTACGGCGGCGTGAAGGCGCTGAAAACGTTTTCATCCGTTTTTCCGGGAGTGAGGTTCATCCCGACGGGCGGCGTCAGCCGTGAGAACGAGGCGGAGTTCCTTTCGCTCAAAAACGTTACCGCCGTGGGCGGAACATATCTCGTAAAAGACGCGCTCGGAGCGTACGGAGGTAAAAAATGAAAAAGATAGTTACGTTCGGTGAGATAATGCTCAGGATCTCGCCGGAGGACGGATACAGATTTTTCGGGACAGACCGGGCGAAGCTCTGCTTCGGCGGCAGTGAGGCGAACGTCGCGGCGCTCTGCTCACAGCTCGGCGTTTCGTCGTCGTTTGTCACGCGTGTGCCCGCAAATCCCTTGGGCGAGGCGGCGAAGAGGTCGCTTTCCGCTGTCGGCACGGACGTCTCGTCTGTCGTGTACGGCGGAGACAGGCTCGGTGTTTATTACTACGAAAAAGGCGCCGGGATACGTCCGGCGCAGTGCGTTTACGACCGCAAAGGCTCGTCCTTCGCGTGCTCCTCATATGAGGATTACGACGTTGACGGAATGTTTTCATATGCGGATCATTTCCACCTGTCCGGTATTACTCCGGCTTTGTCCGATAAGATGCCCGATATATGCGAGAGGCTCTGCCACGAGGCGAAGACACGCGGCCTGACCGTCAGTTACGATCTGAACCACAGGACGAAGCTGTGGACGGCTGAAGAAAACAGGGCGGTGACGGAGAGGCTTCTGCCGTTCGTCGATCTTTTCATATCAAATATGTATCAGGCAAACGAGGTGCTGAAGCTCGGTGTCGACACGTCGTCTGAGGAGAGGGCGTGTATCGCCGTCTGCCGTGAGATAATTAAGAGATACGGGACAAAGACCGTCGCGCTTACTGTGAGAAAGACGTTCTCCGCCGACAAAAACGGCTTTTTCGGAATGATATACGACGGGGAAAACGCCTGGTTCTCGCGCAAATACGAGACCGGGATCATCGACCGCGTGGGCTCCGGCGACGCGTTCGACGGAGCGCTTATTTCATGCATCCTGAAGGGATACGATCTTAAGACCGCTGTGGAATACGGCGCGGCTGCCGCGGCGCTGAAGCACTCGATCGAAGGCGACGTCGCGTATCTTACGGAGGAAGAGATCAAAAGCGCGGCGAACGGCGGCGACGGCCGCGTCAGCAGATAAGAGCGGAAACAGCAAAGGGGCACCCGCGAAACGGCGGGCGTCCCTTTGTTGTTTATTTACAGATCGACCGAAAATACGTGGCTGCCGGACGTTACCGTCTTTTTGACGCCGCAGAAATCGACGTCCGCGGTCATACCGAACGGAATGTTGAGATACAGTATCTTTTTGCCGAATTCAACGATCCATTTTACCTCGACGTCGCCGAGCAGCGTCGTTATGACGTCGCGGCAGTAATAAAGATCCTTTGGCATATACGGCTTGACGCGGATGCGGCGGCAGCCCGCACCTGTGATCTTAACGCCTGCGATATATTCGTGGAGGAAGCCGTCTGACGCGCCGTACATCGGGTGATTGTGAGAATTCATATCCGGATTCTTTTTCAGCTCGAACCTCTCCCATACCGTCGTCGCGCCGTGGTTTATCTCATACCCGAAGGACGGATAATCCGTCTTGTGCAAAAGCTTCCACGCCTCCTCGATATAGCCGTATTCGGCGAGCATCTCAAACAGGTATTTCGTCGTCAGATTTCCGGTAGTGAACATATAATTACGGGAAACGAGATCGTCGCGCATATGACGCGCGGCGTCTTTCCTGCATTTTTCCGGCAGGATCCCGAGGCGAAGAGCAAAGGCGTAGGCGCCCATGCTCCCGCATTCGATCACGCCGGTCCCGGTATCCACCCATTTGCGGCAGAATGCGTCGGCGATCTTCTCAGCCGTCTCTTTGTAGTATTTTTCTTTTTCCGTATATCCGAGGATGTTCGAAAATTTTTCGAGCAGGCGGCAGTTGAAATAGGAATAACCGGTGGACATCAGGATCCCGGGCGTCACCGCGGAGCAGGCGAATTCCTCCGTCACACAGGCGTATGACGGCGCCGCCCAGTCGCCGTAATATGAATAATTGACGATATAGTCGTCCGAGCGGTCGAGCAGTACCTTCTCCCAGCGCTCAAAGCCCTCGAATCCCTCTCTTATAACGTCCGTGTTGCCCGTGAACATGTAAGCGCGCTCGGCGGCAATGAGGAATGACGAGCAGACGGGATCGGCGGGCAGCTGACCGAAGATGAACGGAGCGGTACATCCGATCATCCCGTTCTCACGCTGTGCGTCGAGCACGTCGCGCACGATCTTCGGGAACATCGCGCCTATATCGAAATTATACGGCGTTTCCTCGAACCTTACCGTCGCGTCGTTGAGCCAGCCCATGCGTTCGTCCCGCTGAGGACAGTCGGAGAGGATGCTTATCATATTGTTGCGCTCGGTCATGTAGGCGTTGTAATGTATGCGGTTCACGAGAGGCGAGCCGCAGTCGAAATTATTGTATTCGTATTTCTGCGTCATGCCGGTATAAAATGCAACGGCATGAACGCTGTCCTTGTCGGCGAAGGGAAGCCCGGTCACCTCGACGTAGCGGAAGCCGTGAAAAGTGAAGCGGGGAGAAAAGCGCTCGGTGTCTTTGCCCGATGAGATGAAAACGTCCGTGCATTTCGCCTCGCGCAACGGCGCCGTATAGACCGTACCGTCCGCGTTCAGCATCTCGCCGTACAGCAGCGTCACTTTGTCGCCGCGTTTCAGACCCTCGGCGCTCAGATATACGACACCGGCGATATTCTGCCCGAAGTCGAATACGTATCTGTCGCCGACCTTCAGAACGGACACGGCTTTATGCGTCGTACTGTCTGTATCCTGAAGCAGCTGAAGCCTTCTTACGCCGAGCGGCTCCCCGTCGTAAAGCTTTGCGTTTTCCGGTGCCGTCGGCTCCGCGGTTTCATCGACCGTCTCACCGTCAAATATGTTGGAATACGTTGTCTGACCGTAGACGCAGGACCAGTCTTCGCCGGTCTTTATGAATTCCTCCTCACCGTCCTCATAGCGGATATGAAGCTCCGCGGACAGGCACGGAACGCCGTCGAATTCTATCTTTCGTCCGCCGAGATTGCGCTCGACGAAACGGCTGTCGATATGACGCCACCCGTCGGCGACGGTTACCGAGAGGCGGTTTTCGCCTTCGCGGAGCAGACCGCTTACAACGTACAGCTTATAGTAACACGTTTTGGTGTAATCGGAAAACGCGGGCGAATAATCGTCAAGAAGGCTTATCCCGTTGACGTACGCCGCCTGATACCCGATGCCGCAGCAGTAAAGATACGCGTCCGATACGGGTTTATTTACGGTTATATCGCGGAAAAAATCGACCGGCGCGTTCGGCCTGACCGTTTTGGCGCATATCCACGGCGCGGACAGCTCCCGTGCGCATACAGCCGTGCGGCTGCCGGACGACGTCTGACCGTCGTTTGTCGTTACCGTTACGGTGAAGAGAAGCTCGCGGTCGGTCGGAAGCGTCTCGCTCACCCGCACGGTCTGCCCGTCCGTATCCGCCGATGCCGTGTATACTGTTTTTTCGCCGTCCGTGACCGTCAGCCTGTAAGACGTCTGGTACAGCCCGTCGCCGCCGGTCACGGTCCAGCTTACGACCGGCTGAGGCGTTGTTACCGCGCCGCCGTGATCCGGCGTGTATTTGCGGTCGAAGTATATGTTTTTTACAATTATCATTTGTTGTCTGTCCTCCATCAGGAATATCATCCATATTATATCATAAACGTGTGATTTTGTCAATATAAAAGCGGATGCGGCCGTATTTACAAAATGTTTACAATTGATCTGAAACCAAATGACCACTTTTTTATATCTTTATATATGCAGACACAAAACATTTTACAGCCAGTTAAACACTTTGTGAAAATCAAGTGTTATAATTGAGCAGAACAAAACAGGAGGACATTATTATGCTTAAAAAATTCATAAGCGTCATCGTATGCGTAGTGATGGTGGCCGCGATGTTCGCAGGCTGCGCGTCCCGCAAGCCGAAAACGTTCAAGGAAGCGGCGGAAGCCGGGGAAAGCTTCTTCAAGAGCGAAGGAGTAAAGGACGTTAAACTGACGATCGGTTATCAGGATAAAAACGCCGTTATCGAGGGTCAGTATGACCATGTCAACGCAAGGGGCGTTTTCTCGATCAAGCTCGATCTCAAGGATACCGAGCATACCTTCAAGGATATGTTCGTGCTCAACGGGAACAACCTTTACATAAAGGTACCGGATATGTCCGTGCTTGAAGGTATGTTCGCCGGAATGAACGGTATCGTCGAGGAGGATGACACGATCGGTTACGAATACGGCGGCGAAAATGACGACGTCATATATGACGAAGACAGCGGCTCGGAAGAAGAAATGTTCACAAAAGCTGACGTTGAGCAGCTTCTGAACATGTCGGATGAAGAGCTGGCGGATCTCGGTATGACCCGTGATATGCTGAACGTATTCATGAAGCTTTTCGACGAGGAAGGCAACTTTGACTACAGCAAGGCGGCTGATCTCAGCGATGAGGAATTCAAGCTCGCTTTCGGTATCGACAAACCCGATGATGAATTCCCGGATTACGGTGACGATATACCCGACGGAGATATCGGTTCCATTCTCCCGTTCCTCGGACTCGGCGAGCTTTCCGAACTCAACGGCAAGTACATCACCGTCAAGCTTCCCGAAACAAAGGCTGAGACGCTCAGAAAGGTATTCGAGGACGCCGAGGCGAAGGCGTATGAAAAGCTGCAGAAGCTTGACGCCGAAAAGGATTACCCGTACGTCGTCAAGGTCACGAAGGCTGACGCAAAGGATCTTATAATCTCCGTTATGGACGGTCTCAAAGCCGGCAAATCCAATATAGCGGGCGAGCTCGCGGCGATCATAACCGAGTATCTCGGATCCGACTTTGTCAAGCTGATCGAGGAAAACGGCGAAGACAATAAGACTCTCAAGGATACGGTCGAGGCGGGTCTTGACGAAATGTTCGCGAATACCAACCCCGACGATATCGATCTCGGTGAAGAGGATGACTTCGACTGCGTGATGAAATCAGCGTACGAATCCGGCAAGAAATATGAGCTCGTAAGCGACGTTTCCGCCGGCAAGGGCGAGGAGAAGGAGACCTTCAAGGTCACCCTCACCGTAACGAAGGCTGAGACGACAGACGGCTTTGCCGATAAGTGCGCCGCACCCGCCGCCGACGCGGTTGATATCCTGAAGAATATAAAGGACGCGCTCTCCGAGCTTATGAAAGCCGCGGAAGTGAATGCGTGACAAGAAACAGTGAAAAGCTCCTGCGGGAGCTTTTTGCTTTTTTGTCAAATTCCGAATTTTTGTACTGTGTTCTGAAAAAATTTTATAAAAAGTATTGCAATTTCTTTCTATATAGTATATAATTAAACACTACTTAAAAAAGGGCAGGTTCTGAATGAAATCACTTAAGAAAAAGATCGCGGCGGCGGTATACAAGGGGATAACGTCTATCGCACCCGATCCGGGCGTAACCGAAGAAGAAATAATATCATATCTGGCGTACCCTCCCGACGGCGGGATGGGAGACATCGCGCTCCCTTGCTTCAGATTTGCAAAGACTCTGAAGGCGCCTCCTCCGGTGATAGCTTCAAAGCTTGCGGCTGACTTTTCGTGCGAGGGCATAGCCTCCGCGGAGGCGACCGGCGGTTATCTCAATCTGAGAATAGACCGCTCCGTTTTCGCGAAAAAGATCACGGACGAGATTGTGTCGGGGGATAAGGTCTACGGCAGCTCGGATATCGGAGGGGGCAAGACCGTCGTTCTCGACTATTCGTCGCCGAACGTCGCAAAGCCGTTCCATATCGGCCATCTCGGTACGACCGTGATCGGTCATTCGCTTAAAAAAATGCATGAGTTCGCCGGATACAAATGTATCGGCGTGAACCATCTGGGAGACTGGGGAACTCAGTTCGGCAAGCTGACCGTCGCCTACCGCAAATGGGGCTCAAGGCAGGCTGTCGAGGAAAAAGGGATAGACGAGCTCGTTGCCCTTTACGTCAGATTCCACGAGGAGGCGGATAAGGATCCCGCGCTCAATGACGAGGCGCGCGCGGCGTTCACCGCGCTCGAACACGGCGATCCTGAAATAACGGAGCTGTGGCGCTGGTTCATCGAGATCAGCATAAAAGAATATAAGAAAACGTATAAACAGCTCGATATAGAGTTCGATTACTATACGGGCGAGAGCTTCTATACGGATAAGATGCCGGCGGTCGTGCAGGAGCTGAAAGACAAGCAGCTTCTTACGATAGACGACGGGGCGTCGATCGTGGATCTTGAAAAATACGGGATGCCTCCGTGCCTGATCCTCAAGCGCGACGGCTCCACGCTTTATCCGACGCGCGACATAGCCGCGGCTATTTACAGGAAAGAGACGTTCGATTTTGAAAAATGCATCTACGTCACATCCGCGGGTCAGTCGCTGCATTTCGCGCAGTGGTTCAAGGTGCTGGAGCTCATGGGCAGAGACTGGTATAACCGGCTCGTCCACGTGCCCTACGGCACCGTCTCGCTCAACGGAGAAAAGCTCGCCACACGTACGGGCAACGTGGTGCTTCTGAAGGATCTGTTCGCCGAGGCGATAGAAAAAGCCGCGGCGATCATGGCGGAGAAGAATCCCGAGCTCGCCGGACGTGAGGACGTCGCCGAATCGGTGGGTATCGGAGCGGTGGTATTCTACTACCTGTCCGCCAACCGCATGCGCGATATAAACTTTGTGCTTGAGGACGCGCTCAACTTCGACGGGAACACGGGTCCTTACGCCCAGTACACGTACGCGCGTACGTGCCAGATACTGAACAGAGCCGGCGACTTCAAAGCCGACGCGTTCGATCTGAACGACGACGAGTTCGCGCTCTGCAAAACGCTCTCGCTTTTCCCGGAGACGTTCGATCAGGCTCTTGCCGAATATGAACCGTCGATAATAACGCGCTACGTGCTCGATCTGTGCGCGGCGTTCAACCGCTTCTACCACAACTGTCCGGTGCTCACTGCAGGGACCGAAAGCCTTAAGGCTCAGCGTCTCGCGCTCACCGCAGCCACGAATAAGGTACTCGCCGCCGCGCTCGAGCTGATCTGCGTGCGGCACCCCGAAAAGATATGATCAAAGGAGAATAATAACATGTCAGGACACAGCAAATGGAAAAATATAATGCATAAAAAAGAGAAGACCGACGCCGCGAGAGCAAAGGTCTTCACGAAGATAGGCAAGGAAATGGCGATCGCCGTAAGAGAAGGCGGACCCGATCCCGTATCGAACAGCAAGCTGCGCGACCTCATCGCAAAGGCGAAGGCGAACAACGTCCCGAACGACAACATCGACAGGATCATAAAGAAGGCGTCCGGCGCAGACAGCGTCGCCTACGAAAAGGTCACATACGAGGGCTACGGAATGGGCGGCGTCGCCGTCATAGTCGAGGCCATGACCGACAACAGGAACCGCACCGGCGGCGACATCCGTCACTACTTCGATAAATTCGGCGGCAACATGGGCTCTACCGGCTGCGTTTCGTATCTGTTCACCGACAAGGGTACGATAATCATAGAAAACGACGGCAAGCTCAACGAGGACGCCGTCATGGAAGACGCGCTTGAGGCCGGAGCAGAGGATTTCGACGCGACGGATGAGGCGTTCGAGATAACCACCGCGCCCGACGATCTTGACGCGGTCACCGCGGCTCTCACCGCAAAGGGATATACGATCGTTTCCTCCGAGCAGGAGAAGATCCCGTCCATGTACGTAACGCTTACGGATGAGGAGCAGATAAAGAAAATGGGACTGCTTCTCGAAAAGCTCGACGAAAACGACGACGTCACGGACGTCTGGCATAACTGGGAAAACGAGGAATGATCCGCATTCCCGAAAGGAAGTAAATTCATATGGATCTTATATGGCTTTCGCCTCTCGGAGCCCTGATCGCTCTTCTGTTCGCCGCGTATAACGCATACAGAGTCAAAAAAGCCGATCCCGGCAGCGAGCGCGTAAGAGCGATCTCGGATACGATAAAGCAGGGCGCAAACGCTTATCTGAAAAGGCAGTACAAAACAGTCGGCGTGTTTTTCGCCGCGGTGTTCGCGTTCCTTCTCGCGCTCGCGTTCGTCAAGCCTGACGGACCTGAGGGAGAGGGGCTTATAAACATCTTCACGCCGTTTGCGTTTCTGACGGGCGGACTGTTTTCCGGACTTTCCGGATTTCTCGGAATGAAAATAGCGACGTCCGCGAACGGCAGGACCGCAACCGCGGCCGAAAAGGGGCTGAACAAGGGTCTTCGCGTCGCGTTTTCGGCGGGCTCCGTCATGGGCTTTGTCGTCGTCGGTCTCGGGCTTCTCGATACGTCGCTCTGGTTCATACTCCTGAAATTCGTATTCAGACTTTCCCCGGCTGAGCTTTCAGCCGCGATGATCACGTTCGGGATCGGCGCGTCTACGATGGCGCTGTTCGCGCGCGTCGGCGGCGGTATATTCACGAAAGCCGCGGACGTCGGCGCCGATCTTGTCGGCAAGGTAGAGGTCGGGATACCGGAGGATGACCCGAGAAATCCCGCCACCATCGCGGACAACGTCGGCGATAACGTCGGAGACGTCGCCGGTATGGGAGCCGACCTTTATGAATCTTACGTCGGATCGATCATATCAGCCGTTGCGCTCGCTTTCGGAGCATTCGGGATACCGCAGGAAGGCGCGTCTGTCGACAGCAGGATCGTCTTCAACCGGATGATGCTCCCGCTCGTCCTCGCCGTCATCGGCGTCGTGTGCTCCGTGATCGGAACGTTCTTTGTCCGCTGCGGTGAGAGCACCGATCAGAAAAAGCTTCTCGGCTCACTGCGCCGCGGAACGTACGTTGCCGCCGCGCTGTTCGCCGCCGGAGCGTTCCCGGCAGTCTATTTCATCCTCGGTAAGGAAGGGCTCGGCATTTACGGCGCCGTGATCTCCGGACTTGTCGCGGGAGTCCTGATAGGATATTTTACCGAATACTTCACGTCTGATACGTACAAACCGACAAAGAAGCTTGCCTCGTCGTCAGAGACCGGCTCCGCCACGATAATAATCAGCGGTCTGTCGCTCGGTATGCGCAGCGTAATAGCGCCGGTAATCATTATCGGCGTCTCGATACTCGCTTCGTTCATGATCTCGGGCGGCGATCTGGCTCACCCCGAAAAGGGTCTGTTCGGTATCGCGATATCCGCGGTCGGCATGCTGTCGACGCTCGGCATAACGCTTGCGACCGACGCGTACGGCCCCGTTGCCGACAACGCCGGAGGCATCGCGCAGATGGCGGGCATGGATGAACACGTGCGCGAGCGCACGGACGCGCTCGATTCTCTCGGAAATACGACGGCGGCGACCGGAAAGGGCTTTGCGATAGGCTCGGCGGCGCTCACGTCGCTTTCGCTGATCGTTGCTTTCAAGCAGAGAGTAGAGATGTTCCACAGCGAAAACTTCGCTTTCAGAATAGAGACGACGAATCCGATAACGCTCGTCGGCATAATCCTCGGCGCGATGCTTCCGTTCGTGTTCGCGGCGATGACGATCGACTCTGTTGGCGTCGCGGCGCAGAGCATCATAGGCGAGGTCCACAGACAGTTCCGCGAGATCGCCGGGATCCTTGAAAGAAAGGCGAAGCCGGAATACGCGAAATGTATCGATATCTGCACGAGAAGCTCGCTCCGTCAGATGATAGCGCCGTCGCTGTTCGCCGTCATATCGCCCGTTCTTATCGGACTTCTGCTCGGACCGAACGGGATCATCGGCATGCTTTGCGGCGCGACCGTTACCGGTTTCATGCTCGCCGTGTTCATGTCCAACTCCGGCGGAGCCTGGGACAACGCGAAAAAGTATATCGAAAGCGGCAACCACGGCGGAAAAGGCAGTGATCAGCACAAAGCGGCGGTCGTTGGCGATACGGTCGGCGACCCGCTCAAGGATACGAGCGGCCCCGCCATCAACATCCTGATCAAGCTTATTTCCATCGTATCGATCGTTTTCGCGTATATCATAATGAACTACCATCTGTTATGATCGAGACAAATAAGATAAACACTGAAAAAAGAAATCCGAATACAACGCATATCGACTCGCTTCCCACGCTTGAAATGGTCTGTTTGATGCACAGGGAGAGCAAAAGGGCGTTCGACGCGGTGGACGAGATACTGCCCGCCGTCGCACAAGCCGTGGACAGGATAGCGGACGCCTTTTCCCGCGGAGGGCATCTGTATTATGTCGGAGCCGGCACGAGCGGAAGGCTGGGCGTGCTCGACGCGAGCGAATGTCCGCCGACCTTCGGCGTGGACGACGACCTGGTCGTCGGTATAATCGCCGGCGGCGACCGTGCGCTCCGCAAAAGCTCGGAGGGCGCGGAGGACAGCTACGAGGCGGGATTTGACGAGATAATCCGCCGCTCGCCCGGTGAAAACGACGTTCTCGTCGGCATCGCCGCAAGCGGAAGGACCCCGTACGTGCTCGGCGCCATGACGGCGGCAAAGCAGTGCGGCGCGACGGTCTGTTCCATCAGCTCGACTCCGGGCTCACCGGTAGATCAGCTGGCTGATATAAGACTTTCCGCGGATACGGGACCCGAGGTCGTCACCGGATCTACGAGGCTGAAAAGCGGTACGGCACAGAAGCTGATACTCAACATGCTCTCGACCTGCGCGATGATAAAGACCGGCAGGGTGTATGAGAACCTGATGATCTGCGTCAGACCGACGAACGATAAGCTGAAGGCGCGCTGCGCGAACATCACGGCGGAAATACTCGGTATCGGACCGGATGAAGCGTACGCGATACTTGAAAAGAACGGTTTCGATATCAGAAAAGTGATCGATATCTATAAAAAATAAGGCGCTTGCAGGGAGGTGATATTATGAAAGATGAAAACAACGGAATTTTCGATGAATTCGATTTCATGTATCGCCATAAACAGATCCTGAAGGAAAAAGAAGAGCAGCGTCTTAAGCGTGAACGGGAAGAAAAAGAAGCTGCCGAGGCCGCCGCAAAGGCTGCCGCGGCTTCTTTGACTCCGGATAAAAAAGAGCCGGAGATAAAAAAGCCCGTAAAGAAAAAGAAAAAGCCGGCGGAAAAACGGCCTGTACAAAAGAAGACAGCGGAGAAGAAGGAAGAGAAGAAGGTCCACCCGAAATACGGCAAGCCTTATAAAAACGACAAAGACGAAAACAGAAAACGCGTCTCCACGGAAAAGCGCAGAAAAATTGATCTGCGATTTAAAAAAGAAAAGAAACAGGTCGACGAAGAGCGCGAAAAGCGTACCCGTGCCGAACGCAGAGCGAGGCTTCGCACCGTTATGACGCGTGCGATCGTTTATCTTCTGATATCCGCCGCTGTCGCCGCGGCGCTGTTCGGCATCAGCTTCGGCGCATTCAGATTTCTGATCGGATACCGCAAGAAAACGCCGCATCTGAATATATCATACCAGGTTGGCCTCGCATCCGATATGCAGAAGGTGCCTTATGAAACGCTGATCCGAAACGGCAGCGTTTATGTATGCGGCAACGATATCGTCAATCTCTGCGGCTTTACAGTCACAGGGTCGGAGGATGAGATCAAGTATATATCGCCTGACGACGGCAACGACACGGCGCTGTTCTATGTCGGAACGAACCGCGCCGTTATAAACAAAAACGACGTAAGGCTCGATTCACCGACGTTTTCCGAGGACGGAAAGCTCTATATCCCGATGAGCTTTTTCTCATCGTACGCAACGGGGCTCGTGTGCGAATACACGCCGGAGAACGGCAAAAACAGAGCCGTTGTAAAGGTATACAAAAACATAACGAACGAATATGACCATAAGATCAGCGGCAGCGCGGCGATATACGAGCCGGTCACCTTCAGACTCAAGGCGCCCGTCGTCATGGCTCAGATAGATGAAAGCGCTCTGGCGGATGAGATCGGCGAGGCGACGTACAAGGTCGACGTCTCGCAGTATCAGGACGCGATAAATCCGGAAAAGCTTTACGGATACATCAGCGTCATAAACGCGACGCACAGAGCGTCGGGAACGCTTGAATACGACGATCTCGTCAGGACCTGCATCCAGGCTGAATCCGTGGAGGAGCCGATAATGATGAGGCGGATCGCGGCGCGTGCGCTCGAGGCGATGTTCCTTGAGATCCGCGGCGTCGAGGACCTGACAAAATTTAACGTTTACAGCGGTTATAATACGTTCGAATCATCGAAAGCAAAGGATCCGTCGCTTGACGAAAGCCTGCTCGGATTGTCGGTCGAGGTATCTTTCGGCAGTGACGATGACGGATTCGAGGACAGCCGGACGTATAAATGGTTCCTCAACAACTCATATAAATACGGATTTATAATCAGATATCCAAAGGGAAAGTCAGACTACACCGGCGTCGGCTTCCGTCCGCGTATACTGCGATATGTCGGAAGATACGTTGCGACTAAGATGCACGATGAAGGACTCTGCCTTGAGGAATTCATTGAAAAATACAATCTTGAACGTGTGCTTCTTATACAAAAAGAGGGATGATCATGAAAAAAACACGCTTTATCAGATGTCTCAGCCTGTTCCTCACCGTCTCCGCGCTCGCCTCCTGTACGGGCAAGCCGGCGGTAACGGAGGAAGTCACTGGCGGTGATACGTCTGTCACTGGTGATACGCAGACAGAGGAGGAAGCAAAAGTGCCGGATCTTAAGCTTATCAATAATTCGGTTCCTGTCTTCAGCATAACCGCCTCGGAAAAGGCGGCTGAAAAGTGCGCGACTGCCGTTTCGCGTTTTGAGGAAGGCCTTAAGGCGCGTTACGGATGCGGCGACTTTGACGGCGGTGACGTCAGGATCCTCTTCGAGATGACGGACGGCGACCGGAACGACTGGAGCATAAAGGCTGACGGAAACAACGTCACCTTCAGCGCGGGCGGCAGCGTCGCGATGCTGGCGGCGGTCGAGCATTTTCTGCGCATATACACGTTCGGTACGGATATGACGCTCGCGGTGCCGTCGGATCTTTCCGACACTTACGTTTACGAAAGGGATAAGATCGACAATACGTCTCTTTTGTCGTATATCCCGAGCGAGAGCGTTAAGCTCACCAAAACGAATGAAAGCGGCAGTATTATGTCGCCCGAATGGATAGACAGTCTCATAATGGTCGAGCTCAGACCGCTCACTGCGTCGATCGGCGGAAAGCTCAGTCAGTCATACGATCTGCTCGATTTTTACGCTGAGATCGGAGTAAACTGCATCTGGCTCACGCCTATATATGAGTACGGCCCCGGCGGCAACGGATACGGGAACACCGGCGTCCACAGGATCGGAGATAACCTCACCGGTACGCTTGATCAGGATTCCGGCTGGGCGGAGATGAAGAAATTCGTTGATCACGCTCATGAAAAGGGGATATATATCCTGTTCGACGTTATAACATGGGGAGTCATGAGGGGAACGGAGCTTACGAAGTCTCATCCCGAATGGTTTTCCGGCGAGGCGTGGGGAAACGACGCTTTCAACTGGAAAAACGCGGAGCTGCGTGAATGGTTTATCGAACGCTGCGTTGAAAATATCATGAAGACCGGTGCCGACGGCTTCCGCTGTGACTGCGAACCGAACTACACCGGATACGATCTGTTCGGCGACGTGAGATCGAGGCTTGCCGAAAAGGGAAAATACATTATCATTATCTCCGAGGATGGCTCAGACCGCTCGCATACGTACGATTTCGAGCAGGATGGCGTGCTCTGGTACGCGAGAAAGGACCGCGGCGGTGTGTATACGGATCCGCTGGTCTGGTTTGTTGACAGCGATCTCGATATCGTCAAATCGGTACAGAAGGGGATCGGCCTCGGCAGCGCCGCGCTTCAAAGAGGCTCAAAAAGAGGCAGGGCAAAATACTACACGAACTGCATAACGAACCACGATTATCAGAAGAGGATCGTGCTCGGAAACAGGCTGAGGATAGGATACGCCGCGATAACCGCGCCGTTCATACCGCTGTGGTATATGGGAGACGAATTCAACTGCAAATGGCAGCCTGCCGTTCAGTATGATATGACGGTGAACTACGAGGACGCCGAGAGACCGGCCAACCTCCGCTTCCTTGAGGACGTCAAGCGGATGATAACCGTAAGACGTACGTATAAGGATATATTCGAATATTGGCCCGACGATCACAGAAAGTCAAATATCTGCGCGGTCGGAGTCGCGGAAAAGAACGGACTTATCGCCTACGCGAGATACGCGGACGGCAAAGCTGCGCTGATCATCCCGAACAACAATGAAAAGCTCGCACCGTATCTTTCGTGTACCGTCCCGTTTGAGGAAGCGGGGATCGGCGGCTTTGAAAGCTACCGTGTGACGGAGCTCTGGAGCGGAGAGGAGCTCGGTGAATTTTCAAAGGAACAGATAGCGGAATTCAGGCTGTACGTTCCGTTCGAGAGCTTCGGAATGATACTCATAGAGGGGATAAGATGATAAAGCTTTCACCGGCCGTATCGGATCACGCGGTATTCGCGGAGCATAAACCGGTGCGCATATACGGCGATGCGGACGGCCCCGTCACCGTGTCATTTGCGGGCGCAGCTGTAACGGCGGATCCGGAGAACGGGCGCTTCATCGCGGAATTTCCGGGCATGGAGCCCGGCGGACCCTATTCTGTTGCCGTGTCGTCAGGAGGCGAAACAGTGACCGTCACCGACGTTATGATAGGAAAGGTCTATCTGCTCGCCGGTCAGTCTAACGCCGAATTCCGCCTTGCCGAATCAAATACGCCGGATCATCTGTATGAAAGCGATCCGCTTTTTCGCGGATATTTCGTCAGACGCCCGTGGGCAGACCCGGACGTTCTGCCGGAAAAATGGGCGGAGGCTGAAGCGGATAAGGTAGGCGCGTGGTCCGCGATAGCGTATCTCACCGGTAAAAGCGTGCGTGAGAAGAAGGGAGGCGCTGTCGGTTTCATATCGTGCTTTCAGGGCGCGTCTGTCATCGAATCATGGCTTCCGGAAAGTCAGGCGGCGAAATTCTCACTGATGCCCGATCAGCTTCACATCGACCACACATATCCAGAATATACGGCGTGGAACAAAAACGGCGTGATATACGAAAAAATGCTGTCACGGCTTTTTCCGCTTTCACTGTCCGGCGTCGTTTGGTATCAGGGCGAAAGCGATACGACGCCTGACGAGGCAAAGATATACAAAGACGAGCTTGAGTGCCTGATCTCGGTGATCAGGGAAAAAACGAACGATCCAGAGCTGCCGTTCGTTATAGTTCAGATCGCGGATTTCAGCCCGCGCAGTGATGAGGGCTGGAGACTCATACAGCAGGCGCAGCTTGAAGCGGGAAGGGAAATATCACACTGTAAGACCGTAATCTCAGCCGACGTCTGTGAAAAAGACGTCATACACCCGCCGACGAAAACGGCCCTGTCAAAAAGAATAGCCGACGTACTTGAATAAAAAAAGCCCTTGCGGCGCCTTCCGTAAGGAAGTGCGCCGCAGCTAAATTCGCCTTGCGGCGAGCTAAATTGGGCTTCGCCCAGCTAAATTTGCTTCGCAAGCTAAATTCGG
>CACYWW010000021.1 GCA_902778145.1 uncultured Ruminococcus sp.
TCGTCCCACTGCGGTACGCCTTCTTCGTCGTAATAAATACCTTTGATCGAGGCCTCGACCCACAGACCGTCCTCCGCGGGTATCGCGGTAAGCCTCGTCCTGTGATATACTTCCGGCCCCGGCGCGGAGTAATTGCCGTCAACTCGCCGGAACAGCTCTTCCGCGTCTATCTTTACGTCGGCGAATGGCGCGAACGCCTCGTCGTATACCTCGCCTCTGACTTCGATCACCGTACCGTCGTTTCTTATGACGGCTCTGACGTCGTCGCCGCGGTGCAAACCGCTCAGGGTCTTATAAAACCTGAACGTATACTCGGCGTCAAATTCCGGGTCGTCTTTGATAAAGTTCATAAAACCCGACTTCCAGTCTTCCCGACCCCGGTGTATTCGAGAATCATCGATCTTGCGAGATCCAGATAATCTTTTACGGTCGAGTTTTCGTTTATCGGCGCCACGGGGTTCAACATATCGGTGCGATTTTCCGGTCCGAATTTATATCTGACAATCTTTCCGGTGTTTTCGTTCAGCGAAACGGATACAAACGTATTTGCGCCACCACCGGTATACGTATCTATACCGCATCCGCGAGCATACGCGGTAAACGTATTGGAATATCTGAGCGTATACTCTTTGCCCATAACTTCAAATTCTTTCTTATCTTGGAGTTTCTTATCCGTTTTATCTGTCTTGTGAAGAAAGTCGGTATCTGAGGTTGTAAAATGAGGATCTTTAACTGCAACCGCATTTCCATGCATTAGCGGTTGGATCATCGTTGTTTCGACTTCCTCAGTTTTGAGCATTTCCGAACTTGCCGCCGTTTGCTTTAAAGCGCATGATGAAAGAACGGCAAGCGTTATCACCGTGACTAAAGCTATCAAAAATTGCCTTTTCATTTTGCCCTCCTTAGTTGAATCTGAAATCGGTGTTATATCAATATAGCTGACTTTGGTTGGCATTGGACGAAATCACATCCCTCATATGATAAATACGTTTTTTTTCTCTCCGGGTCACCGAAAAAAAAGATATTTCGGCTCGGCGTCAGACGAATTCAGCTTGCCCGACTGTCTTTCAGCTGAATTGCCGCTTCGCGGCAGCTTTTATAGGGTGTAAAAAGGCGCCGGGGCGCCTTTTTCGGTTTTCTTCGCTATATGGTAAGTATCTTGTCCTGAGACCGTAATGCCTGATCATGTGCCCGTCAATCAGCCGGGTCTTCAATGTAAGACGGTATCTCGTCCTTGAAAAGCTGATAGAATTCGGAAACGGTGACGCGCTCGACGCCTTCCGCCTCGGCTATCATTTTTATGAACTGCTCCAGCTTGTCGTAGCTGTTATAGATATCGAGCTCGTAGCCGTGTCCCCAGCAGAAGAAGAGCATATCCTCGGTGCATTCCGCGTCAAGGAATCTCTGAAAATCGCTGAAAAGCGTCGCCTCGCTGATCTCGGCGGTCGGCTCCAGCCATAAGAACTCTTTCGGCAGATCGAATTTGTGAGTGGACGTGGTGCCGCGCCCGAGTCTGATAGACGTGTTCTCGTACGCTATCTTCATAAGCGTGCGCGTGACGTTGGGGTCGCCTCCGGGCCATGCCATGACGACGGGATAAATACCGGTGAGCTTGTATATGTTCTTAGCGTCGTTTTCAAGCTCGCTTTTCACCTTTTTCACGTTGTTCTGATACTGATCGAGCGGCAGATGGTTGAGCGTGTGCGACGCGAGATCAAACCCGTCGTATATACCGGACTGCACCTCTTTTTTCGTGAACCTCACGTGGGGCACTCCGACGGCTTTTGACCAGTCGACGCCGTAAAGGCCGGTGCTGATGAAGAACGTGACGTCGTAATAATTATACTTCTTGCACATCTCGATTATCTTCAGATCCTGCTGCGTCGCGTCGTCGAAGCAAAGACAAACGTACTTTTTCGGCGTGCCGTCGCGTACTATGCCGGAATCAAGCCCGGCGTATACGGTTTCCGGCGTTGTATCCGGAGCTTCTGTCGTGATCTCTTCGGTAGTCATTTCTTCTGTCGTCACCTCTTCCGCTGTAGACGGTTCTTCCGTCGTTATGACCGTCGGCTCTTCCGATTCCGGCCCGATTGTCCCTGTCTCGCCAGAGCATGCAACGAAGCAGAGAAACATCACTGCGGACATTACGATCGATAATACTTGTTTTATTTTCATATATCGCGTCCTCCTTTTCACGCACATTATAACACATGCCTGTGTAAAAGTAAATATTTTTGGCTCACATTTTTTTATTTATTTGCAAACAATCCGGAATGAGCCGGAATATCAAGGAATTATGCGGTTATTGAGATTTGTCAAACATTTTTGAATAGGCTTTAATCTTTAAGACGATTGTTATGCCGATAATCCAATTTGTCGAACAGTTAGTATAATTGTAAAACAATTGTAAAAATGGTCGAAAATATGCCATCAGCATACCATACCGACGGATTTATATGATATAATCACAAAAGTAAATCAATTGGCAGAATTATAAGATTATGAATCGGCGTTATGATGATCTTTTACTTTTTCAGAATCGATCAGCTGAAAAGATAACTGTTTCATCATGTTGATTCAGACAACTGAAAGCTTGTATCCGGAATCTATAAAAACTGAATTACGGGGGGTTAGATATGTATTACGATTCAGAATTTGAGATAATTGAAAAACTTGCTGTGATCGGCCGAAAGGATATAAAGCATCCAAAGGAATTAAATATTGTTCAGTGGGGAGATATGAAGCCAAAATTTGATCTTAGAAAATGGAACAACGGAGAACCGCTTAAAGGTCTCACCCTCGATGAAGAAGAAGCATACGATTTGATGATCGAACTTAATGCATTCTTTAAAGGAGGAAGAAAACTTCCCCCCGGAAAATATAACGAATAATCAAGAGTTGATAATAGAATTGTAATCATTGTCAATCAAATACGAAAATACTAAAAAATAATAATTTGCGCGACTGCGGTCGTGTTGTTATGATTGCCTGCTGCGAGTTATGAGTTATGATTGACTTCGTCCAGTTATGAACGGCTGTCGCTATGTTTGGCAGGCGGGCGATCATATCATAACTTTTTGCGCAGGCAAAAATCATAAGACCAATAACATTTAACGAGCTAAATTATTGTTTATCATAGAAAACGGAGGAACATAAAATGAAACTAAATAAAAAAATGAGCAAAATGATTGCAGAACTTGAGTTTTTAATCGGTTCTGAGTGTTATAATCCCAATTCATATGATGGATGGAATGATATAGAGGGGTGTGATTTTAGGTATCCAATCAATTTACCTGATAAAGAAGGTAATTACAAAAAGATACGAATGAATCTTAATGAGTCTGCTCTGATCAGTCCGGAAGACATTACACCGGAAGCCGTTACCTTCATGAAATATAGGTTTGGTTCTAATGAGTTGTATATAGGCAAGGGAATAATTAAAGTACTTGAATTTCTTGAAAATAGATATGGCCTAAACTTCAATGAATTGGAGTCCGCAGCAAAAAAACACTAACGTATCACTCCCACCAACGGCGGGAGTAACCAAGGAACAGCCGTTGAGCAGTCGTTCTCTTGAGATCAAATCAAAGGAGACAGAACGATGAAAGACGAAAAAACAAAAGAGATTTTGCAGCAGATGCTGCCGTATCTCGACAACGCGCAAATGGAGCAGTTGCAAAATTTACTAGGGCATCAACAGATAGGCACCACGCTGAAATACGCGACGGTCAAATAGAGCAACGTAAAGTTATCGCATAGGAAATACATAGGATAAGGGAGATTTATTATTGGAGAATGGAAGGATTGTCTGTTATCGGATTTGGGGACTATCGTTGGAGGTGCTACTCCCTCTACTAAAAATCCTGAAAACTATGATAATGGATCTATTGCTGGGATTGATCCAAAGGATCTTTCGGATTTTTGAGGGCGTTTCATTTCTCGTGGCGAAAGACTTATTACAAAAGCGGGGCTAAACAGTTGCTAAACTCAGCTGATGCCAAAAAATAGTGTGTTGTTTTCTTCACGCGCTCCAATTGGATATATCCCAATTGCAAGTAATGAATTGTGCACTAATCAGGGCTTCAAAAGCGTCATTCCAAATGACATCACAGACTATCTGTTCTTCTATTATCTGTTTAAATACAATAAAGACGCCATAGAGAACCTCGGAAGCGACACAACGTTTAAGAAAGTCTCCGGATCCACTATGTGGAACATAAAAGTACGGGTGCTAGTTGCGAAAACTGAGCAAGAACAGATTTCCGCTGTTCTTGGATCGATTGATGACAAAATTGAAGAGAATGAAAGGATAAACAAAATATTCTGCTTATACCCTTGTAGTATAGTGGAAGTACGCCTTGACAGGAAGCGAGAGTTCGAATCTCTCCGAGGTTTTTAATTGCGTCTGGCTAATGACGCATCTGAAAGCGTTTGGGGTTTGGCAGGGACATGCTTGGGTCAATGAATCACCCCCGATTCTAATCCGTAATATAAGTCGCTCCCGTCGTCAAGGTTCCATCATAACCGGTACGCAGTGAAAGCCGGTTTCATTATAAATATGAGAACGTGTAAACAGCGTTCTTTTTTTATCACTTACGAGCTATCTTGAAGATGGATCTATATAACAGATTACAAGATTGTTATCTGCAAAACAGAAGCCTCAATCTATGAAAGCCAAATAACTTGTGGTAAAAAGAAATATTGTTGCTATAGTATATATTTTCGCAAATTTTATTGACTTTACCGGCGCTGTATGTTAGAATAAAACAAAAAAAGGAGTGCTAAAATGACTGAATCCGAAAGACTGAAAAACCTTGAGGTGCCGACTCACCCGATAGACTGCGTCCTCGACACCGATACGTATAATGAGATTGACGACCAGTTCGCCCTCTCCCTGCTCGTGAAGCACGAGAAAACGAACGTCCGCGCGATATACGCCTGCCCGTTCTTCAATTCCAATTCCACCTCGCCCGAGGACGGTATGGAAAAAAGCTACGACGAGATAATGAACCTTCTCACGCTTATGGGCGAGGAGGATATGAAAAAGAACGTGTACAAGGGAAGCCGCGGATATCTGACCGATGAGAAGACCCCGGTCGATTCGCCCGCCGCACGCCACCTGTGCGAGCTCGCGATGAATTATTCAAAGGAGGATCCGCTGTACGTCGTATCCATCGGCTGTATAACGAACGTCGCATCGGCGATACTGATGAAGCCGGAGATCACGGAACGCATTGTCGTCGTCTGGCTCGGCGGCCATTACACCTCGTGGATCGACACGAACGAATTCAATATGATGCAGGATATCGCCGCCGCGCGCGTCGTGTTCGCCTGCGGCTGTCCGCTCGTACAGCTGCCGTGCATGGGCGTCGTCTCGTCGTTCTACGTCTCGGGTCCCGAGCTTGACTATTGGATCAAAGGCAAAAACGCCCTGTGCGACTACCTCGTAAAGCACACGACGGAGGCAGCCGAGGAGTACGCGAAGGGCAGAGTTTGGAGCCGCATCATCTGGGACGTCACAGCTGCGGCGTGGCTCATAAACGACGGCGGACGCTTCATGCTCTCCGAGATCATACACACGCCGATACCCGAATACGATCACCGCTACGCCGAAAACGCCCGCGGACACTTCATGTGCCGCGTGACGCACATTTTCCGCGACCAGCTTCTGCAGGAGCTTTTCAGAGTCCTTGCCAAATAAACGCTTACAAATACCGGAGAAAAACAGGTGACGCGTGGGTACGTCCCGCAATCTGGATATATAAGGATATCCGATAGGTTTAATAATAAACAGGCCCGTTCGCCATGTGAACGGGTCTGTTATGGTTTTTATTCTGTCGCCGGCTCGGTCAGAGTCAGCGTCGCGTTGTCGCAGTCGATCTCGTACGTGAGCCCGAGCGGGAAGATACCTATCGGGTAAGCGTGACCGACGTTGACGTTGTATATCACGGGAAGATCGGGGCGCCCCGCCTCGCGCAGTGCTTTTTTCAGAACTTCCTTATACGGCTCATACATGTCCTCGTAATCCGGTCTTCCCATTACGATACCGTTTATCTTGTCGAACATGCCGTCCGCCGCCATACCGCGCAAGGTCCACAGCAGATAATCCGGGGAAAGACCGTCCTCGCTCGTTTCAAGCAAAAGCAGCTTACCGCGCCAGTCGACACCGTGCCACAGCTCGGTGAACGCGATCATCATCAGCACCTCGACGCAGCCGCCGAGCAGCCTGCCCGAGACTTTTCCCGAGCCCTGCAGTATCTCATAGCCCGTATTTTTTCTCACGCGAGGACTTTTATCCGTGTTTTCGATGCCCCAGCGCACCTTATCACATTCATACGCGTAGAATTCACTCGGCGGTATCACGAGCTTCGGTTTCGGATCGATCAGAGTGTTTTCAAACGACGATCTGAAATACGGGTTCATATCGACGTATTCGCCGAAGTCACACATGATATTGGCGCCGTAGTACGATACGAGTCCGGCCTTATGCATCATGAAATGATTTGCCGTGCTGTCCGAGAATCCGGTGAAGATCTTCGGATTGCTTCTTATCACGTCAAAGTCGATATACGGCAGGAGCCTGACCGTGTCGTCGCCGCCGATCGCGCAGATGACGGCTTTTATATCCGGGTCCGAAAACGCCTGCATAAGGTCTCCGGCGCGCTCTTCGGGATGTTCGTATACGTATTTTCTGCCTTTCAGAGCGTGCGGCATCGCGATGAGCTCTATACCGTATTCCTCAAATCTTTTTTTTGCTATATCGAATTTATGAATGAGTACGGGCTCGCCGAGCGAGCCCGATGATAATGATACGACCGCCGCCTTGTCGCCTTTTTTCAGCCTTTCGGGTTTTATCATGTTATCTCCTTCCGGCTCCGCCTC
This sequence comes from uncultured Ruminococcus sp., assembly GCA_902778145.1. Taxonomy (GTDB): domain Bacteria; phylum Bacillota; class Clostridia; order Oscillospirales; family CAG-272; genus UBA1248. Next base: position 6,883 of record CACYWW010000021.1, read on the forward strand.
CGCGTGAGCCGCCGCCTCCGCCGCTGTGACGACCGCTGCCGGAGAATCCGCCTGACGATCTGCCCGAGGATCTGCCTCCGAACGAGAAGCCTCCGAAAGAGCCGCGTGAGCCGGACGACGTCCTGCCGCTGCTCCAGCTGCCGTGCGAGCTGTACGGGTTTGCGCCGCCTCCCGTACCGCGGAACGTTCTGCCGACGTTCCATGATGAAGAATGGAACGTCCTTCCTGTGAATCCGGCGTCGGAAAGCGAGGCGATGATGATGAACACGACTATCGCGATGATTATAATGATCACGATGATCGTGAAGGCTACGATCGCCGTTGAGATGATGCCGATGATCACGCCGAACGTCAGCCTCCTGCCCGATGTGCTCGGAAGTCCCGATCCGCCCTCGTTCGTCTGAGGTGCGGAGGAGGCGCCGGATACGGAGATCGAATAGATGGATTCGAACTCCGATATGAACGCGTCGAAAAGCTCGCGCACGCCCGCGCCGTAACGCTTTTGCGCGAAGTACGGCTCAAGGTGATCGTCAAGCATCAGCTTTATCGTTCCGGACTGCATGACGGTCTCAAGGCCTTTGCCCTGAAGCACCCAGTAATCGTCTTCTTCTATCGAAAGAAGGATCAGGATGCCGTTGTTTTTCTTTTTGTCTCCGATCCCCCACTTGTTGAAAAGCTCGTACGCGTACTTTTCCATGCTCGTGCTGCCGGTCGTTTTCACCGCGGCGACAACGACCTGAGCGCCGCACTTTTCGTAAAGCTCGGCGTTCACGGAAACTATATGGTCCTCAAGCGAGGAGTCGAGCACGTTCGCCTCGTCATAGACGTAAAATCTTTCGTCAGGCTCCGGGATCGACGCTCCGCTTCCGCCGCATGACGCGGCAAGCGGGATAACGGCGATCAGAACGAGGAAAAGTGCCGCGCATTTTTTGAAATTTTTCATTTATCGAAAACCGCGGCAGGCTTGCCGCCGCCTGTGATGACGTTCGCCGGGAACGACGATACCGCTTTGTTGTACCGCGCCGCGGCGCTGTTGTAGCTCTTGTTCTCCTTCAGCCTCATCACGGTCGATTCCATCTCGTAGTAATACGATTTCGCGGAGCGGAGAAGCGCCTCGTCCGCGTCTTTTTTCGACGAAAGCTCCGCGTATACGGATGAGGCCTTCGACGCGGCGGAAACGATCGCATCGCCCGAGCCGCCGAACGGAGATGAATTGTCGAGCGCGGAAAGAGCGTTCTGCAGATCCTTCACGTCGCAGCCGAGAGATGACGAAAGAGACGCGAATTTCGAGCCGTATTCGGCGTACGACCGCAGATCCGCCGCCACGGTCTTTTCAAAACGCGACGAAACCGCGCTTTTTCTTGACGCGATTGTGCGGTTGACGCCGCAGAAGACCGAAAGGACAACGATCAGTACCAGGGCGCCGACAGCGGCGCCCATGTTGTACTTAAAGAATTCTTTCATTATTTCCTGATCTCAAGGAGCTTGCTCTTGACCTCTTCCTCGATACGGGCGAGCTCCGCTTCGGCGGCGACGCGTTTCTCGTGCCCCTCGGTGCGGATCTGCTGTACCTCGTCGAGCGTGGAGATAAGCTCCTGGTTCGTGTGAGTGAGGGTCTCGATGTCGATTATCCCGCGCTCCGCTTCCTTCGCTATGTTCACGGTGCTCTGATGGAGCTTTTCCGCGTTCTTCTTGAGAAGCTCGTTCGTCATCTCCGTTACGGCCTGCTCGGCCTGCAGCGCCTGCTCGGAGTGTGCGAGACCGAGGGAGATGAGCATCTGGCTCTTCCACAGCGGGATGGTGTTGACGATGGTCGACTGGATCTTTTCGCTCATAACGCTGTCGTTGTTCTGAACGAGTCTGATCTGCGGCGCCATCTGTATCGATACCATACGGGTAAGCTCAAGATCGTAGATCTTCTTTTCAAATCTGTCGCAGAGGGCTGCAAAGTCGTTTGCTTTCTGCGCGTCCTCGGGAAGACCCGTTTCCTCGGCGTGCTTCTGAAGCTCGACGAGCGTGGTCTCTCTCTCCTGCTGGAGCTTCTGCTTGCCGGCGAGTATGTACATAGATAGCTCCTTGAAGTTGGTAAGGTTCCTGTCGTACAGCTGATCGAGGACGTTTATGTCCTTGAGCAGCGTTACCTGATGGCCGTCAAGCACGGTAACGATGTCGTTGACGCTCGTCTCGCACTTGGAGTATTTCGCCTTCAGGGTCGCGGCTCTCTTTTTCAGACTTCTGAAAAGCCTGAATTTGCCGGCGTCGTCGATATCCTTATTGAACGTCTTGAGCTCGCCTATGAGCTTGGAGATCATCTCTCCCGCCTCTCCGAGCTCGTCGGTGCGGACGGTCTTCAGCGCGGAATCCGAGAAATCGGCGATCTTCTGCTGAGGGCCTGCGCCGAACTGGATTATCGCTGTGGAATCCGTAATGTCGATCTGCTGTGCGAATTCGTTGATCTGCGAGCGCTCTTCCTCGGTGAGGTTGGCTGCGGTGAGCTCGGCAAGCGCCGTGACTTTTTCTTCCACGGGCTTATCCTCCTCGGCTATCTTTTCGGCTTCCTTGATGCCGAACGGGTCAAGTGTAAGTTTGATCTCTTCTGCCATTGTTTTATGTTCCTTTCATTTATTTCAGATCATCTCTTTCGAGCATGGTTTCCAGAACTTTAATGTCGGACGAAACGTCTATCACGTCGTCCTCAAAAAGCGCGTCGTACTGACGGTCGAACGAAAGCTTTATCTGATCGAGGATACCGTCAATGTCCGAAAGCGTCTTTTTCGCGTTTTCGCCGGAGGCGCCGGACGATGACGTCACCTCGTATTTTTCGGCGAGCTTTACCGTGGTCGGCAGATAATAGTTGATGAACCGTCTCACCGATCCGACGTCGTCCGGGGAGGCGATCAGCGCCTCGCGTATGCGGTCTACCGTGCTGTTTATCTGCTCTATCTTGTCAGCCGTGCCGGGGCTGTTCTTTGCGATCGAGGATCTCGCCGCCTCGAGCCTGTCTGAGGCGCGGTCGATCTCGCCTATGATCTTATCGAGCTGAAGATCGCCCGACGCAAACGGTACCTCGACCTTCCTGTATTCCTTCGGCAGGACTTTGAAGATCACGAAGCCGACTGCCGCGGATACTGCGGCTGTCAGTATTATATGCCAGACGTTATACATCGGTATGAAGATCGCGGCAAAGATCCAGACAGCCGCCGCGCCCCATAAGGGCAAGGCAGATCTGACAGGTACGTCGATATATCTTCTTCCGACGGGCGCTTTGTTATCGTTCATTCGGGCCTCCGGTACGTAAATATATTTTCACGCATATATTTTATCATATTTTTTCGCGCTTGTCAATGGTAAATGCTTGACAATTGACAATAAATGTTATATACTGTACCAAAAAAACACGGAATAAGGTCATGTTGATAAGAAAAGCAAAGGAGTCCGAGATCGAGACGATCTGCGGGATATATGAGCAGGGCAGAGCGTTCATGCGCGGCGCCGGGAATGAAAAGCAGTGGGTCAACGGATATCCGGGCAGAGAAGACGTTATGAAGGATCTGGCGGACGGCACGCTTTACGTGCTTTGTGACGGGGAGGAGATCGCCTGCGTATTCTGCTGTATGACAAGTGAGGAGCCGACGTACGGCGAGATCTTTGACGGAGAGTGGAAGAGGGGCGGAGATTACGCCACCGTTCACCGGATAGCGACGGCGGACGGATACAGGGGCAGGGGAATGTCCGGGCTCTGCTTCGATTTCGCGCTCTCGCTCTGCGGAAGCGTCAGAGCGGATACGCACAGGGACAATATACCGATGCAGAAGGCGCTTTTGAAAAACGGGTTCGAGTACTGCGGTATAATATATCTGCAGAACGGCGACGAGAGGCTCGCCTACCAGCGCACGGCAAAGACCGAGACGGGCGAGCTGCTCAGCCTGCTCGATGAAAACGGCGTCGCCACGGGCAGAGCGCTTCCGCGCGGACAGAAGCCCGCGCCGGGCGATTACCGGCACGTCGTCCATATCGTGATACTTTCGGACGACGGCAGGATGCTCATACAGCAGCGTCAGTTCTTCAAATCCGGATGGCCCGGAATGTGGGACGTGACCGTCGGCGGCGGGGTCCTCGCCGGGGAAAGCGGAGGAGAGGCGGCTCAAAGGGAGCTTTCGGAGGAGATAGGACTTCAAAGACCGCTTGCGGGAAAGCGCCCGTCGTTCAGGATCAGCTTCGATATCGGCTTCGACGACTTTTTCATCCTTCGGGAAAACGTCGATATAAGCAGTCTGCGCCTTCAGCCCGAGGAGGTGCGCGCCGTCAGATGGGCGGACTGCGGCGAGATCATCTCGATGATCGATTCGGGCGAGTTCATACCGTATAAAAAGGAGTTTTTAAGACTGCTTTTCGTCTGCGGCGACGGCGGGATGCTCGAAACGCCGAATATATGAAAACACCTCCGGTGACTGTCACCGGAGGTATGATTTTATTTTTCGAGTGCCTCGAAATGCGGGCAGGTGAGCGGGAGATTTTTATTTACGGGGCACGCCCATCTCACCGCGTTTCTTAAGATCTTCTGAACGTATTCGTTCTGATAGCTCTTGTTCGTCTCGTGACCGGGCTGGAAGTAGAAGATCTTTCCGTTGCCGCGCACCCACGTGCAGCCCGTGCGGAACACCTCGCCTCCGTTGAACCACGCCATGAAGACGACCTCATCGGGCTCGGCTATATCGAAAGGCTCGCCGTACATCTCCTCGTCCTCAAGAACGAAGGTCTCGGGGATCCCGGCGGCTATCGGATGATTGGGCTTTACGGTCCAGACGCGTTCCTTCGCGCCGTCGCGCCATTTGAGGTTGCAGGTCGTTCCCATCATACGTCTGAATATCTTCGAATGATGTCCGGAGTGGAGAACGATGAGACCCATCCCCGAAAGAACGTATCTCTGTACTCTGTCGACTATCTCATCCGGAACGTCGCCGTGCTTTACGTGTCCCCACCAGATCAGGACGTCTGTATCCGCAAGCACCTCGTCGGTCAGACCGCATTCCGGCATATCCAGCGCAGCGGTGCGGACCTCGATGTCGTCACAGGCAAGGAAGCCGGCGATGTATCCGTGCAGACCTCCGGGATATATTTCCGTAATATACGGATCGACCTTCTCGTGATAATTCTCATTCCATACGGTAACTTTCATATGCGCCTCCCGGGCTTTTTTTATTTATTTTACCATAAAAATCCGAAAAAGCAAGTCAAAAGGAAAGATTTTTAAAAAATTCCGCTTTTTTTGAAAAAGGGCTTGATTTTTTGTTTTGTTTGTGGTATACTACGTAAGCACTTGAATAAAAGCAAGGGCAACAAGGCTATGGAAAGATGGCTGAGTTGGTCTAAGGCGCACGACTGGAAATCGTGTAAGCGCTAATACCGCTTCCAGGGTTCGAATCCCTGTCTTTCCGCCACAACAAAACCTCCCGTTTCAACGGGAGGTTTTGTTGTGCAGACAGGGATTCGAAGGCGGCGGGAGTGAATGAAGCGCCGGTGGCGCTTCAGAGCCGCCGCTGACCGAGTCCGCAGACGAGACCGAATCCCTGTTTAAAGCAGCACTATAACGATCTGTCCCCGCCGGGAGGTTTTGTTGTGCAGACAGGGATTCGAAGGCGGCGGGAGTGAATGAAGCGCCGGTGGCGCTTCAGAGCCGCCGGGTTCCCTCGTCCGCAGACGAGACCGAATCCCTGTTTAAAGCAGTATTATAACGATCTGTCCCCGCCGGGAGGTTTTGTTGTGCAGACAGGGATTCGAAGGCGGCGGAATTATTCAGCTTTCGGTAAAGTCCGTTTCCGTGACTTTGCCGTCATAGATCCGGAACGTTCTGATCTGCTGAGCGCCGAACTCCGCCTCAAAGCATACGTTGAGCGCGGGGATACAGATCCTCGTCACGACAGGCGTGCCGCCGGTCTCGTGACAGCGGAGTATATAACCCTTGCCGTCCTCCGCCGGCTTGAAGGCGGTCGCCGCGACGTTTTCGCTGCCGATATCAAGAACGCTGCCCTCGGCGCCGAGCTTACCCTTGTGGTAAGTACCGAGTATAGTCATCGGCGTGTTCAGAAGACTTTCGCCGAGCCGGTACAGAGCCGTGAGATCCCTGTCGACCGGCGTGAGCGCCACGCGGAAGCTCTGCTCGCCCTGATCTGTGTACTGCATAAGTCCGTCACGTTCACCGTAATGATCCGCGTAGGCGGGACTCCTGACGACCGTAAGCCTCAGTTCGCCGGACGCGACGTCGTATGCCGAACGCGTATCGGTCGCTATACCGAGACCGTGATCGCCGTCCTTAAGCGCGACCCATTTCTGCATGGGCTGCTCCTTGCCGTCAGCGTTCCTCACGGAAAAGCCGAACGGTACGGACGCGACGTCTTTCGCGTTTTCAAGCTCCGTCGGAAAAACAAGCTTCAGCATTTTGTGCTTTTCCTGCCAGTTGACTTTGCAGTTTATATAGACCGCGGGAAGAGCATCATATAAGTTGATATCCAGAGTGAGCCCGGAATTGCCGTAAGTATATGAGATCGTCAGCTGTTCGCGTATTTCTCCTCGCTCGGCGTTTATGATCCTTGCTTTCCCGAATTCACCGCAAACGTCGCCGAATGTGAAGACGCCGTGCGCCCACGTATCGCATTTGCTCTCGTCGATCACGACCGGCTTTACGCGGCCGCACAGCTTCCTTTTTGCTTTTTTATCATATATTTCACCGATAAAGCCGTCCCGATCCACGCTGACGCGGAGCCATTCGTTTTCAAGCGTGTACGCGTCGGATACGTCAGCCCTCTTTCCGGGGCTCTTTTTATCCTTGAAGCCCCAATAAAGCTTCCAGCCCATCGGCGGGAGCTCGGCTGTTATCTCCGTTTCCAGGCGATTTGTGCCGTCCGTCATCTCGGCTCTCGCGCTCTGACACGGGATGACGTTCCCGTCGTCGTCCTCAACGGATCCGACAAGACATCCGAGCCTTACGGGCGTCCTGACGGCAAAGGAGTTCATGTTGAACACGACGATCGGTGTGCCCTTGCCGTCATTTTCCCACAGCTTGAAATCGGTCTTGTTCAATATGACCGGGTTGCCCTTCGAGGTATCTATATTCCAGGCGATCCTCTGCAGTGCGCGGTTCATCACGCTGTCAGCCTCGTAAATGCTCTTGCCGAAGAAAACCTCCGCGTCGCTTGCCGCGCTCTTTATGCAGCAGCCGCCCGCGATATCGTGAAAATGATTGAAAAGCGTCGGACGCCAGGCGTCCTTCATGCTTACAACTTTGTCAAGTACGCCCGCGAGCCGCGCCGTGACCCCCGCCTTTTCGGCGTTTATCAGATGTGATTCGCTTATCCTGTTGAGCGACTTGATCTTCATTACCGCCGAATAGCAGCCGCTCGCGTGATGATGCAGATCGCCTTTGTATTCGGGCAGCTTTGACGTGTCGAGCTCTGCAAAGAACCGGTCCGGTGAAGAGAATACATAGTCCTCCCCGTCCGTCCCCGACTGCAGCTTTCTGAGCGCCAGAATGTTTTGAATGGTGGGGCCGCCTCCGTGGTTTCCCACGCCGTAGAAGCACATCAGCTGTTCTGCGCCGATCTTTTCCGCCGTTTCCATGTGATTTTTCGCCTTCTCGGCGGATTCGCCGAAAGCGCCTGAGGTATACGGCTCAATGACGCGGAAGACAGGTATTTTCGTGCCGTCCGGGGAGACCCAGATGAAGCTCCGGTCGGGAAACGGCAATTCCAGCTCATGAGGACCCGGCCTCATGAAAACGTAGGCTTGAAGACCCGAGTTCTTTAGTATCTGCGGAAGCATCGCACAGTGGCCGAAGGAGTCGACATTATATCCGACCCGTGCGGTGACCCCGAATTTTTCCTTATAGTAGTTCTGTGAATAAAGCGCGTGTCTCGCGAAGGATTCGCCGCAGGGCGCGTTGCAGTCGGGCTGTATCATCTGTCCGCCGACGATCACCCATCTGCCTTCCGCGACCCTTTGCTTTATTTCCCCGAACATCAGCGGATCCGTCTCCTCGACCCAACGGTAGTATACTGCCCCGGCACAGGTGAAGATGAAGCCGTCGAATTCCTTTATCCTGTCAAGCGCACTTCTGAAAGTCGCCAGGACCTCGGAACAGCCCTCCTGCCATCGCCACAGCCATACCGGGTCAAGGTGCGCGTTTCCTATCAGATGGATCTTTGCCATTTTTTGTCCCCGTAATTTACGCTTATTTGTGATTTTGGAACGTATAGCTCAGTCTGCCGAGAGGCGCCGAGTCGCCGTCAGAATACATCTGATCCATCGTGGTCACTTTAACGTTCGCGTCGACCCATTTGAAGGCGATCATGATATCGTGACAGTCATGTATCCCGATGCTTTCGAGCGGGACTTTGATCATCATTTTATTGCCCTGTACCCGGTACGATATGTTCTCCGACGAGACCGTCTTATATGTTTCGCCGTTCGCTTCTATCTTTTCGACCGTGGAGGACGACGCTGACGACGCCGTATGATTCACCACATAGTCGAAGCCGCAGAAGCCGGTGTATCCGTCATAGTCCGAGTTGACGAAAAGCTGCATCCATGATTTTCCCGTTCCGCGCGCCGTTATGTCTGAGGCTGTCTCAACGCAGAAGTATATGTTGTCCCTGTCGTATACGACCTTTGATCTCACTATATCGTTTTCGCCGGTCGTATTCGTCAGCTTCTTTCTGCCGAAGCCGGTGGCGGAGCGTGAAACGGTATCGCCCGACGGATCGGTATACGTCACGAGCACGTCGTCCCACTGACTGAAATCACCGTTTATATCGATCGTCTTCATCGTGTTCTGAACGAGCTCGGGCGCAGAGCCTTTATATCTTCTGATCCAGTCGATCAGCTGCATGTAATAGTTGTCGGAATATCCGCCCTTCATCGGCTCGATATCGCGTGAATACTCCATACTGCACGTGTCGACGAATATGACCGTGTCGTTGTTCGTGGGCTGACGCTGCGCGACCCATTCGTTCCAGCCTGTGACGAGGATATACGGAACGTCTGACTCTATGGCGTGATCGAACTGCTCGGCAAAGTTATAGCCGTACAGCGTCGCGTCCTTGTCCGTGTTCATCGTGCCGTTGCTGTAGCTTCTGCCTCTGTTCGACCTGTTGCCGTATATCGCTGAGTCGGAGAAGCGGACGGTGCCGCTGTGCTGGGCGACAGATACGCTTATCGCTTCCTTTCTGCCGGACTTGTTGTAAAATACTCTCGGAGGATAGTTGAAGTCCATCCAGGGCCATCCGTTCGTCTTCTGAGCCTCGTTCGGCCACTGAGCTTCACGGAAGGTGAAGAAGCTGAAGGCCGCGGAGCTCAGCTTGCTCTTGCATTCGCTCTCATAGCCTATGATCAGCGGCTTTCCGTCTACGTAAAACCACGTGTCCGGATAGAGATTCTTTGAATAGATCCCGTCGTATATCTGCTTTACGGTCGCGGAACACGAAGAATGAGTATAGAATACGATCTGCGGAGCCTTGTAGCCCTGCTCATTGAACTCATGCATTATGCTCATCAGCGTACGGGCGTTATTGAGATACGGGAAGCCGTTCGTCGCGTCGATATAGAGGAAATCGACGTTCGCGAGCGTCAGAAGCTCGATATGCTTGCGCATCACCCACGCGTCGGACGAATAGTAGTAGCCGTAAAGCGGCTCGCCCCAGAAGTGCATCGCGCCCACGGGGCCCCAGCCGGAATACGACGCTTTTTTCGCCGCCTCGCCGCCCGCGCTCAGTATCTTCGTGATGTCGAGTATCCCGTTGTCTCCGTGCTCTCCGAGCCACAGGAAGTAGAACAGACCGACGTTTTTGGTGCCGTCCCACGTGTATGCTCCGCCGTGCGTGAGCTCTCTGCCGAGGTCGTCGGTCGCAAGCATTACGCCGTTCTTCATATTTTCGTTGTTCGGATAGGAAACGCCGTCCACCGTTATGGTATCTCCGTTCACGGTGTAAGCGGGCGTGCCCGCCGGATCGGTCTGACCGGGCGCCGTTCCCTCCGATACGAGTCTGAAGAGCGTTGTGACATCCTTGTTGTTAACCGACCCGTCACCGTTGACGTCGGCTTGCGAAAGATCGATAGTCACGTCGGCCCCGGAAACGTATTTGAACAGCGCGGAAACGTCCTTGTTGTTCACTCTGCCGTCCGTATTGACGTCACCCGTGACCGTCATCGACGCGCCGAGCGAGACGATCCTCAGTATGAATGAATGCAGATCCGCGCGCTTGCCGTTCCCGGATACCGCGGTGATCTTCACGTTATAGACGCCGAAGGGCAGGGAATCGATCCCGGTGAGCTCGAACATCGCGTCGTCGCGCCCGAATCCGGCGTGTTTTCCGTTATCGGCGGCGCCGGGAACGTCCGGCCTGTCGCGGTAGTTGTCGTCACATGTGTGCTCCGTGCCGTTGACGGAATACACCACCCGGTCGAGCTTGTCCGTCTGAGAGAAGACCGCCCATCCGGTGACGAAAAGCTTCGTCCCGCAGTCGACCGTGACACGGGCGCGTCCGCTCAGATCCTGCGACGCGCCGAGCTTATCTGAGCCCGCCTGCAGCGCGTCGAAGCTGAAGTTCATGCCGCCCTTAACCTGCAGAGTATATGTCCTGAATTCCTTGACGGAGCCGTTGTTCGAATACGCTCTGAGAGTCAGCATGTAAGAACCCGGAGCAAGATCCGGTATGCCCGTCAGTTCCATCATGCTGTCGTCGTCGCCGTATCCGGCGTGCTTTCCGTTGCTGTATATGGTTACACTCGCGGCGGCTACGTCCGGTCTGTCACGGTAATTGTCCTGACAGGCGTACTCCTTGCCGTCTATCGCGTACCTTATTTCTTTAAGACCGTCGGACGCGGTAAAAGCTATCCAGCCGATTATGTATATCCTATCTCCTACGTTTATCGTGAATCCTTTTGCGTCCTTATAATCCGTGGACTGATATATCACGTTTGTATTGACCTGAAGCGCGTCAAGCTGCGCGGTGACCGCACTGACGCCGGTCGCCAGTCCGAAACACAGTCCGCATAAAAGCGAAAGAAGCAAAATCAAGGATATCGATCTCTTCATAAACAATCCTCCTGAACGTTATCTGATCACAGTTTATTTCATTTGACGTGGAAAGTCAATAGATTGGGATCATTTTTCAAAATATATTAAAAAAGACTACCGCTTTTGGAGCGATAGCCTCTTTTTCATCTGTTCTGTCTTTCTCTCTGCTCGTTTTCGAATTCGGATACCGGGAACTCCATGTTCCTGAAAACGCTGCAGGCGTCGTCCGGCTCCGTGAAGGCGCATTCCTTTTCCGGAACGGCGCAGAGCTCGGCGTTGAGCAGATACTGAGACGGTCTTTCCAAACGGATGACCGAGAAAAGTCCAACCGATACGACGAGTCTGCGTTCACCCTGAGGCGCGAGATTGCCGATGCGTGACGCAACGCCCTGCGGGATATCGCGTTCCGAATCGCACGGGCAGTGATGCGGATGTCTGCGCTCGATGATCTTTGCGCCGAGCACGACGGGATCCGCGACCTCGAGCACCGCCGTGGGCAGGGATCTGCTTCCGCAGCCGCAGGTGTCCTTTTCAGAAAGCTCGGGCGGACCGGAGCAGAACCCGTCACGTCCGGGATCGGAGCGGAAAACGGTCACGCCTCCCTCGCCTCCGTAAAGCACGGTGTGCTTGTCGCATACGCACAGCCCTTCCACGATCTGTCTGTTGCTCATGTTCACGCAGCATTCGAACGACATCCTGATGTAGATCCTGACGTCAATACGGTAAAACCCGTTGTTGAACGGAACGGGATCGACCGTGACGTCGGCGGCGGAGATGTCAGCCGAACAGCAGCGCACGTTCGATGAATGCTCGACCACGTCTTTTCCGTAATCCGTCAGGAATACCGCCGTGTCCTCAAAGCAGTCCTTGTCGCGGCAGCTGTCGAATATCCTGTTTGTGTCTATATAAGCCGTGTCACGGCTTTGACACGATCTGTTATCTGCCATAGTATCCTCCGTAAAAATATTGTACCGTCCTTCGGTATCATTATACGGCGGAGTCCTTTCGTTTGTGAAAAAAAGTCCGCCGGGGCAAGCGCCCCGGCGTAACGGATAATTTGGTTCAGTTTCCGGAAAGCACGCTTTCGAGAGTGTCTCCGAGGAGGACTCTGACGGCATGGATGTAATCGTCGTTGTCAGCGTAGGTGACGACGCTCGTGGTGATGCGGGAGACCATATCGGCGGCCTCTTCCGCACCGAGCGCCTCCTCGAGCATGCAGAGCATCTGATAATCCTCTATGCCGTCTCTTACGCTCTCAAGTCTGATCGACGAGATGGGGCAGGGAAGACCGAACGCATAACCGCTGTATATCAGCATACCGTCGCCGTACCCGGCGTGTACCCAGGACGCGCCCTGATACCAGAACGCTTCTCTCCAGTAGTCGACTGCCCAGTAGAGCATGCCGGTGACACCGAGCTGCTTCATCTGCCAGGCGCTGACTATCGCCTCGGTACCGTCGCTCTTTATCTGCCAGTTTGTATACGGCTCAGTGGGGTTCACGCAGATGTAAGCCCAGAGCTCGTCTCCGCCTTCGACCTCGTCCTTCATTCTGTCGGTGAATACGCCGTACTTAGCGTCCTGCTCCTCGCTCTGTAAGAACGAGACCTGAGATATGAAGCGCTGATCGCGTGAGGTGAAGGCGTTGAGCTTGGGACACCAGACGGTGACAGCCTGACTCATATACCCGACCTGGTCGATGTCGGAATTCTCAAACGACGTTATTTTGCCGTCCGTCGTCATGTCGAGGTTGCCGTCCATGGGAGATACCATCCTGTAATCGGGCGTGTTCTGCCTTATCTGATTCGCGTGCTCCAGGAGCGCCGCGAACTGTTCCTGTGATTTCGGTTCGTCTACCGAGTAGTAAAGAACCTTGTCGAGCCAGTCGGGCGTGTAGCCGAGATCCTCGGAAACGCTCATATCGCGGTTATACCAGCGGGCGGTGTTGACCCTGTCGCGCTGCATCCACTTGACGCCGTAGGACGATGTCATGCCTCCGGGTATGTCCATGATGTTGATGCGGTACTTATCGAAGAACTCGAAGTAGTTCTTATGTACTTCATCCGGGGTGAACGAGACTTTTTCCCAGTTATAGGAGTCGGTCATGTACGAGGTCCACAGAGCGAACGCGGTGCGGAGCTCGGTCTTGTCTGATATCTCGAAATCCCAGACTCTGACGGCGACCGGAGCGCGCCTGATCTCCGCGCCTGTCTCCGCGTCATAGACGTGTACGACGGACGTGTACGTGCCGGCGGGCGTTTCGGGAGACGTGGTGAGCTGTATCATGAAGCCCTGGGATGTATTCGCCGGGACGTCCACGGGACCGGTATACGGCGGGAGTGCGTCGGGCTTGAGCACGTTTTCTATATTATGATAGTATTCGTAATAAAGCTCGAACGGGACGGTGTCTTCACCGTTCGCGAACGGGTCGACCGTTACGCTGATCTTCGTGTCCTTGTACGGTACGACGAAGAACTGACAGTTTTCGGATTCGTTCTTCGCCATCCTCACGGTATAGCCCGTGCGGCCGCCACTCACGGTGACGTCGCGATCCGTTTTTTCGGTGGTGTGATCGAACCACAGTCTGACGCGCGGATCCTCTTCGTCCGCCGTCAGAGTCTCATGCGCGAGCGGATCGTTGTCCGAGAGGGATTCGTCATAATTGAGAAGATATTTCGAGTTGCCGCACGCGGTGAGCGCGTGGTTTATATAAGGTGTGACGGTGACGCCGCCGAAGAAGAGCTCGGTGTCGGATGTGAAGCCGGTAAAGTCTATCACTATACGCTTGATCGCCTCTTCGTCAAGCGACAGGTTGCGCATATCGAATATGACGCCCTGCCAGCCGTCGTTTTCCGTGTCGATCTTGACGGTCTGCGCGGATGAAGCGGATTTGCCGGAAACGTCAGCCACGGTATTGAGATATACGGTACCGGAGCTCATGCCGGACACCTTGAAGCTGACGGCGAGATAGTGCGCGCGCGTGACCATGCCGTTTTCGAGCGCGGCAAGCGCCGAGGCGTTAATATTTATACGCGCGGTCTTGTTCGCGGTCGTAAGCTTTATCGCGTCCCTACCGTCCTCGACGACGCGTTCAAGAGTTGAACCCGCCGCCGTATAATACGGCGAAATATCGTCGGGTATCTCGGGCGTCTCGACCGGCTTGGGCATGAGCTCGCCGGCAGACAGCCCGGTGTGTTCGCATACTTCTTCGAACGTCCTGAAAAAGCCGATCTCCGAAACGGTCATCGCGCTGCCTTCGGTGACGCTGCTGCCCGTCCAGTCTATACGGATCGAAGAAAGGGTCTCCTCCGAGGTGAGCGACGTGCAGGTCATGTCAACGACAGCCCAGCGCCATTCACCGTCCGGGATATAGCAGACGGAGCCGCTGTCGGAAGAATCCGACGCGCCGGCGTATACCTTCATATATCCGTCTCCCGTCGACTTCATGCGGAATACTATATAAGAGCCCTCCGCGCCCTCGAGCGGGTCTCTGCCGGTGAGCTGAACGTATTTCGCGATGTCGAGCACGGCGTACGGATCCTTTACTATACCGTTCTTCTGATACGAAAGCGTGACGCTGCCGTCCGACGACGTGACGACGGTCTGCTTGAGCGTGCCGAACGCGGATGCGGACGACGGTGTCCAGTTCATGAAGATATTGTTCGGATCGTCGGTGTGTGGGACGCCGTAGAAGATCGTGACGTCCGCGCCGCTCACGTGCTTGAAGAGCAGGGTAACGTCCTTGTTGTTTATCTTGCCGTCGCCCGTAACGTCGCACGCTATTGTGTCGACGTCGACATCAAATCCGTTTATGTAACGGAAAAGAGCGGATATGTCCTTGTTGTTCACGGTGCCGTCCTTGTTCACGTCGCCCGGAACGCCATCCGCCGCCCTCACCCTGTCGGCATATACGCCGGAGAGGGGAAGGAACACGGCAGAGGCGATCAGAAGCGCGAGTACCGCGGATACGGACCGTCTGATAACGTTTTTCATACCTTTTCTCCCAAGTAATACAGTATTCAGATATAATATATCACGTCCGCGCGAAAAAATCAAGAGCTATTTATCAAAACCGGGAACGCAAACAGACAAAAAAGATCCGTCCGGGGATCGCCCGGACGGATAAACGTCAGTCTTTCTTGAATATCGTTTTGAGCCTCTGCGCGTTGGAGAGGATCTTTTTGCGCAGACGAAGCGACTTCGGAGTCACCTCCATAAGCTCGTCGTCCGCTATGAACTCTATCGCCTCCTCAAGGCTGAACACCTTCGGGGGAACGAGGCGGAGCGCTTCGTCCGCGCCGGCGGAGCGGATGGCGGTAAGGTGCTTTTTCTTGCAGACGTTGACGGCTATGTCGACCATCTTCGGACATTCGCCCACGATCATGCCTTCGTATACGGGAGTCTGTACACCGATGAACATCGTGCCGCGGTCCTGAGCGTTGAACAGACCGTAGGATGTCGCCTCGCCGTCCTCGGACGCGATGAGCGAACCGGTGAAGCGGCGCGTGATCTCACCCTTGAAGGGCTCGTATCCGTTGAATATGGAGTTTATGATGCCCTCGCCGTGCGAGTCCGTCATAAGCTCGGAACGGTAGCCGATCAGACACCTTGCGGGAATGTTGTATTCGACCTTCGTGCGGTTTTCGCCGATCGGCTCCATCGTGAGCAGCTCGCCTTTTCTCGCGCCGAGCTTCTGCATGACCGCGCCGACGTATTCATTGGGGACGTCTATCGTGACAAGCTCCATCGGCTCGCACGTCCTGCCCTCGATCTGCTTCATAAGCACGCGCGGAGTGGAGCAGCAGAGCTCGTAGCCCTCGCGTCTCATTGTTTCTATAAGTATGGAAAGATGCATTTCGCCGCGGCCCATGACCTTGAACTGGTCGGTCGTTTCGCCGTCCTGAACGCGCAGGGACACATCGCGGAGAAGCTCTTTGTAAAGGCGTTCGCGAAGCTGACGGGACGTTACGAACTTGCCCTCGCGTCCGGCGAACGGGCTGTCGTTGACGGAGAACGTCATCTCCATCGTAGGCTCGGAGACCTTGACGAATTCGAGCGGCTCCGGTGTGTCGACCGCCGTCACCGTGTCTCCGATCTCGATATCCTCGGCGCCGGAGAAGCAGACGATATCACCGACTGTCGCCTCCTCGACGTCGACGCGCTTCAGACCGTCTATCTGCATCAGCTTTACTATCTTTCCGCGGCGCGTCACTCCGGGGTTGTGGTAGTTGCACATCATCATATCCTGACCGGCTCTGATGACGCCGCGTTCGATGCGGCCTATGCCGATCCTGCCGACGTAGTCGTTATAGTCTATCGACGAAACGAGCAGCTGAAGCGGCGCGGTCTCGTCTCCCTCGGGGCAGGGGATATGGTTGATTATCGCCTCGAAAAGGACCTTGAGGTTCTCCTCCTGATGATCGGGAGAGAGCGAAGCGGTGCCGGCGCGGCCGTTGCAGAATACGACGGGGGAGTCGAACTGCTCGTCCGTGGCGTTGAGATCGAGGAACAGCTCGAGCACTTCGTCGACGACCTCATGCGGACGCGCGTCCGGTCTGTCGACTTTATTGATGACGATGATGACGCGATGGTTCATCTCCAGCGCTTTGGAAAGGACGAAGCGCGTCTGCGGCATCGGACCCTCCGCGGCGTCAACGAGAAGCACTACACCGTTGACCATCTTGAGTATACGCTCCACCTCGCCGCCGAAGTCGGCGTGCCCGGGAGTGTCGATAATGTTTATCTTGATGCCGTTGTAGTGGACGGACGTGTTTTTCGCGAGTATCGTTATACCGCGTTCGCGCTCAAGCGCGCCGGAGTCCATCACACGCTCGGTGGTGACCTGGTTTTCACGGAAAATACCGCCCTGCTTCAGCATCTCGTCGACGAGCGTTGTCTTGCCGTGGTCGACGTGGGCGATTATCGCGACGTTACGAAGATCTTCTCTTTTCACAATTTTATATCCCCTTGACAGAATTTCCAACTCGATAATAATAACATATTTTTTTGAGTTTTTTTACAGTATAATGTTATTTTATTGTAAAATCGGAAACTCACGGCGGATCGCGATCCGCAAAGATCCGCGGAACCGGCAGTGAGGCGGCGCCCGCCGTTTGCGGGATAA
The DNA here is from genome assembly GCA_902778145.1 of uncultured Ruminococcus sp. GTDB lineage: Bacteria > Bacillota > Clostridia > Oscillospirales > CAG-272 > UBA1248. The sequence goes on from CACYWW010000021.1 coordinate 24,075, forward strand.
TCCGGGACGGCTGCAAAAAAATAATAAAAATTACTTATTACCCGTTGATTTTTGCTCCGTTATTTGGTATACTGTAAAAGACAAAATATACATACGGGTAAAATGATGTTTTACAAGGATACATTACTTAAACAGGTACTCAAGCCGGGAAGATATACGGGCGGTGAATTCGGGCAGGTCATAAAGGATCCGTCGAAGGTCGACTGCCGGTGGGTCTTCGCGTTCCCCGATACTTATGAGATCGGTATGTCCAACCTCGGTGTAAGGATCCTGTACGGAGCTCTCAACGCGGAGCCGGATATTTACTGTGAGCGCACGTACGCGCCGTGGGTCGATATGGAGGAACAGCTTGAAAAGCACGGCATTCCTCTCACCTCGCACGAGACGGGCATGCCTCTTTCCGAATTCGATATCGTGGGCTTCACGCTTCAGTACGAGCTTTGCTATACGAACGTCCTGAACATGCTGAAGCTCGGGAAGATCCCTCTCGCCTCCGCTGAGCGCGGAGAAGACGATCCGATCGTCATAGGCGGAGGTCCGTGCTCGTACAATCCGGAGCCGATAGCCGATTTCTTCGACGTTTTCTCTATAGGTGAAGGCGAGGTCGCGCTCGTTGATTTTTCAAAGCTTTACATAAAAATGAAAAAGAACGGAACGTACAGCCGGAGCGCCTTCCTCCACGAGGCGGCGAAGCTGCCGGGCTTCTATGTTCCGTCGCTGTATGACGTTTCTTATAACGAAGACGGAACGGTGAAGGCGTATACCCCGGTTTACGGCGACGTTCCGGCGAAAGTGACGAAGCGGATAGTTGAGGATTTCAACACGGCGTTTTATCCCGACAAGCCGGTAATGCCGTATATCGAATGCGTTCAGGACAGGATAACTCTTGAGATAATGCGCGGCTGCATCCGCGGCTGCCGCTTCTGCCAGGCGGGGATGATCTACCGCCCGGTGCGCGAAAAGGATCCGGCGCTGCTGAACGAACAGGCGCGGCGCACGTTTGAAAACACGGGCTACGACGAGATATCCCTCTGCTCGCTGTCGACCTCCGATTACACCGGTCTGCGCGAGCTCACGAACGGGCTCCTTTCGTGGACGGACGACAATATGATCAGTCTGACTCTGCCGTCGCTTCGCGCCGACAGCTTCACGGACGAGCTTATGCAGAAGATATCGAGCGTCAGAACGTCGACGCTTACGTTCGCGCCGGAGGCGGGGACACAGCGCCTGCGCGACGTCATAAATAAGAACCTGACCGAGGAAGAGGTGCTCCGCGCCTGCCGCGTCGCGTTCTCCAACGGCAAGACGGCTGTCAAGCTTTATTTCATGATCGGACATCCTACGGAGACGGACGAGGATATAAAGGGCATCGCGGAGCTTGCAAAGACGGTGATAAAGAGCTTTTACGAGCTCGACGACCGCCCGAAGGGTAAGCCGCAGGTCACGATCTCCGTCGCCTGCTTCATCCCGAAGCCGTTCACGGCGTTCCAGTGGGAGCCGCAGGACAGCCTCGAGGAATATCGCCGCAAGCAGAAGCTCCTCGGCTCCTGCTGTGACGACAGACGGATAAAATACAACTACCACGACGCGGACGGCAGTCTGATAGAAGCCGTACTCGCGCGTGGTGACAGAAGACTATGCGCCGTGATGCTCGAGGCGTGCAGACGCGGGATGAGGTTCGACGCGTGGAGCGAATACTTCGATTTCGATAAATGGATGCGGCTTTTCTCCGATTGCGGTATTGATCCCGCCTTCTATGCGAACAGGAGACGGCGCGACGATGAGATCATGCCGTGGGACGTCATAGACTGCGGCGTCAGCAAAAAATTCCTTTTATCGGAGAAGAAAAAAGCGTACGAGGGCAAGACGACGCAGTCGTGCGCGGAGGGCTGCGCCGGATGCGGCGCGAACAGTCTCGGAGGTGTGAACAGATGGTGCCCGCTTACGAAAAAATAAGGATAGCGTTTCAAAAGACCGGCAACGCCAAATTCATATCGCATCTCGATCTTGACAGAACGATGAAAACGGCGCTCACACGCGCCGGGATTAAGGTTGAGCATACTCACGGCTTCAACCCGCGCCCGTATCTCGTGTTTTCATTGCCGTCGTCGGTCGGCACAGAGAGCTTGTGCGAGTTCCTTGACGTTAACGTCGCCGAGGGCTCCGACATATCAGGATTCCGCGAAAGACTGAACGTGAATCTGCCGGACGACATAGCGGTCACGGACGTCTACCGTCCGGAAACGGATTTCAAACGCATAAAGGACGCGGAATACAGGCTGACGGTCGTATCACCGCTGATGGACGGCGATATGTGCGAAAGGATAAACGAGCTTTTCCGCTCTCCCGTTTTTGTCGAGAAGAGAACGAAAAAGACGGAATCCGGCTTCATGGACTACGACATACAGCCGTATATCAGAAGCCTCGTATGCGGCCTGTCGAACCCGGGCGAGGCGGTGATAACGACCGTCGTATCCGCCGAAAACGCAACGTATATAAATCCCGAATATATAATAAAGGCAATTTGTAAATACCTGTCGGTAGATCTGACAGACCCGGAAAACAGCGTCTATAATATTGTAAGAACGGCGGTTTACGGTCAGAACGGTGAAATTTTCAGGTAAGAAAGGAAAGAACCATGCAAAGCAAATGGATTTGGTACAGAGGAGATTACGAAATATACCACGGACTCAAGCTCCATGAGCGCCGCCGTGAATTCGACGTCACGATACCGGCGTTCTGGTCTCAGCCGTCGGTATACCCGACAGTCACGTTTTCAAAGACGTTCGAATGCGAAAAAGACGGATACGTGAAGATCCTTGCCTGCGGTGAGGGCTACATCAATTTCGACGGCTGGAAGAAATTCCCCGTAGGAAAAGACGTTTTCTTCGGCCCCGGCAAGCACGTTATGGAGATAAAGATCACGAACCTGACGGGGCTTCCGTGCATTTACGCGGTGTCAGACACTGTTTGCACCGACCGCAGCTGGCTCGTTTCCGACAACACCTGTGAATTCATAAACGCGGGCGACAATCCGGCGTATACGGATCCGGACGAAACGCCGGAAAGCTTCCCGTTCTCGTTCCGCCGCATTTATCCCGTCAGCAGCAGGACGTACGGAGAGGGCGTTCTTTATAACTTCGGGTGCGAGACCTTCGCACAGCTTTTCATAGAGAACTCCGTGGATACCGCGAGGCTCACCGTGTATTTCGGAGAGTCCGCCGAGGAGGCGACGGATCCGGACAACGCGTACCTTTACGAGCATCTTGAGGGGATGATGAGCTACCGTCTGAGCTCGCGCGCGTTCAGATACGTATATATCCCTGAAAAGCTCGCCGCGAGCCTCAAGCTTTCCGCTTATTACGAATACGTCCCGCTTGAGGACATAGGCAGCTTCGAGTGCGACGACAAGCTGATAAACGACGTGTGGAAGACGTGCGCGTACACGTTCCACCTCTGCTCGCGTGAGTTCTTCATCGACGGCATCAAACGCGACAGATGGGTATGGTCGGGTGACGCTTATCAGAGCTACATGATAAACGATTATCTGTTCCATGACAATGACATCACGAGAAGGACGATAACGCTCCTGCTCGGAAAGCCGCCGTACAAACAGCACATAAACACGATAAACGACTATTCGATGTACCTTATCTGCGGCGTCTGGGATTATTATTTCAGCTCGGGCGACGCGGATTTCGTGAAATTCATAATGCCGAGAGTCAAAGCCCTGTACGATTTCATCGTCTCGCGGACGGATGAGCGCGGATACGTCGTCGGACGTCCCGGAGACTGGATATTCATAGACTGGGCGGATCTCGACAAGGAAGGCGCGATGGCGGCGGAGCAGATGCTGCTTTATAAAACCATGAAAGCCATGAGCAGGCTCAGCGCCGTCTGCGGACAGAACGGAGAGAGCTATGACGCGGAGGCCGAGAAACTCCGTGAGTCTATCCGGCGCGATTTCTGGCGTCCGGATCGCGGTGCGTACGTCGACTGCGCGGACTCCGGCAGGGAAAAGGTTGGCAGACATACGAACGTCCTGGCGCTGATGACCGGCGTCGCCGACGACGAAATGAAGACCATGATAATAGAAAAAGTCCTCAAAAACGAGGACGTTCCGCATATAACGACTCCGTACTTCGGCTTCTACGAGCTTGACGCGCTCTGCGGCTGCGGGCAGCTCGAATACGCAGTGGAACAGCTCCGTTCCTACTGGGGAGGCATGCTGAAGCTCGGCGCGACGTCGATCTGGGAGCAGTATCTGCCGCACGAGAGGGGCGCGGAGCACTACGCCATGTACGGCATGAAATTCGGCAGATCCCTCTGCCACGCATGGGGCGCGGGGCCCGTTTATCTGCTCGGCAAATACTTCCTCGGCGTAAAAGCCACGTCAGTCGGCGCCGCGACGTTCGAAGTGAGACCTCAGACGGGTGGACTTGAAAAGATCATGGGCACGGTGCCTCTGAACGACGGCTACGTCTACGTTGAGTACGAGAGCGGAAAGCTCAAGGTCTACACGGACAAGGACGGCGGCACGCTCGTTCTCGGAAACAAAAAGCTCGCCCTTGTGAAGGACGAGACTCTTGTTGTGAACGTGGAATTATAATTTCTTATCGATCAGTCCGCGGATCGGCACGGCGGCGGGCGTGACTATTCCGGAAACGACGGCTTCCGGTATCGCGTTCGTAAGTATCGTCGCGCCGATGACCGCGGCGACCGTGGTCGCGCCGAACTCGCTCATCGCGTATATTTCGGAGAATTCGCGGTGCATGAAAAGCGCTATGCCGCCGAGGACTCCCACCGTGTTGATGACGGATCCGGCTATGCCGGCTAAAGCCGCCGCCGTGATCTTCAGCGCCTGCTTATCCGTTTTGCCTGCGATCGCCTTGTAAACAAGACCCGAAAGCGTGCCCACGAGTATCCTCGGAACGAAGCAGATGACAAGCGACCACCAGTTTCCGCCGAACGTCACGTTCCCGAGCTCGACCTTGTAAAACGGCGTGAAGGCTATCGCCATGAAGCTCGGGGGCATGAAGGTCCAGACGATGAAGCTGAAAAGCCCCGCGACGAAGCCCATCACCGTTCCGGCTCTCACGCCGAGCATGACGCCGGTCATACATACGGGAAGCATGGCAAGCGTCGCCACGAGCGGACCTATCGGTATCGATCCGAGCGGAGTAAAACAGAAGATGGCTTCTATTGCGATCATCATTGCGATTATGGCGAGATATATAAGCTTGTGTGAGTTGTTTTTACTGAACGTTTTGTTTGTCGTGTCAGGCATGGATCAAACCTCCGTTTGTCTTAAAATTCAATTTCATTATACCGTTTTCGGCTTTTTTTGTCAATATCGATTGTTTACAAAATCGGAAAAACGTGGTATGATATTTATGTTTATCTTAACTGAAAGAGATCATCATGAAATTACTTGTTGTAGTCGACTATCAGAATGACTATGTTAACGGCTCGCTCGGCTATCCCGGTGCGGAAAAGCTCGAGGCGCCGATATTGAAAAAAATACAGGAATACGTGCTTGACGGCGGAGAGGTCGTGTTTACGCTCGACACGCACGCAAAGAACTATCTCGATACCGAGGAGGGGAGGAACCTCCCCGTCCCGCACTGCATCAAGGGCACGGACGGCCACAAGCTTTACGGCAGAGTGGCGCGGATCTCAAAATTCGCGTCGGCGATCTTTGAGAAGGGCGCTTTCGGCTGCGAGGCTCTGTCAGAATACATACTTGACGGAAAGTACGAACAGATAGAGCTGTGCGGTCCCGCCTCCAATCTTTGCGTTTTGTCGAACGCCGTGATAGCGAAGACCGCGGCGCCGTACGCGCACGTGATAGTCGACGCGGGATGCACCGGCTGCGCCGACAGTGAACTGAATGAAAAGGTCCTTGACGTTATGGAATCGATGCAGATCGAAGTCACGGGCAGAAAAGGGAGGACGGCATGACACAGAGGAATTATACGCTTTTATGTGATTTTTACGAGCTGACGATGGGCAACGGTTACCTCGTCAACGGTATGGCGGATCAGATCTGTTATTTCGACGTTTTCTTCCGCCGCGTCCCGGACAACGGCGGTTACGCCGTCGCCGCCGGGCTCGAACAGGTCATAGAATATATAAAAGACCTGCATTTCGACGCGGACGATATAGAGTTTTTGCGCGGCAAAGGCATATTTTCCGAGGAATTCCTCTCGTATCTGAAGGATTTCCGCTTCACGGGAGACATATGGGCGGTGCCGGAGGGAACGCCTGTATTCCCGCAGGAACCGATACTGACGGTCAGAGCGAAGGCTCCCGAAGCGCAGCTGATAGAGACATTCATACTGCTTTCGATAAACCATCAGTCACTGATCGCAACTAAATCGTCGCGCATAGTCCGCGCGGCGAAGGGAAGACCGGTTTCCGAATTCGGCTCGCGCCGTGCTCAGGGCGCGGACGGCGCCGTACTCGGAGCGAGGGCGGCGTACATTGCCGGCGCGTCAGGTACGGCGTGCGCCATATCGGACAAGATATTCGGCGTACCGGCGGGCGGCACCATGGCTCACTCGTGGGTGCAGATGTTCGATTCGCAGTATGAGGCGTTCGACACCTACTGCAAGATATATCCCAAGTCCGCGACGCTTCTCGTTGACACTTACAACGTGCTGAAGGAGGGCGTACCGGACGCGATAAAGGCGTTCGACAACAACTTCGGACGCGACCGGCGCGACGTGAATCTCGGCATCAGGATCGATTCCGGCGACATTGCGTATCTGTCGCGCCGCGCCCGTCAGATGCTCGACGAGGCAGGCTACCCGCACTGCAAGATAATCGCGTCGAACAGCCTTGATGAGTTCACGATCCGCGATCTTCTCAATCAGGGCGCCTGCATCGACGCTTTCGGCGTCGGCGAGAGGCTGATAACGAGCGAGAGCGAGCCCGTTTTCGGCGGCGTTTACAAGCTCGCCGCGATCGAGGATAAGCGCGGGAACATAATCCCGAAGATAAAGATAAGCGAAAACACGTCGAAGATAACGAACCCGCACTTCAAGACCGTCTACCGTCTGTTCGACAGGAAGACCGGAAAGGCGCTCGCCGATCAGATCTGCCTTTATAACGAGGAGATAGACGATGAAAAACCGCTTGAGATATTCGATCCGAACTACACCTGGAAACGCAAGACCCTGAGCGATTACAAAGCGGTAAAACTCATGAAACAGATCTTCCGCGACGGCGAGCTCGTGTATGAGCTTCCCACGCTCGGACAGATAAGAGAGTACTGCAAGGAGCAGATGGAGACGCTCTGGGACGAGGTCACGCGTTTCGAGAACCCGCACGACTACTACGTCGACCTTTCTCAGAAACTGTGGGATATCAAAAAAGATCTGCTTGACGGAAACGGCAGAGGAGGTAACTGACAATATGAATTACGGATATTATAACGGGACTTACGCCCCGCTCGACACGCTGACGGCTCCGGTAACGGACCGCGCGTTCTACTTCGGCGACGGAGTTTACGACGTGACAACGTTTGTGAACGGCAGATTTTTCGCGCTCGAGGATCATTTCGAGCGCTTTGAGAACAGCTGCCGCCTGATAGACATAGAGCCCGCGTGGAGCCGTGAGGAGATGACGCGGATATTCGACAGGCTCGTTGAGCTGACGAAGCCCGAGGGCGACGCGCTGATATATTTCCAGGCGTCCCGCGGCAACGCTTTGCGCGACCATAAATACGGAGAGCTCACGCCGTCCTTCATGGCGTACTGCAAGCCGCTCAGCCGCGTCGATATGTACGGATACGTGAAGATGAGGACGGAGGAGGACATCAGATTTGAAATGTGCAACGTCAAGACTCTGAACCTTCTGCCGAACGTCCTCGCCGCGCAGCGGGCAAAAAAGGAGGGCTGCTACGAGACGGTCTTTCACCGCGGACAGACGGTCACAGAGGGTTCGCATTCGTCCGTCATGATCATTTCGGGCGGTAAAGTCGTCATCCCGCCGCTTTCAAATCACATACTGCCGTCCGTCACGCGCAAATACGTTCTGCGTATCTGCGAGGAAAAAGATCTGCCGCACGAGGTCAGGACGTTCACGGTGGATGAAATGATGCGGGCGGAAGAGGTCATAGTCGGCTCGGCGTCCGCCATGTTCCGCCGCGTCTCGCATATCGACGGCAGAGCCGTCGGCGGCAAAGCGGAGAAGTTGTTCAACACGCTTGCCGCGGCGTATGAGGATAAGTACGTAAACGAATAACGCAGTGGAGGGGGGCACCTCTCCCGCTTGTTTTTGAAATGTTTGTAAACATTTGCGTCACGGTGAAACTTTCCGGGCAAAAACAACATCTTAATATATGAAGGGATCGCAAACGACCGGAATTTAAAATGCAATAGGAGAAAAAATGAAAAGAATTACAACTGTAATTTTGCTGCTGCTTGTAACGGCATTGATGGTAAGCTGCATGAATCGCAGCAACGCCCCGGCAAATGCAAATACACAAACGTCTGATACAACGGAGCCGGCTGAAACGGAAGATACCTCTGAGCCGGAACAGATCGGCAGAGATTTTAAACCCGTTGCCGGCAAAAAGTACGTTGCTTTTATCTACGTAGAATACGTATCCAAGAAAGGCTTTGCCGGAAGCGGAAATTTCGACGACGGTGTTTACGTATCGTACAGCGGAGCAAATAACGTTTTTGAGATCTTCGATACCGTTAAAGTCGTTTTTTACGGAGCCGATTACAAAGTTGAGGACAGCGATTTTGGTGACTATGAGACTAAACAAACTATAACAAAGGTCGTTTCGGCGGGTCGGTCGGATTATGAAGCGGGTGAGCCGGTATATGACAAACCGATAATATATCTTTACCCTGAAAAGGATACCGTCTGCACCGTAAAGCTCGAAATCAGCGGCGGGATGACCTGCTCATATCCGCAGTATACGGAAAACGGCTGGGCAAACTTTACCGCTAAGCCGGACGGTACGCTGATCTTCCCGGACGGCGGCGAATATTACGCGCTTTACTGGGAGGGCAAAGGTATGACCGGGCCTGATATGTCAAAAGGCTTCTGCGTAAAAGGTACCGATACCGCAGCATTTTTGTCCGATATTCTGCCGCGGCTCGGACTGAGCGCTAAGGAAGCGAACGAATTCATCATCTACTGGCTGCCGAGGATGCAGAACAACGCGTATAACCTCATATCTTTCCAGACCACCGCGTACACGGATAACGCAAAACTCACTGTCATACCCGAGCCCGATACGGTGATACGCGTATTCATGGCGTATAAACCGATGCAGAATCCGGTCGAAATCCGGCCGCAGGCGATCGAAACTCCGCAGCGCTTCGGATTTACCGTAGTTGAGTGGGGCGGAGCGGAACTCGGATAACCAAATAAACCCATCGGCAAACGAGGTGTCCCTGTGGAAATACGTTTATTTTCTACTATAGATTAGTTGATCAAGAATTATTGGTGAACAGTATTTCTGCTTTTGATCAAAAAGGAGGTAATCAACATGAAAAATAACAGGATCATAATGATGACCGTTCTTTTTCTCGCGGTCATTTCAGTCCTCGCGTCCTGTGCCGTAAGAAACGGCGCGGAGGCTGCCGTTTACTATAAAAATGACCCTACCACATGGTGCACTCCGAAGCCCGAAATAAAGATAACCGACAAAAAAATCGGTTCAATAAAAAAAGGCATGACTTTTATCGAAA